>NZ_JAHMSC010000007.1:0-301990 GCF_018986375.1 Pseudomonas sp. CVAP#3
TACTTCCCCATGACACCCCCAAAGGTTGTGTCCAACATTTGGGGGTCAGTTCACTCTGCGTGGGAATGCAGCCCGTGACGCTCCGCGTCACTTCAACGGCGGACGCAGAGCGTCCAATGAGGCGTTCCCACGCAGAGCGTGGGAACTATCTATCAGCGATTTCAGACGATTTATCACGCTCACCAAATCGGCTGCAAGCCATCCCGTTTTCAGCCATTTTCAGCACCAACTCCCTCCTTATCAGCCGGGTTTTTCCGGCGCCGAATCAGACAATGAGCACCTCTCAACCCTCATTGATTCTGTGCCCATGCAAACCACCAATACCGTTTTGATGATTCGCCCGACACGTTTCTCCTTCAACCAGGACACGGCCGCCAACAACCGTTTCCAGCGCCCGGCGGCTGCGGCCGAAGACGTACAACTCAAGGCCCTGCAAGAGTTTGACGGCTATGTCGCAGCCCTGCGTGAGCACGGCGTTGAAGTCATGGTGCACAACGACAGCGAAGCACCCCACACCCCGGACTCGATCTTTCCGAACAATTGGTGGAGCAGCCATCCCGACGGCACGCTCGTGCTGTACCCGATGCAGGGCCACAACCGCCGTCTTGAGCGCGACAAAGGCGTACTCGACTGGCTGCGCGATGGTTACCGCATTGAGCAATTGCTTGACCTCTCCGACCTTGAGCAGCAGGAAGTGTTCCTTGAAGGCACCGGCAGCATGGTCCTCGATCGGGAGCAGCGCATCTGTTACGCCGGGTATTCGACCCGCACTCACGCCAAGGCCCTGGATCAGGTGGTTGAACACCTCGGCTATGAACTCTGCGCCTTCAACGCGGTGGACCGTCACGGTGTGCCGATCTATCACACCAACGTGATGATGAGCGTCGGCAC
Source organism: Pseudomonas sp. CVAP#3 (assembly GCF_018986375.1). NCBI lineage: Bacteria > Pseudomonadati > Pseudomonadota > Gammaproteobacteria > Pseudomonadales > Pseudomonadaceae > Pseudomonas > Pseudomonas sp. CVAP#3. The sequence continues at coordinate 892 of NZ_JAHMSC010000007.1, forward strand.
GCAACTGGCAGTGGTCTGCCTGGAATCGGTCAGCGACCTGGACGAACGCAATGCACTGCGCTCTCGTCTCGAGCGCAGCGGCAAGCAAGTCTTGACCCTGAGCTTCGATCAGCTGGAGTCGTTCGCCGGCAACATGCTTGAAGTGCACAACGCCGCTGGCGAGCCGTTGCTGGTGATGTCGCGTACGGCCTGGCGGTCGCTGCATGCCGACCAGCGCCGGATGGTCGAAGCGTACGCCAAACCTCTACCGGTAAACATTGACACCATCGAGCGGATTGGCGGCGGCAGTGCGCGCTGCATGCTCGCGGAAGTCTATCTGCCTAAACGCGTGAGCCCACAGGAGCAGCATTGATGATCGTCCGTCCTGCAACAATGAATGACCTGCCGGCGTTGCTGGCACTGGCCCACAGCGCCGGCACCGGGTTGACCACCTTGCCGGCCGATGCCGGGCGTTTGCGGCAGCGCCTGGAATGGGCTGAAAAAACCTTCGCCGGTGAAGCCGAACGTGGCGATGCCGATTACCTGTTTGTGCTGGAGGCCGACAACGGTGAAGCCGTCGGTATCTGCGCACTCGCGGGTGCGGTCGGGCTGCGCGAGCCTTGGTACAACTACCGGATGGGGTTGTTTGTCGCCGCCTCGAAAAATCTCGGGATCAATCAGCAATTGCCCACACTGTTTCTGGGCAATGACATGACCGGGCAATCGGAGTTGTGTTCGTTGTTCCTGCACGCTGGTCATCGCAGCGGTCTGAATGGTCGTTTGCTGTCCAAGGCGCGATTTCTGTTTCTCGCCGAATTTCGCCAGTACTTTGGCGACAAGGTGATCGCCGAGATGCGTGGTTACTCGGACGAAGAGGGCGTTTCGCCGTTCTGGGAAGGGCTGGGCCGGCACTTCTTCAAAATGGATTTCGCCGACGCCGACTACCTCACCGGGCTGGGCAACAAGACCTTCATTGCCGAGCTGATGCCCAAGTTCCCGCTACCGACCTGTTTGCTGCCCGAGGCTGCGCGGGCGACGATCGGCCGGGTTCATCCCAACACCGAACCGGCGCTGGGGATGCTCAAGGCTGAAGGGTTCGAGCACAAGGATTACATCGACATCTTTGACGGCGGCCCGTTGATCGAGTGCGCCACCGGCGACATTCGCGCAGTGCGTGACAGCCAGGTATTGCAGCTGAGCATCGGCACGCCGGGAGAGCAGGCGGCGGTTTATCTGATTCACAACCGCCAGTTCGCCGATTGCCGGATTACTGCTGCACCGGCGCGGGTCGCCGCCGGGACCTTGATTGTCGATGCTCACACCGCCAAGGCACTGGGGTTGACTGCCGGTGCTTCGGTGCGGGCCGTCAGCCTGGCCGTACCGGTGCGGCAGCAGTCGGCGGCGTAGTGGTTTAGTGGCTAAGGCCGAATGCCAAACACTTCACTGATACTGCGGCGTTTGGCATGCAGCTCGCTGGCGTGGATTAACTGCTCAAGGTCCTCGGGCGTGACGTCGAAGAACTCCTGCATTTCGGCCAGGGCCAGCTTGAGGTCTTCGGCGGTAATCGCCAGCGCGTCTGCGGGCGGATGATCGGCGGGCACCGTGGTGACCGGTTCACTGTGGCCCTTGGGGTAACGGATCCGCGTCAGGTTGTTATAGACCAGGGCGCTGAGTAGCATGCACGTCGCGGCGAGCATTACCGGGCCGAGTTCGCGCCAGTCCATGGCGATGGTCGCCGGGTCTGCCAGCACCAGCAGCAACGCCAACGCACCCGCCGGCGGGTGCAGGCAACGCAGCCAGCACATCAGAATCAGCGCCATGCCAGCCGCCAGACAGGCACTGCCCAGCGTGCGCCCAAGCACATGGGCCACCAGCAGCGACACCACCGCCGCGCAGAGGTAGCCGCCGAGAATCGACCACGGCTGCGCCAGTGCGCCGGACGACACCGCGAACAGCAACACCGCCGACGCGCCCAACGGGCCGATCAGGTGCAAGGCCACGTCCATCCCGAACACCTGGCCGCAGACCCAGACACTCAGCAGTGTGCCCAGCGACATGCCGATGGCGGCACGGCTCCATTCAGAGGGGCGGGTGTTGATGGCAGCGGGTATCCAGCGAGCGAGCATAGCGAAAACGATCCAGTGGCAAAGGGCAGGCAAAAAGAAGGGCTTGTCTGGATCACCAGAAAGCCCTTTAAGCGTTCCAACATTTGGGGGAGGAACCGGCACAGTGTGCCGATCTATCTCATCACTGACAAATTCATATTAATGAGCCTTCAATGCATTATTTTTGAAGTATGGCGACGCGTCGACCACTAAGGAAACACAGTAATCCGCCCATGGCGGTCAGTGCGCTGAGGGCATAAAACATCGTCGCCGGCGCCGTGTGGGTCAGCAAAAAACCGCAAATCACCGGGCTCGCCGCACCGCCCAATGCCGCCAGGTTCTGCGCGCCGTAGTAGCTGCCGCGCAGTTCTTCCGGGGCCAGGGTGTCGACGAACAGGAACTCTGCCGGGTAGATGATCATTTCGCCGAGGGTGAAGACAAACATCGCCAGGCACCACTGCACCAGGTTCTGCGCGAAGCTGAAACCGATCAACCCGAAGATGAACAGGCTGCTGCCGATAATAATCCAGTAACGCAGCTGTTCACGCTTGAGGAAGCGGCCGATCTGGTACTGCAAGAGAATCACGCTGATCGCGTTGCAGGCGAGGATCGCGGCCATGGTTTGCAGGGCAATGTGCTCGTTTTGCGTCACCAGCAGGTATTGCGACAGGTACAGGGTGAAACGCCCATGCACCACGGTGCTGAGCAGGCAGCCGCAGGTGAACATGATCAGTGTGCGGTCGTTCTTCAGGGTCACCAGGGTTTTCAGAAAACTTTGTGGTTGGCCAACAACCGCTTCCTTGGCCGATCCGGGAATCCCTCTCATCAGGAAGGTACTGAAAAAAGCGATGCCACCGGCAATCAGGAACGGTGCCAATGGCTGCACCCCGGCAATCACCACCCCAAGCATTGGACCGGTGGCGTAACCGATATTGGTCAGGGTGTAGCGCAGCGAAAACGCCTTGGCCCGTTGGCCTATCGGCAGGTTTTCACTGAGGATCGCTTTGGAGCCGATCAGAAACAGCGCCGAAGCGGTTTCGGTAATCACCAGCGTCAGCGTGGTCAGGTAAAGGTTGTGGGCGAAGGTCAGCAGGACAAAACCGACGGCGCTGGAGAGCATCGCCAGAATCAGCAACCGGCGTTTTTCCAGGCGGTCGATGATGTAACCGCCATACAGCGCGAGCAAGGTGGCGATGAACACCGCGATGCCCAACAGCAGGCCGACGTCCTGTTGGTTCAGGCCCAGCTTGTTGCTGAGGAACAGTGTCAGCAACGGGCTGGTGATGGCGCGGCTGACGACGATGGTCAGCGAGCAGATCATCAGGCGGCGAATAACGAGCGAGTAAGTGGCCACGGTGGTGCGGATGTCCTTATTCAGATTTAGCTATGCGGCGACGCCATTCGCGAGCAAGCCCGCTCCCACAGGGGACGCATTCCAATGTGGGAGCGGGCTTGCTCGCGAAGAGGCCGGTCCTGACAAACCAGGGCTCATGCCAGCCACCGATCCAGTTCCCAAACCGATTCCAGTTTTTCCAGTTGCCACAAGCGCTCCAGTAACCCGGTCGCCTGTTCCACCGGCAGCACCCGCGTCGCCAGGCTGAGGAATTTCTCCTCCAGCGCTGCATCACTCAACGGATTCCCCGGTGCCCCCAACGGCACCTCGACACACAGGCTTGCCGTGCGACCATCGCGGTTGCGAATGCTCACGACCGGCTCGCCATCCTCTGACAGTTGTGGATCCACTACAAGGTGAATGCGTGACATCCAATGCGCGATTTCTGACGTACTGCGTTGTTCGTCGTCATAGGCCTCAAGCCGGCAATGACCATAGACCAGCCGAGCGGCGAGCGCATACGGCAGACTCATTTGCGCGGCGGCCAGACTGCCAACATCGCGCCCGCCGCACATCTCGTTGAGAAAGCCACACAGCGACACCTGAACGTCTTCCAGCTGATCGGTCTCGATCTGCAACTGCTCAAGCAACAAACCCAAGGCATCGATGGCCGAGTGTGTGCCACGGCATGACGCGTAAGGCTTGATCGAGCAGCGGGCGAGTTTCCACACCACGCCAAGGTCTGCGTCCAGCGCCTCGGGCTGCGCGTGTTCAGCCGCGAGGGTCTTGAGAAAACCGCCCCAAACGTCGTCGAACAGCTTCGTTGGCCCGCTGATCCCTTGCTCGGCAAACCGCGCTGCCAGCAATCCACCTTCGGCAGCGCGGCCGCTGTGGAGCTTTTTGCTTTGCGAGCCGTCGTGGATAAACGCCCAGAGGCCGCCGCTGAAACTGCCGGCAATGCCCAGTGCCGCGAGAGTTTGTGCCTGATCAAGACCGAGTATTCGCGCACTGGCCGCCGCCGCGCCGAATACGCCGCAGGTGGCGGTCGAGTGCCAACCGGCGCCGTTGTGCGCCGAGTAACCTCCGCAGGCCTCAAGCACCCGACGGCCGATCTCATAACCGATCACCACGGCGGTGATCAGTTCGCGACCGCTCACTGGTGCGGGACTCAGGCTGACCGCCGCCATCACCGCAGGCAGGACTACCGCGCCGGAATGATCGCAGCCGCCGGTATCGTCCAGTTCCAGCGCATGGGCGGCAATCCCATTGAGCATCGCTGCCTGCGCCGCACCGACATACTGCGCAGTGCCCCAGACCAGTGTTTGGCCAGTTTCATTGGCAAAGGTTTGCCGGACGGTGACGGCAATCTCACTGGCGGCCCCGGCCAGGGTCGCGCCGACGGTATCAAGAATGTGTCGCTTGGCTTGTGCCACCAATGCCGGCGGCAAGTCTTCGAAACGGGTATCGACGCACAATTGCGCCAGACGCTGCAATGGTTCGCTCATGGCAAGTACGCTCGATAATGCCGCTCATACACGGCGGCTGGATGCTCCTCGTCCATCGGCACAGCACGCTCGGCCCACCACTGGGCGACGTCGCCAGCCGTGGCGATCCACACGTCGTCGTGTTGCTGGATACCCAGCAGCAACTCGCGCAGGACACCGATGCGTCCTGGGGTCGCGATGATCTCCGGGTGCAGGCGCAGCACATAGCACAGGCCAAAGCGATGAAACCCGGCGAAGTCCATTTGCAGGTTGCCCAAGGTGTGGCTGTAAGAGGCAATCCGCGATTGCGCGGGTGGCACCGCCGGGCTCAGGTTGAACGCGAAGTACGGTTCGTCCTCCAGCTCATAGTGCAACGGCAGTTCGATCACTTCGGGCGTCGTCGGATGGGCGAACGGCAGGTCATCGCCACGCCAACAGGATGACCAGCGAATGCCTTGCTCGCGCAACACTTCGGTAAACCCCGGTGCCCAGTTGCCGGCGGGAATCCGGAAGCCCGTTGGACGCTGGCCGGTAATGCCGGCCAGTGCCCGGCAGCCGTGCTCAAGGGCGGCGGTCTGCTCGGCCAGATTCAGGGTGTCGTAGTTCTGATGGCGATAACCGGCGCAGGCAATTTCATGACCGGCGGCCTGGATCGAGCGGATATGTTCGGGGTTTTCTTCGGCAACGATGCCCGGTACGCACCAGCTGCTGGCAACCCCCAGCTCCTTGAACAGTGCGAGCAAGCGTTCGACCCCGCGTTGGGTGCCGTAGCGCCACACCGACAGGGTCTTGTCGCGACCGGCGACTTCCGGAGCCTGGGTCAGGATGCCGTGCACGTCGTTGTAGTCGACGGTCAACACCACGGCGCATCGGTAGCCTTTGGGCCAGACCGTCGAATCAGTCATGTTGATGCTCCTTGAGCCACCAGTGGGCGACATCGCGGCAGGTGGCGAACCACACGTCATCACGCTGGCGCATGTGCTCGAAGAGTTTCTCCAGCAGCAGAATGCGCCCCGGTTTGCCGGTGATCTTCGGGTGGTAGAGGGTGGTCAGGCACAGCCCTTCATTCATCGCACCGTCGAATTCGCGGCACCAATTGTCGAGGGTCAGCTCATAGCTGGCGGTACGGTCCAGCCCCGAGGGAAAATCCGGCGCGCGGGTGTAGGCGATGGAGGCGTAATCGTCCATTTCCCAGCGGCCGGGGATTTCCACCAGCGGGGTATCAAAGCCCGGCACGTTCACCAGATACGGCCGGTCATCGCCGCGCATGCTGCTGGAATAGGTCACGCCAGCTTCCACCAGCATGGCCGGCGTCTCGGCCCGCCAGTCGCCGGACGGGGTGCGAAAGCCTTCTGCGCGGATGTTCAAATGCTGCCAGAACACCTCGCGGCATTTATTCATGACGTCCTTTTGCTGCTCTAGCGTCAGCGCATAAAAGGACTCGTGTTTGTAGCCGTGATAAGCCACTTCATGCCCGCGCTCGATGATCGACTGGCACTGTTTCGGCCAGTTCTCCACGACCCAGGCCGGGACGAAGAAGGTGGTCGGGATGCGGAATTCGTCGAGCAGATCGAGAATCCGTGGCAAGGCCCGATACGGTCCGTAACCGCCAAAACCGAAATACTCGGGCTTGTGCCAGATCGAGCCGTTGAGCATCGCATCGCCGGTCGGGCCATCGAGATCGAAGGCCAGAGCCAGGCAAGCGTTGTGACCGTCGGGCCAGGTCGGTTGGGGTGAGGAGGACATGGGTGGTGCTCCGTTTTTTGTGCTGGTATTGATCGTTTGGATGTTGGGTGTCAGTTAGAAGCACCCCTCACCCCAACCCTCTCCCCAGAGGGGAGAGGGGGAAAGGGAGCCGATCTTCAAGTTTTTCAAAACTTGAGTTCAACTCGGACTCTCAGGTCGTAGCATTTCTAACAAACAACCCGATCAGCTCCCTCTCCCCTTTGGGGTGAGGGGTGGTTCTTGAAGGTTACTTACCGGCGTTAATGGTCACCGTCTTGATCGCCCCCAACTCCAGATCCCACTTCTTCAAAATCGCCTGATAGCTACCGTCATCAATCATGCTCTGCAACGCCACCTTCACTGCCTCACTCAACTCAGGCTTTTTCTTGCTGACACCCAGCCCGCTGAACTGCACCGAGATCGGCATCCCCACGGTCTTGTAGGTGTCTTTTTCCTGGGTCTTCAGATACGACAGGGTTTCGCTGCCCTGCATGGCCGCATCGATGCGGCTCTGACGCAGTTGCGCACGGGCGTCGGCGGAGCCTTCGGTGCCGATCACGTTGATCGCCGGTTTACCCTTCGCTTCGCAATTGGCCTTGCTCCATTCAGCAATTTCCGCCGGGAAAGTGGTACGTCGGCTGGTCCCGACTTTCTTGCCGCACAGGTCGGTGATTTCATTCGTGTCCTTGTTCTTTTGCAGGGTGTAGAACTGCGGCCCGCTGGTGAAGTAGTCAACGAAGGTCACGCTCTGCTGGCGTTCGGCGGTGTCGGTCATGCCCGACAGCACCACGTCCACGCGGTCGGTGGTCAGGGCGTTGATCATTTGCTCGAAGCCGGTTTCCTGCCATTTGATCTTCACGCCCAGACGCTCGGCCAAGGCGTTGCCCAGGTCGTAGTCCAGGCCGGTGAGGGTGTTGGTGGCCGGGTCCTTGAAATCCATCGGCGGATAGTTGGGCATGATCGCCACGACGATTTCGCCCTTGGCCTTGATGCTCGCGGGCAAATCAGCTGCCCAGGTCATCGAAGAGGCCATCAGGCCAGCCACTACTGCAGGGATAAGGAGTTTTTTCATGGTCGTTCTCTTTTTGAGTTGTCGTTAGGTGCGAACGGCAGAAATGAAGCTTTGGGTGCGCGGGTTTTGTGGACTTATTAGTATTTCTTCGGGGCTTCCTGCCTCCACGATCTGCCCGCCATCCATGAACACCATGCGATTGGAAACCTCGCGGGCGAAGCCCAGTTCATGGGTGACGACGATCATGGTCATGCCGGTCTGCGCCAGATCGCGCATCACCGACAGCACCTCACCGACCAGTTCCGGGTCGAGTGCCGAAGTGGGTTCATCGAACAGCATCAGCTTGGGCCGCATGGCCAGCGCCCGGGCAATGGCTACCCGTTGTTGCTGACCACCGGAGAGTTCGATCGGGTAGCTGTTGCGCTTGTCGGCCAGGCCGACGCGGGCCAGCAGTTCCAGGGCTTCTTCGTGCGCTTCCTTGGGCGAGCGCTTGAGCACCTGGCACGGGCCTTCGACGATGTTTTGCAGCACAGTCATGTGCGGAAACAGGTTGAAGCGCTGGAACACCATTCCAGTGGCTAGGCGCTGCCGGGCGATCTGTGACTCGTTGAGCTCGTGCAGTTTGTTGCCGGCAATGCGGTAACCCACCAATTCGCCGTCGACCCAGAGTCCGCCCTTGTCGATTTTTTCCAGCTGATTGACGCAGCGCAGCAGGGTGCTTTTGCCGGAGCCGGACGGCCCGATGATGCACAGCACCTCGCCCTGTTCGACTTCGATGTTGATGTCTTTGAGCGCGTGGTATTGGTCGTAGTACTTGTTCAGGCCAACAGCCTTGACGATGCTTCTCATGTTCAATTCTCCTGCGCGACTCACGAGCGCTTGCCGGCGCCACGAGCGAAACGACGCTCCAGACGGCTTTGACCAAAGGACAAGACGGTGACGGCGGCCAGGTACCAGATGCCGGCGACGATCAGCAGCTCCATCACGCGGGCGTTGGCGTAGTAGATGTTCTGGGCGTTGTAGAGCAGTTCCGAGTACTGAATCACGCTGGCCAGGGAGGTCATCTTGACCATGCCGATAAACTCGTTGCCGACCGGAGGAATGATGATGCGCATGGCCTGCGGCAGGATGATCCTGCGCAGCGCTTGCAGGCGCGGCATGCCGATTGATTTGGCTGCTTCGTACTGGCCGGTGTCCACCGAGAGCAGACCGGCGCGCACCACTTCAGCGGTGTAGGCGCCCTGGTTGATGCTCAGGCCCAGCAGCGCTGCGACGAAGGGCGTCATCAGGCTGACGGTATCGAGTTCGAACAGCCCCGGAATGCCGATGGTGGGGAAGATCAGCGCCAGGTTGAACCACAACAGCAGTTGCAGAATCAGCGGCGTACCGCGAAACAGCCAGGTGTACGTCACCGCGACATAGCGCAGGATCGGGTTCGCCGACATGCGCATCACGGCGGTAATCACCCCGAAGACAATCCCCAGCGCCATCGCCAGCACGGCCATGACGATGGTGTTGAGCAAGCCGAACAAAATCGCTTGGGAGGTCAGAAACTGGCCGATGTACGACCACTCGATCTTGCCCTCGGCGAAAGCCCTGACCAGACCGACGATGGCGACGACGATAAGCGTGGCGAAGAAGATCCGCCCGTAGTAGCGCCGAGGTACATGCTCATACTGGGTGATGTCGAACTGGTTTTCGGCTTTTTTGCGCTCCGCGAGGAGCTCTGCCTGAGTCTGGTTCATTTCGGTTCTCCGAACACGGGTGTTTCAGATCAACACAATCCCTGTAGGAGCAAGCTTTGCTCCTACAGGGGGTTGTGCTTTATTCAGAGGCGGAAGCCTTGATAGTTTTCGGCCCATTGCTGCTGTGCGGCGAGGGCGGTTTTCAAGCGGCCGATCTGTTCCCGGACCTGTTGCGGTGCGGTACCACCCCAACCACTGCGAGCAGCGATGGCGGCTTCCAGGGTCAGGCTGTCGCGCACTTCGGGGGTCAGGCGCACATCGATCTCGGCCAGCAGCGCCGGTGAGGCTTCCCACAGTTCGATATCGTGTTTCTCACAGGCCTGAACCAGCGCGCCGGTGATTTCGTGGGCCTCCTTGAACGGCACACCGCGCACCGCCAGCCAGTCGGCGACCTCGGTGGCGAGAGTGAAGCCCAGCGGTGCCTGGCGACGCAGCTCTTCGACATTGACCTTCATGGTCGCGACCATCCCGGCCATGGCTGGCAGCACCAGCAGCAGGGTGTCGACGCTGTCGAGCACACCGTTTTTGTCTTCGCTTAGGTCACGGTTGTAGGACAGTGGCAAGGATTTGAGGGTCGACAGCAGACCGGTGAGGTTGCCGATCAAACGGCCAGCCTTGCCACGCGCCAGTTCAGCGATGTCCGGGTTTTTCTTCTGCGGCATGATCGAACTGCCAGTGGCGTAGGCATCGTCCAGCGCGACCCAACGAAATTGCCGAGAAGACCACAGGCAAAACTCTTCAGCCAAGCGGGAAATGTTGACGCCGAGCATGCTCGCCACGAACAGGAACTCGGCGACGTGGTCACGGCTGGCCACGGCGTCGATGGAGTTTTCGCAGACACCGCTATAGCCCATTTCCTTCGCCGATTGCTGCGGCTGACGGGCGATAGCGGAACCGGCCATGGCCGCTGCGCCCAATGGCGACAGGGAAGTGCGCACGTCCCAATCCACCAGACGTTGCACATCGCGCAGCATCGACTGGGCGTGGGCCAGCAAGTGATGGGCAAACACGATCGGTTGTGCCTGTTGCAGGTGAGTGAAGCCCGGGCAAATGCTGTCGATGTGCAGCTCGGCCTGCTCGACCAGCGCCTGTTGCAGGGCCAGCACTTCGGTGGTCAGGGTGCGAGCGTGATCACGTAGAAACAACCGCAGATCGTTGGCAGTCTGATCGTTGCGCGAGCGTCCGGCGCGCAGCTTGCCACCCAGCGCACCGAGGCGTTCGGTCAGCAGGCGCTCGATGAAGGTGTGGACGTCTTCGTCATCCTGAGTCGGGCTGACAAAGCCAGCACGGAAGTCTTCACCGATACGCTCCAGCGCATCGAGCATGGTTTGGGTTTCCTGCGCATCGAGCAAACCGGCGCGGTGCAGTTCCCCGGCATGGGCCTTGGAACCGGCGAGGTCGTAAGGGGTGAGGCGGAAGTACCGCTCAGGGCAGCGGGACAGGGCTGCCAGGGCTTCGGACGGGCCGCTTTTGAAACGCGCTCCCCACAAACGATCGGTTGCTTGAGTCATTGTTGTTTTCCTCGTCGGTAACACGAACAGATGTCGTTACGCAGAGCCTTGAACACTCGCCGGGATCGTCCGGGCGTGGTTCGGCTCATGCAGTTTTCAAGAGGGCAGTTGCAAGTGGCGAGAGCTGATCGAAGTGTCAGCTTTTAATAGTTTCGAATCAGCGAGTTGGCGCTGATCGGGGGGAATTATTGGGAGTTGCCAAGCCTGGTTTTCTGTGTTCATTATTATTAGCCAGCGTTGTTTTTGTTGTTGGACACAGACTGTTGAATCGGGCGCCAGAGGTAAATAAGCATTATGGAAACCCCACTTTCCAATTCTGGAAACCCGCCGTTGAAAACGGCCCATCGAGCGCCTTTGGCCCTGAGCGGGCTGGACTTCAAACTGCTTAAAGTGTTCAAGGCAGTGGTCGAGGCCGGGGGGTTTAGTGCGGCTCAAAACGAGCTGAATGTCGGGCTGGCAGCCATCAGCAAACAGATCTCCGACCTTGAGATTCGCATTGGCATGCGCCTGTGTACTCGGGGTCGAGAGGGATTTAATCTGACCGAAGAAGGGCGCCTGGTCTATCAGGCGTCGATTGACTTATTTGCCTCGGTCGACAACTTTCGAGACAAGCTTAGTTGCGTTCAGAATGAATTGATTGGCGACTTGGGAGTAGGAGTGATCGACAATACGATTACCGATGAAAACTCTCCGTTAGTTGCTGCATTGAAACGAATAAATGAAGAGTCGCCGAAGGTGCGCTTTCAACTTCAGGCCTCGCAATTGGATGAAGTGGAAAGAGGTGTTGTAGAAGGGCGGTTGGTCGCCGGAATAGTGCCGGTTTATCAGAAAAGAGAAGAGTTCGATTACTTCACGTTGTATGAAGAAAGATCAGAGGCCTACTGCGCAGTGGGGCACCCGTTGTTCAGCGTTGCGGATGAGGAGATGGGCGAAGATGTGCTCAAGCAGCACGAGTTCATCAACCATCGTTACGCCATCCACCGCGACAAGCTGACCTTTGCCCGATACGACAGTTTTTCCGCCTCGGCGTCACAGGTCGAAGCGGTCGCCATGCTGATCAAAACCGGGCGTTTCCTGGGTTTTCTGCCACAGCATTATGCGGCGCCACTGGTTGCACAAGGCACGTTCAGAGCCCTGCGGCCGGACCTGATTAGTTTCAATACACCGTTCAACCTGATCCTGCGGCACAACACGGTGCGCAGTCCTTTGGTCAAGGCGTTCGCCCAGGCATTGGGGGTGGATCTGAAGGCGAGCGTTTGAGATTGGCTGTAGAAGTCTGCCTGCTCGGTAGTCGCTGAGCGTGCGGCACGGTAGTCGCAGAGTTTGGCGTTTATAGCGCCTGTCGGGAGTGTCGAACACATCTTTCAGATGTTCGCCGGATAAGTAAAACAGCAGGTTTAAGTGTTGGTTGCTATCGAGGTGAGATCATTCGAGGGACGACCGCTTGATGCAGTGAAAGTACAGTCAACAGGACAACAGTTCCTGCAGCTGTTTCCCGCCGATACATACCTTTTACGGTTTGATGCAACAGCGCATCGCACACCGTCGGGCGCCCGGCAATCCATGGGCGATTTCTGCTTCCAGCACTGTCTGCAAGCGTTGATCGAGATCGGAAAATGCCAGGGTTTCAAAACCGAACCGCTGATAAAACGGCTCGTTCCATGGCAGTGTGCGAAAGGTCGTCAGCGTCAGCGCGGTCAACCCGCTATGGCGTGCGTACTCAAGGGCGGTCTGCAACAACCTGCGCCCCAGGCCCTGGCCCTGAAACTCGCTGCTGACAGAAACCTCCTGGATATGCAGTTCGGTATCGACGGCATGGGCGCTGAGAAAACCCACGATTGATCCATTGGCCATCTCGGCAACCCAGACCTGCGCGGACTCTATGGCGCGCAGGTGCTGCTTGACGCTGGTCACGGGGGCGTCGGCAAGCCAGGCAAGTTCAGGGTCATTACGGAAGAGAATGGCAGCTGAGCGCTCTACGGCGGGCAGTGCGCTGGCATCGTCGAATTGGGCACGGCGAAGGGAAGGGGTCATGGGCGCAAGCTTAAGCAAGCGCCCTGACGATGTGCAACCCGTTCAGGGCTGCACGGGTACCAGATGCAGCAGGACGTAATCGTCCTTGTCGAAGTTCCCGTTCAGTACCGGTTGCAATGTTGCCAACCGAGAGCCTTTCAGGGCCTCGTAGTCACTTTTTTCCATCACCAGCCAGACAGGGCCTTTCAGGTTTTCCAGTTCTTGCACTGAATGAGTGAAGACCGGGAACAGATCATGCTCGACGTTGACCATGAACTTGATCGCCTTGGCGTCTTTGCCCATGGCGTGCAAGACCACAGGCGCCGGGTCCTTCTGGATCAGCTCAAAGGCTGCACGACTGAACGTACGGGTGTCGAAGAGCCTGCGCTCTGCGGGCTCGAACACCAGAATGTAGGTCGACCACAGCGCCAGCACTGCGGTGAAGGCCAGGCCCACTGCACGCACGCGTGGCTTGAACAACAGCCCCAATGCGATCACCTGCAACACACCGAGAATCGTCATCACCGCCGTCACCGAGGTGAGATGCTCCGGGAAGCGTCGCTTGGCGACCAGCAGCCCGACGATCAGCAGACCAGGAATCAGCAGCCACAGGCCCTGCATCAGGCCGCGCAGCCACTGGAGTACCCGGCCCTGCGCGCCCTGGAACGGGTACGCCGCAATGATCGCTGCCATCGGCAGCATCGGCAGCATGTAGCGGGCTTTTTTCGCCATCGGAATCGACAGGCCGATCATCACGATCAGCCCGGCAGCGGTGCACAAGGTCAGCAGGCGCAACGCCGGTCCTCGGTCCTTGCGGCCGAACAGCAACACCGCGGCCAGCACCACTACCGCCAAGGGATACGCCAGCGCATAGTTGCCCAGCGAACTGCTGAAGTAAAACAGCGGACCGCTCGCGCCTTCACGGCCATCCATGCGCCCCATGAACTGCATGCGGATCACATCTTGGACGAAGGTCGGACCGCCACTGGCGTTGGCCAGCCACAGCAACAAACCAATACCGGCTGCCAGCAGCAAAGCTGCCAGCAAGCCGATCGTGATCATCCGCCGCCACTGGCCATTGAGCAGGTAATAACTGCACAAGACGCCGGTAGGCACCACCAGGCCGATAGGCCCGCGAATGGCAAAACCGAGCACCAGCAACGCGAGTATCAGCGGCAGTCGTCGCGGCGCCTGAAAGTGGTCGGCGGCATAGCCCAGATAGAACACGGCGAAGGTCACGGCCGCGACCATCTGGTCGAGGGACACGGCGCGGGTTTCGGTGATGAAGGTATTGCTCAGCATCATCAAGGCAATGCTGATCAGCGCCCAGGTTCTGGAGTAGGGCGCTACCAACCGGTACATCAGCGTGACAATCGTCGCTGAGGCAATGGCGCTGGGTAACCAGGCCGTCAACGCGTTTACCTGGCCAAAGGGCAGCGAAAGCAGCCAGGTAAAAAACGTCGAGGTGGCCCAGTAATCAGCGTAAGGCTGGCCATAGGTGGTCGGGAAGAATCCCGGCCCATGGCGCAGCATTTCCTGGGCAAACAGTACAAACCGCGTGTCGAATCCGATCGCCGATTGCTGGTAGACCCCGGCGCAGAACAGCAGCAGCGCCAGTAGCCCCAGACCTAACGATTGTTGACGGATCCCTGTCGATGGATATGCGTGCACGCGGCCTCCTGGGCTTAGACGGAAGAGGCTGGCCACTGCTGCTGAGGGATTGGCAGATTGCGCGACTCGCCACGACCCATCGGGAAGTACTTGAAGCCTTTGCGTGCCAGACGCTCGGCGTCGTACAGGTTGCGACCGTCGAAGATCACCGGGGCCTTGAGACGCTCTTCGATCAATTTGAAGTCCGGCGCCTTGAACTGTTGCCATTCGGTGCACACGATCAACGCGTCTGCGCCAACCAGTGCGGATTCCGGCGTGCCCATCAGCGACAGGTTCGGTTGATCCGGGTACAGGCGTTGGGTTTCCTGCATGGCTTCAGGGTCGAATGCACGTACGTGTGCGCCGGCAGCCCACAACGATTCCATCAGCACGCGGCTTGGCGCATCGCGCATGTCGTCGGTGTTGGGTTTGAACGCCAGGCCCCAGAGGGCGAAGGTCTTGCCTTTCAGCTCGCCTTTGTAGAACGCGTTGATGCGTTCGAACAGCTTGTGTTTCTGCCGCTGGTTGATAGCTTCGACCGCTTCCAGCAGGTCGCTGGAGCAATTGGCTTCCTGGGCGCTGTGGATCAACGCGCGCATATCTTTCGGGAAACACGAACCGCCATAGCCGCAGCCAGGGTAGATGAAGTGGTAGCCGATGCGCTGGTCTGCACCGATGCCCATGCGTACAGCTTCGATATCCGCACCCAGGTGTTCGGCCAGTTCGGCGATCTGGTTGATAAAGCTGATTTTGGTCGCGAGCATGCAGTTGGCTGCGTACTTGGTCAGCTCGGCGCTGCGCAGGTCCATGAACATGATGCGGTCATGATTGCGGTTGAAGGGGGCGTAGAGGTCGCGCATTACTTCACGGACTTCTTCACGCTCGCAACCGATGACGATGCGGTCAGGGCGGCGGCAGTCACTGACGGCCGAGCCTTCCTTGAGGAATTCCGGGTTGGAGACGATATCGAACTCCAGGGTACGCCCGGCTTTTTTCAGCACGCCTTCAATGTGCGCGCGCAGGGTGTCGCCGGTGCCGACTGGAACAGTGGACTTTTCCACGAGAATCAGCGGTTCGACGCGATGGCGTGCAACTGCATCACCCACGGACAAGACATATTTCAGGTCGGCCGAGCCATCCTCGTCAGACGGTGTTCCGACAGCGATGAACAGGACCTGACCGTGCTCGATGGCCATTTTCTCGTCGCTGGTGAAGTGCAGGCGCCCGCTCTCCAGGTTCTCCTTGACCATGCTCTCCAGCCCTGGTTCAAAGATAGTGACGTGGCCTTTCTGCAGCATTTTGATCTTGTTCTGATCGACGTCCATGCAGACGACATCATGACCGACTTCAGCCAGGACAGTCGCCTGCACCAGACCGACATAACCGCTACCAATTACACTGATTTTCATGAGGCATTCCTGACTTCTGTGGCGCGAGCAGTTCGAGAGTTGATAGTGATGACACCGAGGATGACCAAGGCCACCCCGAGTGTTTTGGAAAGACTGAAATTTTCGTTGAACAGCGGCAGGCTGGCGGCCAATAGATACACCAGTGCATAGCTGATACTCAACAGCGAGTAGGCCCGGCCCAGCGGCAGATCGCGCAGAGCGGCGAGCCAGCACAGCATGGACAGGGCGTAAGCGCAGATCGACGCCAGTACCACGCCGATCGCGAGCAGGTCGATATTACCGTTGCTCAGGGCCTGCAGCCACTGATCGGGCAGTGGCAAATGGCTCATGCTCCAGCGCATGCCCAACTGGGCGGCACTGACCAGTGCGACGCTGCCCATGGCAAAGCTGATTCCACGACGAAGGCTCATGCGTGCCTCCCGAGCAGAACGACGCCGGCGATGATCAGCGCAACGCCGATCCAGTGACGGCGATCAATGGTTTCGTGGAAGACGAAGTGGGCGGCCAGGGTGATCAGCACAAAGTTGAGGCTGAGCATCGGGTAGGCGATGCCGACTTCCAGGCGCTGCAACACCAGCAGCCATACCAGCAGGCCAAAGCCCAGGCACGCCAGTGCCAGCCACAACCACGGCGAGAGCAGTTTTTCGCTCCAGCCGGAGTCCTTGCCGCGCCAGCTTTCCACGGCGTATTTCTGGGCGATCTGGCCCATGCAGGTCAGCAGACAGGCGGACAACAGCAAAATCAGGGTCATGGCGCGCTCTGTGGAATGATCAGAATGACCATGTTGCCTTGCTCGTAACGCTTGCCATCCTTGGGCAGCAGGTCGAGTTCGTGGACTTCATCGTCACCCTTGACGCGCATGACGACACCAACCGGGCCGGTCTTGCGGGCTTCGCTCATCCACTGTTGCACGTGGTCGGTATCGACCCGACGTGCCGCGGCATCCGGGTAGTCCAGGCCATATTTCACTTCGCCGATGGTGTTGTACAACGCCACGTCAGGGCGTTGCAGACGCCAGGCCACCGCGGAGGCAGCGCCCAGGTCATTGCTCAGCAGGCTTTTGGTCTGGCTGAGTTCGTCAATGTGCTGGAGGACAAACTGGTCGGGCATCTTGTTGTAGACCACCGAGTGCGGCAATGCGGCCGGCAGGATGGCGATCAGCAGCCAGCTGCCGATTGCCGGCGCAGCCCATGCGCTCAACGGTCGAACCACCAGCAACAGGTTGGACAGGATCCAGCCCATGAGCACGATGAACACCAGCACCAGGCTGTGCATTTCATCGACATACACGGGTTTTTTCAGTTGCAGGTAAACCATCGCCAGCAAGGTGGTCAGGCCGATGACCAGGTTCAGCAGGCCGTTGACCTTGAACAGCCGGCTTTGCCCCAGGTTCAGTCGGTCAATCAGTGCATTGCCCATCAACAGTGCCAGGGGCAACAGGCACGGCAGGATGTAGGTTGGCAACTTGCCTTTGCTCAGGCTGAAAAACGCCAGCGGCAGGACCAGCCACAACAGCAGGAAGCCGGTGCTTGCCTGACGTCGGGTTTGCCAGGCTTGCTTGAGCGCCGAAGGCAGGAGCGCTGCCCACGGCAGGCTGAACGCCACCAGCATTGGCAGGTAGAACCACCACGGCGCTGCGTGCTGCGCATCGTCACCGGCAAAGCGGCGAATGTGCTCGTGCCAGAAGAAGAAGCGCCAGTAATCAGGTTCCTGCGCATGCACGGCCAGGACCCACGGCAGGCTGACGACAATCGCGACCGCGATCGCCATCGGGCCGTACGCCAACAGTTCACGCCAGCGCTTTTGCCAGATCATGTAGGGCAGGGCGATCAATACCGGCAGCAACCAGGCCAGGAACCCCTTGGTCAGGAAGCCCATGCCGCAGGCCAGCCCCAGGGTTGCCCAACTCATCAGCCGCGCATTGCGGCTGCTGCTGTCCAGCGCGAACCACAAGGCCACCAGGCTCAGGTTGACCCAGAATGTGAATTGCGGGTCGAGGTTGGAATAGCCGCCTTGACCGGCGACCACGGCGAAACTCATGTAGAGCAATGCGCTGGCGATGCTTTTACGCGGATCGTTCCAGAGCCTGCGTGCGATCAGGTAGGTCAGCACGATACTCAAACCGGTCGCGAGTGCCGACGCAACGCGCACCCCGAACAGGTTCTCGCCGAACACGGCCTGGCCGATGGCGATCATCCAGTAACCGGCAATCGGTTTCTCGAAATAACGCAGGCCCATGAAATGCGGCGACACCCAGTTGCCACTCAGGAGCATTTCCTGACTGACCTGGGCGTAGCGGGTTTCATCCGGAATCCACAGACCATGCGTGCCCAGCGGCAACAGATAGACCAGACCGAAAGCGATAAGCAGTAACGGCAAAGCCCAGCGTTTGCTCATGCGCCTTGCACTCCCAACCATCCTTCTCGGCCTTCAAGGGCGCCACGTAGCACGCGCCCCTGAGGCAGGGTTGTCGGTTGGGCGGGCAAAAGGTTACCCAGCGGCTGGAACTGGATGTCACGCTGACGCGCATCAACCAGCAGTTGACGGAAATCGTTTGCCATCAGAATCCCTTCTACCTCCGCATGTATCGTATATACGTTCAGCTTCGAGGGGCTGAATCGGTCAAGAATGTATGAGTTGAACTCATTGGCTGCTACGACGGGACCCACCACTTCATCGAAGGTTGGCAAGTCGACCGGAATTTGTGGCGTGCCGAGGCTGCCGTCTGCCAGCCGAGGCTGGAACAGGCTTTGTCCGCGACAGTCGCTGTTATAACGAAAGCCAAAATGCTGCTTGGCTTCGATGACCCGCTCATCGGCACGCCAACCGGCGGCCGCCGAACAGTCCACGCGCTGCCCGATAATATCGCTGAGGGTGTCTACACCCCGGCGAATCTGCTCGATCAGCTCGGCGTCGCTCCAGCGCCCTGCGTTGGCTTGCCAGCCGTGGTGATCCCAGGCGTGCAAGCCCACTTCATGGCCAGCTGCGAGGGTCTGGCGCATCAGGTGCCCCAGGTCACGGCCGATGGGCTTGCCTGGCCAGGCGGTGCCGGCCAGCAAGATGTCCCAGCCGTACAGACCTGCGGCATTGGAGCGGAGCATTTTCCAGAGGAACTGCGGACGGATGAGGCGCCATAAATGGCGCCCCATGTTGTCCGGACCAACGCTGAAGAAAAACGTCGCCTTGACTTGTGCTTCATCGAGCATCTCCAGCAACCGGGGTACCCCTTCACGGGTACCTCGGTAGGTGTCGACATCGATCCGAAGACCTGCCTGCATCAGCGCTTGTCCGCGATTTCGAGCATGGCTTCGCGCAGGAAGAAGTCCAGCGTGTTACCGATGGTTTCGCTCATCTCGACAGTCGGCTCCCAGTTCAGCAGGCGCTTGGCGTTTTCGATGCTTGGCTTGCGGTGTTCCACGTCCTGGTAGCCAGCGCCGTAGAACGCCTTGCTCTCTACGTCGCGGAAACCGGCGAACGGAGGGAAGTTGGCGCGCAGTGGGTGAGCTTCGAACTGACGCAGCAGTTCTTCGCCCAGTTGACGGATGCTGGCTTCGTTGTCCGGGTTACCGATGTTGATGACCTGGCCGTTGCACGAATCGTTTTCGTTGTCGACGATACGGGCCAGGGCTTCGATGCCGTCGGCGATGTCAGTGAAGCAGCGCTTCTGCTCGCCACCGTCGAACAGACGGATCGGGGTGCCTTCCACCAGGTTCAGGATCAGCTGGGTGATGGCGCGGGAGCTGCCGATACGGGCCGAGTCCAGACGGTCCAGACGTGGACCCATCCAGTTGAACGGACGGAACAGGGTGAAGTTCAGGCCTTTGGCGCCGTAGGCCCAGATTACGCGGTCCAGCAGTTGCTTGGAGACCGAGTAGATCCAGCGTTGCTTGTTGATCGGACCAACGATCAGGTTCGAGGTGTCTTCGTCGAAGTTCTTGTCCTGGCACATGCCGTAGACTTCGGAAGTCGACGGGAAGATCACGCGCTTGTTGTACTTCACGCAGTAGCGAACCAGTTTCAGGTTCTCTTCGAAGTCCAGTTCGAATACGCGCAGTGGGTTGCGGGTGTATTCGATTGGAGTGGCGATAGCCACCAGCGGCAGAACCACGTCGCACTTCTTGATGTGATATTCGATCCACTCGGAGTGGATGCTGATATCGCCTTCGACGAAGTGGAAGTTCGGGTGGCTGCGCAGACGCTCGATAGCGTCGGAACCGATGTCCAGACCATAGACGTCGTACTTGTCGTCACGCAGCAGGCGCTCGGACAGGTGGTTACCGATGAAACCGTTGACGCCGAGGATCAGTACACGGGTACGACGCGGGGCACGGCCCGATTCAGCGCCACGCAGTACGGAACCGTCGACCAGACCCAGTTCGTTGGCCAGTTGCGGGCCGCTCAGGTACAGACCGTTTTCGTTACGCTGGCCGGAAGTGACAACCAGCGAGTCTTCGCCGCAAGCGATACGCAGTGGATCAACGCTGATCACACGGCCTGGTGCCAGACCTTCGTTGCCCTTGACGACTTCAGCGCTCCAGACAATCAGTTTGTGCTCGCCCACGGCGCAGAAAGCACCCGGGTAAGGTTGGGTCACGGCGCGAACCAGGTTGAACAGCTCTTCAGCCGGCTTCTTCCAGACCAGCTTGCCGTCTGCCGCGGTACGACGACCGTAAACAGAGGCTTTGGATTCGTCCTGGGCGGTTTCGGTGATTTTGCCCTGAGCCAGCAATGGCAGGGTGTCACGCAGCAGGTTCGAAGCGGCTTCGCGCAGCTTGCCGTGCAGGGTCAGTGCGGTGTCGGCACGCTCGATCGCGACGCGTTGCTGGGCAATGATTGCGCCAGCGTCGGCACGCTTGACCATGCGGTGCAGGGTTACGCCGGTTTCGGTTTCACCGTTGACCAGTACCCAGTTCGCTGGAGCGCGGCCGCGGTAGGTTGGCAGCAACGAGCCGTGCAGGTTGAACGCGCCTTTGCGGGCGGTAGCCAGCAGTTGCTCGCCCAACAGGTTGCGGTAGTAGAACGAGAACAGGTAGTCCGGGTTCAGTTTGGCAATGCGCTCGATCCACAGTGGGTGGTTGACGTCTTCCGGTGCATGCACAGGAATGCCTTTGCGGGCGCACAGTTGAGCGACCGAGCCGTAGAAGGTGTTTTCCTTCGGATCGTCGGCGTGGGTAAACACGGCAGCAATCTCGAAACCTGCGTTGAGCAGTGCTTCGATACCTGCACAGCCAATGTCGTGATAGGCGAAAACAACAGCTTTTGAACTCATGGCGAAACCTGATCAGTAGTGGTGGAAGGCAGACCGTCGACAGTGGCAACGGGAGCAGGACTAGCGGGTTTGTTACGTAGGATTTTTTCGATAAAGAACCGCGGACGGGCGCGGACATCGCTGTACATGCGGCCCAGGTATTCACCCAGAAGGCCCATGCCGATGAATTGGCCGCCAGTGAACACAAAGAGCACGGCGAACAGTACGAAGGTGCCACCACCCGCCCAGCTGGCGCCGAAGATCAGGCGCAGGAAGATCAGCAGGAAGGCAAACAACATGCCCAGCGCCGCCAGACTGAAACCGATGATGCTCAGCAGTCGCAGTGGGGTAGTGGTCATGCAGGTCAGCAGATCGAACATCAGGCTGATCAGGCGCATCGGGCTGTACTTCGACTCGCCATGCTCGCGCTCGGCGTGCTGCACCAGAATCTCGGTGGTGTGGCGGGCGAAGCTGTTGGCCAGGATCGGGATGAAGGTGCTGCGTTCACGGCAGGCCAGCATGGCGTCGACGATGGTGCGGCGGTAGGCGCGCAGCATGCAGCCATAATCGCTCATGGCGACACCGGTGGAACGTTGCACGGCCAGGTTGATCAGTTTCGACGGCCAGCGGCGCAGGGCCGAGTCCTGGCGATTGTTGCGCACGGTGGCAACCACGTCGTAGCCCAGTTCGGCCTGTTCCACCAGACGGGGGATTTCTTCCGGCGGGTTCTGCAGGTCGGCGTCGAGGGTAATGACCACATCGCCTTTGCAATGCTCGAAACCGGCCATGATTGCCGCGTGCTGGCCGTAGTTGCGATTGAGAATGACCGCAACGACCTGGCTGCCTTCACGCTCGGCGGCTTCTTCGAGAATTTGCGCCGAATTGTCACGGCTGCCGTCATCGACCAGGACGATTTCGTACTCGTGTTTGAGTAGCTGACAGGCCGCTTCGGTCCGGCGCAGCAATTCAGGCAAGCTTTCTTCTTCGTTGTAGACCGGGATAACGATCGACACGCAGTTAATTGGATATGGCTTCAAAGGCTTCAGTCCAGAATGTTTTCAATGGCGCCAACGACGCGTTCGACATCGTCGGTAGTCATGTCGGGGAACAGCGGGATCGAGCACAGTCGTGCCGAGTTCCATTCGGTATTGGGCAGATGAATGCCCGGGAATCGCTGACGGTAGTAAGTGTGCAGGTGGGTGGCCACAAAGTGAATACCCGTACCGATATTCTGTTCTTGCAGGGCCTTCATGAACGCCTCGCGATCCATCCCGCAACGCTCGGCGTCAATGCGCAGTATAAACAGGTGCCAGGCGTGTTGTTGCGGGTAGGTCGGTACGCTCAGAGGTTGTACCGGCAGGCCTTCGAGGCGTTGCAGGTAGGTCTGCGCCAATGCGGTGCGTTTGGCGTTGATCTCGTCGAGGCGCTGTAGCTGCACCAGTGCAATGGCTGCGTTGATGTCGGCCAGGTTGTACTTGAAGCCTGGCTCGATGACCATGGCCTGAGGTTTACGGCCGTGGGTCAGGCGATCGTAGGCGTCTACGCCGAGGCCATGGAACTTGAGCATGCGCACTCGATCGGCCAGCGCTTGATTGTCGCTGACAAACATTGCGCCTTCGGCGCAGGTCATGTTCTTGATCGCGTGGAACGAGAAGATCGCGGTGCCCTGAGCGCCAATGGCGCGGCCACGGTAGCGGGTACCGGCGGCATGGGCGGCGTCTTCGATGACGGCGATGCCATGTTTGTCTGCCAGCGCATAGAGCGGGTCGAGATCAAACGCAGCGCCGGCGTAGTGCACCGGGATGATGGCTTTGGTGCGCGGGGTAATGGCGGCTTCGATGGCCTGGACATCGGTCATCAGGGTGTCACGGTCGACGTCGACAAATACCGGGGTAGCGCCCAACAGGCAGATCATGTTGGCGGTCGAGACCCAGGTCTGCGAAGGCGTGATCACTTCATCGCCAGGGCCGATACCCAGCGCCAGTAGCGTGATGTGCATGCCGCCGGTTGCAGAAGACAGTGCGACGGCGTGCTGGCAGCCTGTGTACTGTGCGAATTGCTCCTCCAGCTCCTGGTTCTTCGGCCCGGTGGTGATCCAGCCAGAGCGCAACACCTGCTCAACAGCGGCAATTTCTTCATCACCAATGCTTGGGCGAGAGAAGGGGAGAAAAGCCTGATTCATGTGGACCTCGGGTTTGGATATGTCAACAGCCCTTGAAGGCGGCAAGTCGGAGCACAACTTGCGAATCAGCTCGAAGCGGTGCTTCGAGGCGAAGTCGGTGACAGCGTAGACGAAAAAACGAAAAGTATATCAATCAGTTAACCAATCTTCTGGAAAAAGTGCACTAATTGACTTTTATTTTGTCGCTCGGCAGTTTGAGTGGCCCAAAGGCATCGCTCCGGATGCGCAGAGGGTAATCTCGAAAATGTGAAAGGGACATGAAAAACCGGTGTCGAGAATGTTTAACTGTAACCTTTACAGCAAATGTTCAGGGTTTTTCAACACTTACAGTCCTTTCTGGCAGCTATTGCCATTTTTCAGGCGCTGCAAGGAAAATCGTCAATTGGCCCGCACATCGCTAAAAAGATAGTAAATAGCTTGCCAAGACTACTTCACCCTGAGTTTGCGTCAAGCTGCAAACTATGGCGTTGCAACCGCCTGGCGGCGAGCAGGCTCAGTCAACACGTGCGCGTTACCGAGAGTTGAAATGTGTACCAGGCTGCCAGCGGCTGGTGCATGCACCCCGGAACTGCGAACCAGTAACGAGCGGCTTGCTGACTGTCCATCCGTAGCAGGTGAGGGTTGCTTCAGTTCCACCGTCAAGGTGCAGGTATTGCCGCCAAAGTCGCGATCGGTCACCACCCCGATGCAGCCATCCACCTGTTCCAGATCGGCGGGCTGACTGGAAATCTGCAACTGCTCGGGCCGCAACATGATCCGCGCTGCACCGTTTGGCGAGGTGCTGCTGACATTAACCCGTCCCAGGTCGCAGATGGCGTAGCCATTTTCGACCCGCGCCGGCATGACTACGGCATCCCCGAGGAACAGCGCCGTTTCTTCATCGCGAGGATGCAGGTACAGATCCATCGGTTGCCCGGTCTGCACCAACCGACCCTGGCGCATCACGGCCAGTTGATCGGCAAATGACAACGCTTCGGACTGATCGTGAGTCACCAGGATGGTGGTCACGCCGGTGTCTGACAGAAGTTTGGCAACCATTTTGCGCATGGACGCCCGCAGGCCGGTGTCCAGTGCCGAGAAGGGTTCGTCCAGCAGCATCAGCCGAGGTCGTTGCGCCAAGGCGCGGGCCAGGGCTACCCGTTGTTGCTGACCACCGGAAAGCTCGTGCGGCCAGCGCTGGCTCATGCGTGCATCCAGCGACACCATGTCCATCAGCTCGGCGACGCGTGCTTGCTTCAAGGCGGCATCACCCGACAGTCCAAAGGCAATGTTGCCGGCAACCGTCATGTGTGGAAACAACGCACCGTCCTGTGGCACATAACCAATCATGCGCTGATGGGCGGGGACTTCGGTCGAACCGTCGACCAGTGTCTGGCCGTTGAGCGTGATGCTGCCAGAATCGGGAAACTCGAACCCGGCAATCATCCGTAGCAGGGTGGTCTTGCCCGAGCCGGAAGGGCCGACGATGGCCGTGCGACTGCCCGCTGGCACCGACAGGCTGACGTTGTCCAAGGCAGGCAGGGCGCCGAAGGTTTTGTAGATGGAGTTCAGTTCGAGAGCGTTCATCGGCCTGCCGTGCGTTTGGATTGATGATAGAGAAGCGCGGTCAACGGAAGCGACAGCAAAATCATGATCAGCGCATAAGGTGCCGCTGCGGCGTAGTCAATTTCGCTGGTCATGGCCCAAAAACCGGTGGCCAGGGTGCGGGTGCCACTTGGCGAGAGCAACAGGGTTGCGGTCAGTTCATTGGTGATCGCCAGAAACACCAGCGCTGCGCCGGCGGCGGCCCCTGGTGCGGCCAGGCGCATGGTAATCAGCCAGAGCGCCTGGCTCGGCGAGCGGCCCAGGCTGCGGGCGATATTTTCCAGTTCTACCGGTGCCTGGGCAATACCCGCGCGCAAACTGACCAGCGCGCGTGGCAAGAACATCAGCAGGTACGCCAGCAGTACCGTGATGGTGGTCTGGTAAATCGGCCGGGCAAAGCTGATGGTGACGGTCACCAGCGCCAGCGCTACGACGATTCCCGGCAATGAACTGGTGATGTAGTTGCAGCTTTCCAGGATGCGATGCAGGCGCCCCGGCGAACGTATCGACAACCAGGCCACCGGAACTGCCGCGCAGGTGGTGATCACCGCGCCGACACTGGCCAGAACGAGGGTCTGCTTCAATGCCGGAAGAATTTCCGCCATGCGCCAGACGTCCGCGCCACCGGCAATCAACCATTGGGCCAGGGTAATCAGCGGCACACCGAGGGCCAGCGCGCTGGTGATGATCGGCAGTAAAAGTGCAGCGGCCTTGGTGTTGCGTGTCAGCCGCTGGGTGCGTTGCAGGCGCGCACTGCCGGAACCGACTCGTGCGTAACGGGCGTGGCCACGCGATGCGGATTCAGCGGTCAACATCAGCAGGCAGCACAGCGCCAGCACCCCGGCCAGCATATTCGCCGCCGGGCCGTTGAAGCTCGACTGGAACTGGTCGAAGATCGCCGTGGTGAAGGTGTCGAAGCGAATCATCGCGTACAGGCCGTATTCGGCCAGCAAGTGCAGGCCGACCAGCAAGGCGCCGCCACAGATGGCCAGGCGCAGTTGCGGCAGCACGACCCGGAAAAACACCGCCCAGGGCTTCAGGCCCAGCGATTCGGAGACATCTTCGATGGCCGGATCAAGGCGCCGCAGGGTGGCGGCGACTGGCAGATAGAGGAACGGGAAGTAGGCGATAACCGAAACCAATACCCCGGCAAACAACCCGTGAATCGGTGGTGCCAGGCTGACCCAGGCATAACTGTGGACAAAGGCCGGCACCGCAATCGGTGCCGTTGCCAGCACCGACCAGAGGCGGCGGCCTGGTAAATCGGTGCGTTCGGTCAACCAGGCGAGTGCCACGCCGAGCGCGATACACAGGGGAATCGTGATCACCACCAGCAACACGGTGTTGATCAAAAGTTCGGCCACTCGGGGCCTGAAGACCAGCTCGGCAATCGTCGCCCAGCCGGTCTTGATGGAAATGCCGATGACAAACGCTAACGGCAGCAGGGCCAGCAACGAGACCAGAATGGATATGGCCACAACCCACGAGCCGCTGCGCCTCCCGGAGACGCGGCGAGGGTGTTGACGAGGGTTGGCCAGAGTCGTCAGATCGACGACTTCACTAGCTTCTGGCAGCGCGACTGGCTTGGACATCGGATTACAACAACCCCGCCTGAGTCATCAGCTCGACGACTTTTTTGCTGTTGAGTTTGGAGGCATCGACCACAGGCGCGTCAAGTTGCGCCAGCGGCACCAGTTTCGGGTTCGACTCGGCTTTCTGGCCTACGGCGTATTCAAACGAGTTACCGTTTTTCAGAATGGCCTGGCCTTCTTTGCCGGTGATCCACTTCAGGAACGCCTGAGCTTCTTCCTGGTGTTTACTGGACGCCAGGACAGCGCCACCGGAGAGGCTGACAAACGCGCCCGGATCTTTGTGCTTGAAGTAGTGCAGCGAGGTGTTCTTGCTGTTTTCGCCGGTTTTGCTCTGATCGACGAAGCTGTAGTAGTGGTAGATCACGCCGCCTTCAATCTGACCGGCGTTCACTGCCTTGAGCACAGCGCTGTTGCCACGGTAGGCGGTGGCGTTGGCTTTCATGCCTTTCAACCATTCCAGGGTGGCGGCTTCGCCCTTGAGTTCCAGTACGGCGGCGACGATGGCCTGGAAATCGGCGCCGGCAGGCGAACCGGCCCAACGACCTTTCCAGCTTGGGGAAGCCAGGTCCATCAGAGACTTTGGCAGATCGGCTTCGGCCAGCTTGGCCTTGTTGTAGACAAACACGGTCGAGCGAGCGGCGATGCCCACCCATTTGCCATGGGCCGGGCGATAGGCCGAACCGATTTGCTCCAGGGTCGACGGCGCAACAGGGGTAAACAGCCCGGCGTTATCCACCAGCACCATGGCCGGGGAGTTCTCGGTCAGGAATACGTCTGCCGGGGAGGCCGCACCTTCTTGCACCAGCTGATTGCCCATCTCGCTGTCATCGCCATTGCGCAGCGTGACCTTGATCCCTGTTTCATGGGTAAAACCTTCGACCCAGGCCTTGGTCAGGGTCTCATGCTGCGCGTTATAGACCACGATGCCGTCGCTGCTTGGCGCAGCAAAGACATGGCCAGCACCCATAAGAGCGGTGGCGAGCAGCGCGATTTTCAGAAACGAAGGGCGACGATGATTCATTTTGTTAGCAGCTCCTGCAGTTTTATAAAGAATCAGATGGGCAAGCCTGTTGTTCGATTCCCGCAATCCCTGCAGCTCGCCCAGAACAATGCGAATCATTCGCATGGGTTTTGGTGGCGGCAATGTAGTGCGGGATATGTGAAAAAAACGTCAAGCAAGTCGTTAATCAATGTCGTTTGTATTTAGATTGAGGCGCTAAGGAGGGAGTTTGAAGGACAGAGTGGTTTGAATTCAAACACTATCGTCGACTGGCTCACTGATTTCACGTGAGCCGTGCAGGGAAGCATCGAGAGGCCCGATGGGCCTCTCGATCATTTTTCATTGGGCGGGGGCGTTGGGGATGAAGGCGACGCTGGCATCCGAGCGCGGATGCAGCAGCCGCTCACCGTTGTCTGGCTGCGTGACGACGGCCTGGTGGTCGACGCTCAGGTAGTTCAGCGGCAGCGTATCGCCACGTTTGTAGTGCGCGACAATGATGGTGCGCTGCGGGTTCCACTGCTGGCCGCTGTTCTTTTCCAGCCATGCCATGAACTGTGCGGTGGTGCCTTCGCGAGGGAAGTCCTTGCTTTCGGGCACGTAGTAGAAAGGCGCACCGTCGTTTTGCAGGTACATCGGGACTTTGTTGTCGACATCGACCATCACCATCCGCCATTGATTCCACGGTGCGATCAGGCTGGCCTGGGCCTTGACGTCCTTGCCGAACTGCACAACGCCGCCACCCGTGTTGCTCCAGGGCACGATAATCCCGAGGATCAGCAATAGCAGGACCGTCGTGACGCCAAAACCGATCTTCAGGCCGCGTCCTTCGGCTTTGCCGGCAGCGCGCCGTTCTTCCATGTGCCGGGTGACCCACCAGGCCGCCAACAGTTGGGCAAATGGTACTAGCGGCAAAACGTAGTAACTGCGTCGGCTACCACTGGCCGTGAAGAACAGGAACAGCAAGCCCAGGCCCCAGATCAACCAGCGGGCATTGGGTTCGAGTGTGCGCCAGTTACGGGCCGCGACCCACAGCCCAAGCACCCAGTACGGTGCCCATGGCAGGGTATAAACCGGCAAGTAGATCAGGTAGGTGTAAATGGGCCCGATGTGGTCGAACGGCTGGAAAAACCGCACCACGTTTTCCCGGAAGACCAGCCCCAGGCCGCTCTGGGCGGAGGTGGGTGCGCCGTAGATATTCGACAACACGAACGGCACCGCATAGACCAGGCCGGCAACCAACAGGGCGACGCACAGGCGCAGGTTGAGGTGACGTTTCCAGCGGCCTTCTTGCAGCAGATGCGGCAACAGCACCAGGCCGGGCAGGATAAAGCCGATCAGGCCTTTGAACAGCGAGGTCACGGACAGCAGCAGGAAGAACACGCAGTAGCGCCCGAGTCGCGTGTCGTCCGGGCCGCGCCAATACCACCAGATTGCTGCCAGCACACCGCAGACGGTCAGAATGTCAGCCGTCGCGACTCGGGCCCAAAAGACGAAATAGAAGGTGGTTGCGAGCATCCAGCCGGCGATCAGACCGGTGCCTTTGCGAAACAGTTGCTCGCCAATCAAGTAGACCAGCCAGACACTCAACCAGGCGGCAATCACCGAAGACAGACGCAAGGACCAGTGGCCCAGGCCGCCTGTAAACCAGGTGGTGGCGGTAATCAACCAGTAGGAGGGCAGTGGTTTGTCGTAATAGGAGCCGCCCATGAGGTACGGGTCGAAGTAGTTACCGCTTTGCAGCATCTGCAGCGTGATATTCGCCCAACGGGTTTCCGGGCCCCAAAGCTCCCGTGTGCCCAGTCCCAATAACAGGAGTAGCGCTGAAACCCCAAGCAGGATCAGCAGCGCGCGTGTTTCCGTTTCCCGCGACTTCATGTGGTATTTCCCTTAGGTCTCGACCGCCAGCTGCAGGATTGCTCCGTGCCTTTGAACGCCGCGACCTGCGCGCCGGGGTCAGAAAATGCAGATCATCTACTTGCCGGGTGACGATTTGCACATCATCACCCGGTAAACCGGCGCATCAGGAATCTTCAGGGCAGTTTCGGGAAAATCAGGATCTCCAGTTCGCCTCGTTTGTAGTGCTTGCCATCAGTCGGCAGCAACAAGACTTCCTGCTCTTCCAGGGCATTTTTTACCCGCATGACCACACCCACCGAGCCCTTTTTGCGGGCTTCGGTCATCCACTGCTGGACACTGTTCATGTCGACTTTGCGGGGTGCAGCCTCAGGGAAATCAGTACCGTACTTCAACTCACCCACCGTGTTGTACAGGTCAACTTGCGGGCGCTTCAGGCGCCAGGATAATGCCGAAGCCGCACCCAGGTCGTTACTCAGCAGCGAAGTGGTCTCGCTCAATTCCTGAACATGCTCGGCGATGAACTGGTCAGGCATTTTGCTGTTGACGATGACAGCCGGCATGGCGGCCGGCAACAGGGCGACCAGAAGCCAGATCCCCAGCGCCGGAGTGGCCCAATAGACCAGCGGTCGGAGGGCTTGCAGGGCGTTGGCGATGATCCAGCCGGCCAACACGATGAAGCCCAGCGACAGGGTAAACATTTCGGTGTTTTCAAAGATCGGCCGGGTGATCTGCAGATAGATCAGGACAATCAGGGCAATCGTCGCGATCGCTACGTTGATCAGGCCGTTGATACGAATCGCGCGGCCACGGGCCTCGCTCACCAGATCGATCAGTGTGCTGGCCATCAGCAAGGCCAGCGGCAGCAGGCACGGCATGATGTAGGTCGGCAGCTTGCCTCTGCTCAGGCTGAAAAATACCAGCGGCAGGAGCATCCACAGCAACAGGAAGCCGGTGGTGTTCTGAGTCTTGTTTTTCCAGGCTTGAACCAGTGTCGATGGCAACAGGGCCGCCCACGGCAGACTCGAAACCACCATGATCGGCAGGAAGAACCACCACGGCCGGGTGTGCTGGGCATCGTCGGCGGCGAACCGGCGAATGTGCTCTTGCCAGAAGAAGTACCGCCAGAAATCCGGTTCGTGACTATTGATCGCCAGCACCCACGGCAGGCTGACGATGATGGCGACGACCAGCGCTACCAGGCCATAACGCAGCAATTCACCAAAGCGCTTTTGCCAGATCATGTAAGGCAGTGCGATCAACACCGGCAACAGCCAGGCAAGGAAGCCCTTGGTCAGGAAACCCATGCCACAGGCGAAGCCGAGCAGGGCCCAGGCACCGAGTTTGCTGCGTGGGGTTTTATTATCCAGGGCAAACCACAAGGCAACCAGGCTCAGGTTGACCCAGAAGGTGAACTGCGGATCGAGGTTGGAGTAGCCAGCCTGGCCGGCGATCAGGCCGAAGCTCATGTAGAGCAGGGCGGCAGCGAAACTTTTGCGCGGATCGTTCCACAGGCGACGGGCGACCAGATACGCCAGCCACACACTCAGCCCGGTGGCGACCGCCGAGGCAATACGCACGCCAAACAGGTTCTCGCCGAAGATCGCCTGACCGATGGCGATCATCCAGTAACCGGCAATGGGCTTCTCGAAGTAGCGAAAGCCCATGAAGTGCGGAGACACCCAGTCACCGCTCAGCAACATCTCCTGGCTGATCTGCGCGTAGCGGGGTTCGTCGGGAATCCATAACCCATGGCCGACCATCGGCAACAGGTAGAACAGGCCGAAGGCCAACAATAGGCAGGGTAGAGCCCAGCGCTTGATCATTTGACTCGTGCTCCCTGCGACTTCATTCGGCGGTTCGGATTGCTGCGTGAGCAATCAGTAAAGTGATGCGTGACGAGTATTATTTTTCGCTTCATGGGACGGCCTTGATACCGGAAGACGTTGCTCGGTTTTTGGTGTTTTGGTTACGACGTTCGATGCTGCGCCGGTCTTCTTCAACAAAGACGCGTGCAGGGGCGCAGGCATCGCTGTGGCGAGCCGGCCGTATTACTCGGCAAAAGGATAAAGTCGACGCATGACATTCCTGGGCCTCCTGGCAGCGGACTGGACGGGTGCAGGTGAGTGAGCCGCTGTGAGCGGGCACCGCATGCTACAAGTGGAGCGTCGAGTCTTCCATTGAGGATTTTCCCCAAGCAGGCATTCAAACGTGAAATCCCCGGATTTTCAGTAACTCGCTGAAAAAATAAAGTTATTCAATTTGTTTCAACTGCGCGCGAGCGCTGGCGAACTGCCGTAATGGCTTTGTTTTTTGAGTTCGTTAACAGCGCTGGCGTGTCCTGGCCAACCGTGTTATTTGCTGGCGAATCGCTTATCCAGCACGGCTGGCCAGTCCCCGGAATTCACAATACCAAGCACTTTCAGCTGGCCGTCAGCCGTCACCGAAACGAACAGGGAGCTGGTGTACTGACTGGTAGGAGCATGCTTGAAGCCGGTTTGTTTCTCGAAGTCGCTGATACAGCCGCTGTGCGTGACCAGGACCAGATTGCGATGTGCCGTTTTGTGTGCGACCACATCGTCACGCATGGTCTTGCCGCATTGGGCCAGCCATTCCTGATTCGAGGCCTCTTTGCCAAACATGTACTGCGCGGTTTGCATCGTGCGGGTCGCAGGGCTGCTGAACACATCCGCATGGTCCATGCCCAGGGCGTTGAACCCCTTGCCGACGTCTGTCGATGCCGCGCTGCCTACCTGGGTAATGCCATCGGCCGGGCCCAGGCACGGGTTTTTCGACTGATCGCAGCGTTCGGCATGTCGAACCAGCACCACCACATCCCCTGCCTGCCAGTGTTGGAATACGCCAGCCGTTGCCATGTGATCACTTTCCGCCAGCATCGCTGGAGACCGGGGCCACAAGGTGAACCCCATGACCAGGGCGGCCACTATCACTGCCGACGCCGCTAGCGTGACCTTCAGAAACCGTTTTTTGACCGCTCGTTTAGGCGAGTCCTTGGGTAATACAGTATTAACCACGCCTTTCACCTGTAAGTCGTATTGGGACGAAGAATGTCGATTCCGTTCAAGCAGTCAGGATAGACAGTTCACGGAAAACGCGAGCATTGAAGGTCGATTTGTGATGATCAATGTAGAGGCGGGCAAGTGGGGGATAAGTGAAACGAATGTGAAAATTTCGCTGGAACGCTTAACCCACCCTTAACGACAGCTAATTGTTTGATTTTAATTGCATTGCCATCGACCAGAGACGCCTGCGCCAAGACCTCGCGCGAGGTCGTCGGGAAGGCGGCAAGAGCCGCCCGAGACCGATTGTTTCAAGCTGTTTCGTGAGTCTGTTTTCCCAGCAGATCGATTTGGCAACCCGGGGCCGCGTCGTAGACCGCAAGCTTCATGTCGTGCAACCGCGCCACCGCCGACACCATGCTCAAGCCCAACCCGTTGCCGGGTGTGTGACGGCTCAGTTCTGAACGGTAGAGCCGGCGAAATACCGCCTCGCGCTCGTCTTCCGCAATTCCCGGACCGTTATCGACTACCCGAATACCGATGCCCGTTGCGTCGCTGATGACGCTGAGACTGACGCTGCTATGGTCGGGTGAGAACTTGATCGCGTTATCCAGCAGGTTGCAGCAGGCATCGAACAGCAGTTGCGCATCGCCAGCGATCAGCGTTGGCTGCGCGCCGGCATGGAACGCCAGGCTGATGCCGCGCTCCTCGGCCAGCGGTTCGTAGAGTTCGGTGGCATCGGCGCCAATCAGGTTCAGATCGACCGGTGCAAAGTGGCTGCGTCGTGCGCTGTCCTCAATCTCGGAAATGCGCAGCAAGGCACGGAACGTCAGCAGCAGGCCCTTGGCCTCGGTCAGGGCCGAATCAATGCTGGCGGCGTATTCGTCCTCGCGCAGACCCCGCCGTTGCGCGCGCTCAAGGCCGGCAATCAGCCGGGTCAGGGGCGTGCGCAGGTCGTGGGCGATGTCGTCGCAGACGCCCTTGACCTCGCTCATCAAGCGTTCCAGCTCATCGAGCATGCTGTTGACGACATTGGCGAGGCGGTCGATGTCATCGTTGTTGCCCAAGGTGGGCAAGCGGCTGCTCAAGTCGCCTTCGATGATGCCTTTGATCGAGTCGCTTAACTTGTCGAGACGGCGCCGCGCCGAGTAGCCGAGGCCGATCGCACCTAACAGGCCAACCACCAGCAGCAGGACCCCACCGGAAACCAGCGCATGGACCAAAAGTTCGTCGAACTCGCCGATATCATGCATGTCCTGGGCGACCAGCAAGGTTTTGCCGTCTTCCAGTTTATGAACGATAAACCGCACCGGACGGGAGCGATCATTGGTTTTTTGCCAGTCGAACTCGGCGGGGCGATCATATTTTCTGAACGGCGGCAGTTGATGAATGGCGCCGACAATGTACTGGCCGTTTTCATCGAACAAACTGTGGGGCAGGCGGCCTTCTGTGTCCGAAATGGCGTGTTTGCGGATTTCCTCTTCCCGCAGTTGCGGGGTTTGCTGGCTGCGATTCTCTACCTGACGATAGAGCGCAGTGTCGGCCTCGGTCTTCAGGTAAAACGCGGTCTGCCAGTAAATGTAGCCAAATAGCGCCAGAAACGAGCAGCCGAACAGCCCCAGGAACATCAGGCCTGTGCGAAAACTGATGGTGCGCGGAATCTCACTCAGGTGAACGGAGAACATAGCCGGCCCCCCGAATGGTGTGGATCATCTGCGGTTCACCTTCGGCGTCGATCTTGCGCCGCAGGCGGCCGATATGCACCTCGATGACATTGGTGCGCTCGTCGTAGCTGTAATTCCATACGGCTTCAAACAACATGGTGCGTGTGACCACCTGTTCGGCGTTACGCATCAGGTGTTCCAGCAACGCGTATTCACGCGGAACCAGGTCGATGGTTCGATCGCCACGGCGCACACTGCGGCGTAACAGGTCGACGTGCAGGTTGCCGACGCGCAGCTGGTTGTCCGGTTCGCGGGTGGCGGGTTCGGCACGGCGACGGCTCAAGGCGTCCAGCCGCGCGGTGAGTTCGATAAACTCGAAGGGCTTGGTCAGGTAGTCATCACCACCGGCGCGCAAACCTCGAACACGCTCATCCAGCGCGCTCAGGGCACTGAGGATCAACACCGGCGTGCTCACGCTCGCCGCTCGCAAGGCGGTCAATACGCCCAGCCCATCGATGCCGCCCGGCAGCATCCGGTCGAGCACGATCAGGTCGAAGGGCTCGCTGAGGGCCTTGAGCAAGCCGTCGCGGCCATTGTTCACGCAAGTGACGGTAAACCCGTGGTCCTGCAGGGCTGCTTCAATTTCGTGGGCGGTGGAGCTGTCGTCTTCGACGACCAGAACATGGGTCATGGGAGTTGAACCGGTCACTTGAACGAGTGGAGAGATGGCATAGTGTGTCAAATCCAGGAAGACGCCAACGTCGCCGCCGGATAAATAAAAGTTTAGGTTCCTGTTAAGAGAGAAAGCTCCTTGCGCATTCTAGTCGTTGAAGACGATGCCCAGACCGCCACCTACCTGTTGCGTGGGCTGACGGAAAGCGGGCACGTGGTGGATGTCGCCGAAGAAGGTAACGATGGACTGGCCATGGCCCTGGAAGGGATTCATGACGCGTTGATTGTCGACCGGCGGCTGCCGGGGCTCGACGGCATTGCGCTGGTAAGGGCGATACGCAGTCGCGGTTCGCGTATTCCGGTGCTAATGCTCAGCGCTCAGTCGACCACCGCGCAAAAGGTCGAAGGCTTGCAAGCCGGTTGTGACGATTACCTGGCAAAACCCTACGCGTTCGCCGAGGTGCTCGCGCGCCTCGATGCTTTGCTTCGCGGCACCGATCAACCGAGCGCAGCAGGGCGCAAGCTGCAAGTCGGCGAACTCGAACTCGACTGCGCGACCCGTACGGCGGTGCGCCAAGGCCGTAGCATTGTCTTGCAACAGCGTGAGGCGCTGTTGCTGGAAAAACTCATGCGCCACAGCGGTCAGGTGGTCACCCGCGACATGCTGCTCGACAGTGCCTGGGATTACACCTTCGACCCCAACGACAATGTCATCGACAAACATATCCATCGTCTGCGGCGCAAACTCGACGAAGGTTTCGAGTACTCGCTGATCAAGACCATTCCGGGCGCGGGTTACAGCTTTCAGGGCCGTCGCGAGCCCGATTAAATAAAAGTTTACCTGCAGGCGAACGCTCTGCAAGGCGCTGTTGGCTATCTTCGGCTGATTCGTGGAGGTGCTCCACAATCGTTTCAGCCGGAGATCGCGTGCCAATGTCAGTTGCAACCTCACCGAGGCGTAACTTTTTATCAATATCGGTGCTGCTGGGCGTATTGATGCTCGGTGGCTGCTCGATGGTGCCCGCCTACCATCAACCGGAGTTGCCGCTGGCGGCAAACTGGAATGGCTCCGGGCAAACGACCGCGGCACGGGGAGGGCAGTGGTGGAGCCAATTCCACAGCGCTGAACTGAATGATCTGATCACCCGTGGCCTCTCGGCCAATTACACCCTTAAAGCCGCGGCCAGCCGCATTGAAGAGGCACGCGCTTCGGCTCAGGTCGTCGGCGCTGGGCAATATCCGACCCTGGCACTGGGCGGCAATGTCCAACGCCAGAACAATTACGGCACCACCAAGAAAAGCAGCGTGTTCGCCCAAGCGTCATACGAGCTGGACTTCTGGGGCAAACAGCGCGCTGCCGCCGACTCAGCTGACGCGTTGGCCAATGCCAGCGTGTTCGACGCACAAACCCTGCGCATGAGCCTGGGGGCGAGTATTGCCGACAGCTACTTCCAGGTCTTGTCGCTGGAAGAACGGCTGCGCCTGGCCCAGTCAATTGCCGACGACGCCAAGCAGGTGCTCGATCTGGTCGAAGTCCAGGCCAGCCAGGGCGCCGTGTCCAATCTTGAAGTGGCGCAGCAACGCAACGCCCTGCAAACCTTCCAGGCGGCGATGCCACCATTGCGTCAGCAGCGCGATCTGGCGCTCTACCAATTGGCGGTACTGGTGGGCGAGACGCCGCAAGGTTTTCACCTGAAAAACTCCGGTCTTGAGGGTTTGCAGATGCCGCGTCCGTCCGCTGGACTGCCCATCGGCCTGCTGCGTCAGCGGCCCGATGTGCAAGCAGCCGAAGCGCGACTGGTCTCGGCCAACTTCGATGTCGGGGTCGCCCGTGCGGCGTTCTTGCCAAATCTGTCGCTGGACCTGATCGGCGGTATCGACACCATTGCCGGCGGCAATATCTGGAGCGTCATCGGCACATTGGCCCAACCGGTGTTCACCGGCGGCCAGCTCAGCGGCCAATTGCACGTTGATCAGGCCCACGTGCAGGAACTGACCGCCAGTTACCGTGAATCGGTGATCGAGGCGCTGCAAGACGTCGAAACCCAACTGAGTGCCACCCGCGAACTGGATAAAAGCTATGCCTTGAATCAGGCCGCGGTGGACTCCGCCCGCGAGGCCGCGAGGTTGGCGCAGGTTCGTTATCGGCTGGGCTCCACCGATTTCCAGACCTTGTTGATCGTCGAGCGCACCCAGTATCAGGCCGAAGACACGCTGTTGCAGGTACGCCTGCAACACCTGCAGGCCGCCGTCGGTTTGTTCCGGTCGCTGGGCGGTGATTTCACGCCCGACACCCTCGCTTCCCTTTCTCCTTCTCAGGCGTCACACCCATGAATGCTAAGCCACGCGTTGCGAACCCTCGCCATCGAGCGCTCTCCTGGGCGCTGCTGGTTCTCCTTTTGGGCGCCGGCGTCGGCGGCTTTCAGTGGATCAAACGAGCCCAGGCCGCGCCCACCAAGGCCGAAGCCACGGCAGTCCCGGTGCAACTGACGCAAGTCAGCCAACAGGACCTGCCGATCTGGCTCAGTGCAATCGGCAACGTTCAGCCGCTCAACAGCGTGAACGTGCGGGTTCGGGTGGATGGCGAGTTGCAGAAAGTCCTGTTCAAGGAAGGCCAGACAGTGAACGCCGGCAGTCTGTTGGCGGTGATCGATCCACGGGTCTATCAGGCTCAAGTGGCGCAGGCGCAAGCGCTGGTGGCCAAGGATCAGGCACAGTTGGCCAACCTGCGGGTCAATCTGGACCGGGCCAGCAAACTGGCGGCCGCCAAGGCCGGGCCGACCCAGGACGTCGACACCTATCGCGCCGAATTGGCGGCGCAACAGGCCACGGTGCAGGCTGACCAGGCGGCACTGGATAACGCGCGCCTGCAACTGGAGTTCACTCAGGTCAAGGCACCGCTGACCGGGCGTACCGGCCAGCGCTTGCTGGACGTCGGCGCCATCGCCCACGGCGCGGAAGCCACGGGCCTGGTGACCATTACCCAGATGAACCCGATTTCGGTGGCTTTCGCCGTCTCCCAGGACGAACTCCCGCAGATCCTTGAAGAAAACGCCAAGGGCGCCTTGCAAGTGGTCGCCATGACCCGCGACGGCCATCAGGAAATCGCTCGCGGCCGTCTGAGTTTCATTGACAGCCAGGTGGCTGCCGCGAGCGGTCAGATCCAGTTGAAGGCCGAGTTCGACAACAGTGCCAACCAGTTGTGGCCTGGCGAATTGGTCAGCGCACGCTTGCTGGTCAGCACCCGCCAGGACGTCACGGTGGTGCCGTCCAACGCCGTGCAGTTCGGTCGTCAGGGCAACTTCGTCTATGTAGTTGGCGCCGATCAGAGAGTGCAGCCGCGTCAGGTCGATGCCGCCGCCGTGGTCGATGGCAAGCAGTGGATTCGTCAGGGGCTGGCCGCTGGAGAAACGGTCGTCGTGCAAGGCCAGTCACGCATCGCACCGGGCGTCAAAGTCGCACCGGTCAAGGCTGACGAAGCCGCTGCGCTGGCGGCTGCCACACCGGTGGAGAGCGCACGATGAAAGGGCTCGCCGGACTGATTCAACGACGTGTGGGCCTGAGCCTGTTAGCGCTTGGGGTGATGTTGCTGGGCGCTTTCGCGTACTTCCAGTTGCCAGTGGCCCCTTTGCCTACGGTGGATTTCCCGACCATTCAGGTCACCGCCAAACTCTCTGGAGCCAGCGCCGAGACCATGGCTTCGTCGGTCGCGACACCTCTGGAAAGAGCCTTTGCCGCGGTTCCGCAAGTCACCTCGATGACCTCCTCGAGCGCGGCCGGCAAGACTCAGGTGGTGTTGCAGTTCGACCTGTCACGGAACATCGATGGTGCTGCGCAGGATGTGCAGACCGCGATCAACACCGCGACCCCGAACTTGCCGAAGACCATGACCAGTACGCCGACCTTCAACAAGGTCAACCCGGCGGAAGGGACGGTGTTGTCACTGGCCGTGACCTCGCCGACACGCACACTGCCGGAGCTCGACCGTTACGCGGACAACTACATTGCCCAGCGTTTGTCGCAGATGCCGGGCGTCGGCCTGGTGGATTTCCACGGTGAGCAAAAACCGGCGGTGCGGATTCAGATCGACCCGGATGCGCTGGCCGCACGCGGCCTGAGCCTGGAAGACGTGCGCAGCGTGATCGGCGTCAGTACCGTCGATCAGCCCAAGGGCACCCTTGACGGGCAGACCCGCTCCGTCACGCTCGGCGCGACCGACCAGATGCTCGACCCGCAGCATTATCGGGATCAGGTGATTGCCTATAAAAACGGCATGCCGATCAAGCTCGGTGACCTTGGCCGGGTAATCGCCGGTGCCGAAGATACCCAGCAAGCCGCACAGTTGGGTGGCGAGCCGACGGTGATCGTCGACATTCACAAACAGCCGGGTTTCAACCTGCTGTCGACCATTGCCACGATCAAGGCCAAGTTGCCCGAACTGACCGCGTCGTTGCCTCGCGACGTGCAGGTTCAGGTGGTGGGCGACCGGACCCAGACCATCGAAGCCTCGGTCAACGACATGCAGTTCACTTTGCTGCTGTCGATTGCCCTGGTGGTCGTGGTGATCTTCGTGTTCCTGCGCAAGGCCACCGCCACGTTGATCCCCAGCCTGACCATTCCGCTGTCGCTGGTGTCGACCTTCGGCGTGATGTATTTGCTCGGCTACAGCCTCGACAACCTGTCGATCATGGGCCTGGCCATTGCCGTCGGCTTCGTGGTGGACGATGCCATCGTGGTGATGGAAAACATCGTGCGCCATCTGGAGATGGGCAAGTCTCGCCTGCAATCGGCGGTCGATGGTTTGCGCGAAGTGGCGTTCACCATTGTCTCGATGACGGTGTCGCTGATTGCGGTGTTCTTGCCGATCCTGTTGATGTCGGGGATCGTCGGGCGCTTGATGCGCGAGTTCGCGGTGACGGTCAGCGTGGCGATCATCATGTCCTGCATCGTCTCGCTGACGATCACCCCGATGCTTTGCGCCTGGCTGCTCAAACCGCATACCGAGAGCGAGGAGGGGCGTTTCGCCCAGGCTTGCGAGCGGGCGTTCACTGGCTTGCACAATGGCTATCGCCGCAGCCTCGACTGGGTCCTCGACCATCAGCGTCTGACCCTCGGCGTGGCACTGGCCACATTGCTGGCGACCGCGGTGTTGTATGTGAGCATTCCCAAGGGCTTCTTCCCGCAGCAGGACAACGGCCTGATCCAGGGCGTTGCCGAAGCCGCTGCCGATATTTCGCCGATGGCCATGCGGGAGCAGGTCAACCGCGTCGCCGAAGTTGTCGGTCATGACCCGGCAGTGGCCAAGGTATATTTCTGGATCGGCCCGAACCCGACGGTCAGCCAGGGCAAGGTGATGATCAACCTCAAGCCGTTCAGCGAGCGCACCGACAGTGCCCGCGAGGTGATCAGCCGCTTGCAGCCGGCCCTCGATCAGTTGTCCGGGGTCAAGGTTTACCTGCAGGCTAACCAGGACATCCAGATCGGTGGCCGCGCCAGTAAAACCCAGTACCAGTACACCCTTCAGGACCCGGACAGCGCAGAGCTGGATCACTGGAGCGGGGTGCTGCTGGAAAAACTCAAGAGCTTGCCGCAACTGCAACATGTGACCTCTGACCAGCAACAGGCCATTGCTCAGGCAACCCTGGTGATCGACCGTGCCACGGCGGCGCGTCTGGGCGTGACGGTGCAGGCCATCGACGACGTGCTGTACGACGCCTTCGGGCAGCGTCAGGTCGCGACGATGTTCACCCAGCTCGACCAGAACCACGTGGTTCTTGAACTGGACCCGCACTGGCAGACGTCCACGACCACGCTGGAACACTTATACGTGCGCGCCAGCTCCGGAACCCTGGTGCCATTGAATCTGTTGGCGAGCATCAAGACCGAGCAGGTGCCGATCATCATCAACCACCAAGGGGTATTCCCGGCCATTACCCTGTCGTTTGACCTGGCGCCCGGTCAAGCCCTGAGCGATGCGGTCAGCGCGATCAACCAGGCGTCTTTGGCGGTGGCGATGCCCGACTCTGTCGTCGGCAGTTTCCAGGGCACCGCCCAGGCATTTCAGGACTCGTTGAAATCACAACCCTGGCTGATTCTGGCGGCCATTCTGACCGTCTACATCGTGCTGGGCGTGCTCTACGAGAACGCGATTCACCCGTTGACGATCATTTCGACCCTGCCGTCCGCCGGGTTCGGTGCACTGCTGGCATTGATGCTCTGTGGACAGGACCTGTCGGTCCTTGGGATGATCGGCATTATTTTGCTGATCGGCATCGTCAAGAAGAACGCGATCATGATCGTTGACTTCACGCTGTCGGCCCAGCAGCGTGGCTTGTCTGCCAGAGACGCCGTGCGCGAAGGGTGCCTGTTGCGCTTGCGGCCGATCCTGATGACCTCGCTGGCGGCACTGCTCGGCGCGGTGCCATTGGCGTTCGGCCACGGTGCCGGCTCGGAGCTTCGCCAGCCATTGGGCATTGCTATTGTCGGTGGCCTGGCGGTCTCGCAGATCCTGACGTTGTACACCACCCCGGTCGTCTACCTTTGGTTTGAGCGTCGGCGTCTCAGCCAAAAACTCGTCGCGCAGGACATCAAGGTGTGACGTCGGCATTCAAACACTGGAAAGACATGGACTCCAAACAAAGCCTGACAAAGAGGATTGTGATTGTTTTCGCACTGATGACTGCGTTTGTCGCAGGGGTCTTTGCGGTTGGCATTGTCGCGACCGTGCATATCGTTGAAAGAAGGCTCACCACCACCAGCCTGAGCGGTGGGCTGCAACGCCTGCTGCTGATGGACAACACCGATGACTGGACCCATCGACCGGAAAAAGACGAGCTGTTTTTCTTTGAGGGCGGACTGGGTGAAATGACCCCGGACGAACAGCTCAAGGCGCTGCAGCCGGGGTTTCAGGAAATCGTCTTTGGCGGTGAGGACTACTACGCCATGGTGAAGGTGGTTGAAGGTCGCCAATACGTCCTGCTGAAAGATCAGCGAAGCCATGAACAACGCGAACGCGTGCTGTACGCGGTGGTGATTGTCGGGTTTGTGTTGAGCATCCTGCTGGCGATTCTGTTGGGGTGGCTGCTGGCGCGACGCGTCATGGCCCCGGTGGTCCGTTTGGCGCGTCAGGTGCGTCACCGCGATCAGCTACTGGAACTCGCGCCACCGCTGGCGCCCGAGTATGCCGTCGACGAGGTCGGCGAGCTGGCGATGTCCTTTGATCAAACCCTGGGCCGACTGCGCGAGGCGCTGGGCCGGGAAAAACTCTTCACCAGCGATGTCAGCCACGAATTGCGAACGCCGTTAATGGTGCTCGCCAGTTCATGTGAGCTGTTGTTGAGCAATCGTGCCCTGGATCAGCGCTCGATGGCCCAGGTCAGCCGTATTGCCAGGGCCAGCGATGAAATGCGACAGCTGGTCGACACATTCCTGATGTTGGCGCGTGACCGGGACAACGACTCCGCTAACGGTGGCAACGCCTCCTTGAAAGAGGTCGCCGATGCGTTGGCCGAGATTTGGGGCAGGCTGATCCGGGAAAAAGGCCTGGAGTTCATCTACCTCGACGAGCAGACCTCAAACAGCTACTACAACCTGACGTTCCTGCAATCGGTGATGGGCAACCTGCTGCGCAACGCCTGGCACTATACTGATCATGGCTTCATTCGCCTGACCCTGCGAGATCATGGCTTCAGCGTGGAAGACAGCGGTATCGGCATTCCGGAAGAAAAACGTCATGCGATGTTCCAGCCCTTTGTCAGGGGCGACGAACACCGGGGCGAAGGGCTGGGATTGGGGCTGTCGCTGGTTCAGCGGATCTGCACCAACCAGAACTGGCGAGTGGAACTCACCACCCGCGAACCCCACGGCTGTCATTTCGCCGTGGACCTGGCAGAGCGTCAGAAGCAACTCCTGCTCTAGCCAGCACGGAAATGTCCGTTGGTCGGTTCGCCTGACAGGCCGGTCGATTTGCGCTCTTGCAGATCGACTAACCGGTAAATCGATGACGCATTTCAAAGAGGAGAGTGATCATGTCCTATGTCGATGGCTTTGTTGCCGCCGTACCCACCGCCAACCGCGATAAATTCAAGCAGCACGCCGAGTTCATGGCAGGTATTTTCAAGGAAAACGGCGCACTGAGCGTGACCGAATGTTGGGGCGACGATGTGCCTCAAGGCAAGCTGACCTCATTCCCGATGGCAGTGAAACTCAAGGAAGACGAGACCGTGGTGTTCTCGTGGATCATCTGGCCAGACCGTC
Source organism: Pseudomonas sp. CVAP#3 (assembly GCF_018986375.1). Lineage (NCBI taxonomy): Bacteria > Pseudomonadati > Pseudomonadota > Gammaproteobacteria > Pseudomonadales > Pseudomonadaceae > Pseudomonas > Pseudomonas sp. CVAP#3. Next base: position 43,930 of record NZ_JAHMSC010000007.1, read on the forward strand.
AAACGCGCGACACCGGTATGAAGAAGTTCATGGACGACCCCAGGCTTCAATCCCTGGACAACTCAATGCCTTTCGATGGTCAACGGATGATCTTTGGCGGTTTCGAGATGATCGTAAACGTGTGAGGCCTGTCGCGTCATCCGGATGTCAGGTGGGCCTGAAAAAGATGCAGACCCGCCTCGGATGGCGCACGGGTTATTCCGGAAGGGTGATTCGGCAGCTCTTGCGATTGCGGATTTCGTTATCCGTCGGGCGCTCTTTCACAAACTCGAAACGCGGTTCGCCTTCGTTGTAGGTGACCAGCCAACCCCATTCCAGCTCGGACTCATCTTGCCCGGGCTTCGGCGGCGCAGCCCACCAGGGTTCCTTGCTGACAATCTGGCGCATATCCCCCTCCGCGTGGTTTGGGTCCCTTCAACTATAACGTGGATGACTGGAGGTGCCAGAAATGCGTTTCGAGTGGGCCGGCAGATTAATGCCGGCCCACGCTCGTCAGCTTAAAACGGTTTGTAAGGCAAGAATTTCCCGTCCAGGGTGATCACAGCACGGGAGCCGCCTTCCGGATCTTCGACCCTCTTGATGTCCATCTTGAAGTTGATGGCGCTGATAATGCCGTCACCGAACTGCTCGTGAACAATCGACTTCAGGGCGGTACCGTAGACCTGGATCATCTCGTAGAAGCGGTAGATGGTCGGGTCGGTCGGCACGCCGCTGGCAAGCGAGCCGCGAAGCGGGATGGTTTGCAACTGGGCGACGGCGTCGTTGTCCAGGCCCAGGTGCTGGACCACCACTTTGGCAGCCGCTTCCGGCAGTGGGTGTTGGCCGAGCAGGGCCGCCGTGACATAGAGCAGGCTCAGGCCGGTGCCTTCAGTCAGGTTTTCCCAGGACAGGTCCTTGCGGGCCTTGGCTTCGAGGATTTTGCCGGTCAGGGCCAGCGTTGGGTCTTGATAAGCATGGGACTGTTGCATGGTGCTTCTCCTGCGGATTGATGGGGTGTGTGATTCAAGCGACGTTGGCGACAGCCCGGGCGGGCATGGCGCAGGTGTCAGGAAAATCGGCAATCGATACAAATTGCCGGGAGACACCGTCGAGCGCGTCGATGCCGCCACTTTCGATGTCGTAGACCCAGCCGTGCAGATTCAACGCGCCTTGCTCCTGGGCCAGGCGAACGCTGGGATGAGTCTGCAAATTGGCCAGTTGAGCGATGACGTTCTCTTTGACCAGTGAGGTCAGGCGCGCTTCGTCACTGCTGTGAGGACGGCCGGCATTGATCACCTTGGCGCCTTCGGAGTAGCGCAACCAATTGGCGACGGCGGGCAAGTGGTCCAGGCATTTGCACTGTGCAATGGCGGTCATCGCACCGCAATCGGAGTGCCCGCAGATCACCACATCGGTGACGCCCAGTACGGCAACGGCGTATTCGACCGTGGCGGAGACACCGCCAGGCTCGGGCCCGTAGGACGGCACGATGTTGCCGGCATTGCGAATCACGAACAGTTCGCCGGGTTCTTGCTGAGTCAGCAACTCCGGCACGACACGACTGTCGGAGCAGGCAATGAACAGTGTTTTAGGCGACTGGGTAGAGGCCAGGTGCTTGAACAGGCTGGAGCGCTGTGGAAACGCTTCACGCTGAAACTTGAGGAAGCCATCGATCAACTCTTTCATGGTGAAGTACCTTGCCGTTGTGGTTGGCTGAAAGAATGAACGCGCACAGCTATAGCGTCCAAGATCGATGGCTTATGGTTTTTATAGGCTGACCTTATAGGTAGAGATGGAAAGCTAGGTATCAGCGTCGATGGCTGACTCTGCCAATAACCGGAAAACCATTACCCTGAGCGTAATAGTTCACCGCTCATCTTGATTGATGCCTCTACCATTAGCTCCTAAGGTAATTCCACGAAAGCGAACCCGTGGAGTGAGCATGACAACAACAATATCCCCCGACTCGCGCTGGACGCGGCGGCGCAGTGAAAAACAGCGCCGCCTGGAGCAAGTGCGAGGTCTCGCCGATGGCGTGGTGTTGCCTACCGACAAGATCGTTGCGGCGCTGGAGGCATTAATTTTGCCTGGCGACCGTGTGGTGCTGGAGGGCAACAACCAGAAGCAGGCGGACTTTCTTTCCCGTTCCCTGGCCAAGGCCGATCCGGCCAAGTTGCATGACCTGCACATGATCATGCCCAGCGTCGGCCGCTCGGAGCACCTCGACCTGTTCGAACGAGGTATTGCGCGCAAGCTCGATTTCTCCTTTGCCGGCACCCAAAGCCTGCGCATCAGCCAGTTGCTGGAAGATGGTTTGCTGGAAATCGGCGCGATCCACACTTACATCGAACTCTACGCCCGACTGGTAGTGGACCTGATACCCAACGTGGTGCTTTCGGCCGGTTTCATGGCCGACCGCGCCGGCAATATCTACACCGGACCGAGCACCGAAGACACTCCGGCGTTGATAGAACCGGCGGCCTTCAGCGACGGCATTGTGATCGTCCAGGTCAACCAGTTGGTGGACGACGTCAGCGAGTTGCCCCGCGTGGACATTCCCGCGTCCTGGGTGGATTTCGTGGTGGTGGCTGACAAACCGTTCTACATCGAACCGCTGTTCACCCGTGACCCCCGGCACATCAAGCCAGTGCATGTGCTGATGGCGATGATGGCGATCCGCGGGATTTATGAAAAGCACAATGTTCAGTCGCTCAACCACGGTATCGGTTTCAACACTGCCGCCATCGAATTGATCTTGCCGACCTACGGCGAATCGCTTGGACTCAAGGGCAAGATCTGCCGCAACTGGACCCTCAATCCGCACCCGACGCTGATTCCGGCCATCGAAAGTGGCTGGGTCGAAAGCGTGCATTGCTTCGGCACCGAACTGGGGATGGAGAACTACATCGCCGCGCGCCCGGACGTGTTTTTCACCGGCCGCGACGGTTCCCTGCGTTCCAATCGAATGTTCTGCCAACTGGCCGGGCAGTACGCGGTGGACCTGTTTATCGGCGCAACCTTGCAGGTGGACGGCGACGGCCATTCTTCCACCGTGACCCGTGGACGCCTGGCCGGTTTCGGCGGTGCACCGAACATGGGCCACGACCCGCGTGGTCGCCGCCACGGCACCCCGGCCTGGCTCGACATGCGCCACGGCGATGCCCCCGAAGCCTTGCTCGAGCGCGGCAAAAAGCTGGTGGTGCAAATGGTCGAGACCTTCCAGGAGGGCGGCAAACCGACTTTCGTTGAAACCCTCGATGCGGTTGAAGTGGCGAAGAAAAGCGGTATGCCGCTGGCGCCGATCATGATCTACGGTGACGACGTCACTCACCTGCTCACCGAAGAAGGCATCGCCTATTTGTACAAGGCGCGTTCCCTGGAAGAGCGCCAGGCAATGATCGCGGCCGTGGCCGGGGTCACCGCCATCGGCCTGCGCCATAACCCCAAAGACACAGCGCGCATGCGCCGCGAGGGCCTGATCGCCTTGCCCGAAGACCTCGGCATCCGCCGCACTGATGCCACCCGCGAACTGCTGGCGGCGAAAAGCGTCGCCGATCTGGTGGAGTGGTCGGGTGGCCTGTATAACCCGCCCGCCAAATTCAGGAGCTGGTAATGCACGCACTCAATCTGCAACCCAAGCGCCTGACCCTGGCCGAACGGCTGGCGGACCTGGCAGTAGACGCGCTGATCGACGAAGCCGACCTGTCGCCCAAACCGGCGCTGGTGGACCGTCGCGGCAGCGGTGCCCACAGCGATTTGCACCTGGGGCTGATGCACGCTTCGGCGCTGTCGCTGTGGCCGGCCTTCAAGGACATGGCTGACGCGGCCGTCGCGTTTGGCGAAGTCGGTCTGCCGTTGCGCGAGGCCCTCGGGCAAATCGGTCGCGACGGTGAACAAACGATGCTGGCCACCACCGATGGCGTGAACACCCATCGCGGGGCGATCTGGGCCTTGGGCCTGTTGGTCGCAGCTACCGCGTTGGAACCTGAATCCAGTGGCGCCAGCGCAGTCACTGTGCGCGCCGCGCGTCTGGCCTTACTCGAGGATCGCCATGCGCCGCGGCCGTTCAGCCACGGCGCTCAAGTGGCACAACGTTACGGCGCGCGAGGCGCTCGGGAAGAGGCACAACTGGGCTTCCCGGCAGTGATGCAATTCGGCTTTCCGCAACTCCTGCGCAGCCGCGCCGCCGGCAGTGGCGAACAGAACGCCCGGCTCGATGCGTTGCTGGCAATCATGAGCACGCTCGCCGATACCTGCGTGCTTTACCGCGCAGGCGAGCAAGGGCTGCAAACCATGCAACTCGGTGCCCGCTCGGTGTTGGAGGCAGGCGGCAGCGCCAGCCTGGCCGGTCGTCGCCGGTTGCATGAGCTGGACCAACAATTAATTGCGTTGAATGCCTCGCCTGGCGGCGCTGCGGATTTGCTTGCAGCCTGCCTGTTTATCGACCGCATCTCATCCTGCGACGGCGTCATCCAGGGAGCTTTCTGATGGAAACCTTATCCTTTGAATTCCCCGCCGGGCAGCCGGCGCGGGGCAGGGCGCTGGTCGGCTGTGTCGGCTCGGGCGACCTCGAAGTACTGCTCGAACCGGGACAGGCCGGCACGTTGACGATCCAGGTGCAGACCTCGGTCAATGGCAGCCAACAGCGTTGGCAGCATGTGTTCGCACGGATGTTCGACGGCCAGACACCGCCGGCGATGGCCATCGATATTCATGATTTCGGGGCCACGCCAGGCGTGGTGCGCTTGCGTCTGGAACAAGGCTTCGAGGAGATCGGCCATGAGTGATAGCGCAGCGCTGCTCAACAAACACAGCTTCGTCGAACTCGGTGCTCGACAACGCGCCAAGGCCTTGCTCGACACTGGGACCTTTCGCGAATTGCTCGACCCGTTTCAGCGGGTCATGTCGCCGTGGCTGTCGCGCCAGGGCGTGGTGCCGCAAGCCGATGACGGTGTGGTCATCGCCAAGGGCAGCATCGGCGGTTTACCGGTGGTGATCGCCGCCATCGAAGGTGCCTTTCAGGGCGGCAGCCTGGGTGAGGTCGGCGGGGCGAAAATTGCCGGCGCGCTGGAACTGGCGGCCGAGGACAACCGTAAAGGCATCGCCACCCGCGCCGTGCTGTTGCTGGAAACCGGTGGCGTGCGTTTGCAGGAAGCCAACCTCGGGCTGGCGGCGATTGCCGATATTCACGCGGCGATTGTCGATTTGCGCCAGTACCAGCCTGTGGTCGGTGTGGTGGCCGGCAGCGTCGGTTGCTTTGGCGGCATGTCGATTGCCGCCGGGTTATGCAGCTATTTGCTGGTCACTCAGGAAGCGCGACTTGGCCTCAATGGTCCGCAAGTGATCGAACAGGAAGCCGGGATCGAGGAGTACGACTCGCGCGACCGTCCGTTCATCTGGAGCCTGACTGGCGGCGAGCAACGGTTCGCCAGTGGGTTGGTGGATCGGTATGTCGCCGATGACGTGGCGCAGATTCAGCAACAGGTCAGCGAGTTGTTGCAGCTGGGGTTACCCGCTGAACAGCGCAGTCGTCAGGCGGACCTGTTCCTGCAACGCCTCGCGCGTCTGGATGCGGTGCCACAAATCGAACCGGCGACGGTTCGCGATCTGTTTCAAGGAGCGCACTCATGAGCGGTTATTCCCTGAGAGGTTTGCACTGGTTTGATGCCTTGAGTGCCGGCTCCACCGTCGTTGACGGATTACCCGCTTCGTTGAAGGTCGCCGATGGTATGTTGGGTAAACAGCCCGTGCGGTATATCGCTGTGGTGGCCGATCCGCAGAATCGCTTTGTTCGCGCGCGTGACGGCGAGGTCGGTTTGTTGGAAGGCTGGGGTTTGGCTAAAGCGGTGGATGAGGTGATTGAAGCCGATCGCGCCAAACCGCATAAACGCGCACTGATCGCCATCGTCGATGTGCCGAGCCAGGCCTACGGTCGCCGCGAAGAAGCCTTGGGCATTCATCAGGCGCTGGCCGCTGCTGCGGACAGTTATGCCCGTGTACGATTGGCCGGGCATGCAGTGATCGGTTTGCTGGTGGGCAAGGCGATGTCCGGGGCGTTTCTGGCCCACGGTTATCAGGCCAATCGGCTGATTGCCTTGCGTGACCCAGGGGTAATGGTTCACGCCATGGGCAAGGTCTCGGCTGCGCGGGTCACCCTGCGCAGTGTTGAAGAACTCGAAGTGCTGGCCGCCAGCGTGCCGCCGATGGCCTATGACATCGACAGCTATGCCAGCCTGGGCCTGCTCTGGGAAACCCTGACGGTGGAACAGATCGAGCAGCCGACCGCGAGCGATCTGGCTCGGGTCAGCGACTGCCTGCGTCAGGCCATTGGCGACGTTGAAAGCACCGGGGCTGATTTGAGCTCGCGGCTGGGCGCGACCAATCGGGCGGCGTCGAGCAAGGTTCGCCAACTGCTGCGTGAGCAATGGTGAACGGGTTTCTGGCCCATGATCTGCTCTGGGGCCTGACCCCGGAGCAGTTGCCAGCGGACGCGCCGCGCTGGGCCGTCGAGGTGACACGCAAGGGTCAGCCAGTCGTGGTTCGACGCGCCTTGAGTGCTGCAGATCAGATTGCAGTGGGTGTGCGTGGACCATTGCGCGAGCAACGTTATGCCACGTGGATGGCGGTCGAAGCGATCCGGCACCGGATTCGACCGGAAGATCTTTGTCATGTCGAGGGTGATCGTGACCTGCCGGCCTTGCAGGCCCTGGCGCAACTGCGACCGATGCTCGATGCCTGCGGTTGGGTCTGGGGCGTCAGTGGCAGCGCCGGGTTTGAATTGGCCTGTGGTGTGACTGCGTTGCATGAGCGCAGCGATCTCGACTTGATCCTGCGCACGCCGCAACCGGTGGACCGAGTTCAGGCACAGGCACTACTGAAGCAGCTGGACGCCGTTGGGTGCCCGGTGGACATGCAATTGCAAACGCCGCTGGGCGCGGTTGCCTTGCGCGAATGGGCCGGTCCGGCAAAACGGGTGTTGCTCAAAAACGCCCGCGAAGCACGGCTGGTGATCGACCCTTGGCATCCACAGGAGCAAACAGCGTGAGCAGCCTGTTGGTGTTTCCCGGCCAGGGCGCGCAGCAGCCGGGCATGCTCCATCGTTTGCCCAAGGCGACTGTGATCGAGGCGAGTGAGGTGTTGGGGGAGGATGTTCTGTTACTCGATTCCGCCCAGGCGCTGAAATCAACCCGTGCGGTTCAGTTGTGTCTGCTGATCGCAGGTGTTGCTGCAGCGCGTTTGTTATTGCGGCGGGGATGTACAGCGGATTACGTGGCCGGGCTGTCCATCGGCGCGTATCCGGCGGCGGTGGTGGCGGGTGCATTGTGTTTCAGCGATGCGCTGCATCTGGTCAGCCTGCGGGGTGAGTTGATGCAACAGGCCTATCCGCAGGGCTACGGCATGACCGCGATCATCGGTCTCGAACTCGCGACCGTGGAAAGCTTGCTGGCGCAGGTTCACAGCGGCGAGACGCCGGTTTACCTGGCCAACATCAATGCTGATAACCAGCTGGTGATTGCCGGCAGTGATGCGGCGATGAAAGCCGTCGCCGAGTTGGCCAAAGGGTGTGGCGCGGGGTTGGCCAAACGGCTGGCGGTCAGCGTGCCGTCGCATTGCCCGCTGCTCGATGAACCCGCGCAGGTGCTGGCCGAGGCGTTTGCCACGGTGCCGTTGCAGTTACCGACAATCGGCTACTTGAGTGGTAGCCGCGCCCGGCCGATCCGTTCGGTCGAGGCGTTGCGCGAGGACCTGGCGTTCAACATGTGCCGGGTGGTGGACTGGCGCGGCACCGTACAAAGCGCCTACGAGCGTGGCGTGCGGTTGCACATCGAACTGCCACCCGGAGCAGTGCTCACTGGACTGGCGCGACGGGTGTTTGAACAAGGCACGGTGATCGCCTTCGATGGTGCGCGCCTGGACACGTTGCAAGCGCTGCTGCGTGAGGAGGGACGTCGCCAACCCTAGACACCGCTCGCGCTGCGAAGGACAAAAACAATAACTTCGACGATGCACTTTGAGGATAACAACAATGATTATTTACGGTGTGGCACTGCTGGCGATCTGTACGCTGGCAGGGGTGTTTGTGGGTGACTTGCTCGGCGTGTTGTTGGGCGTCAAGTCCAACGTCGGCGGGGTCGGTATTGCGATGATCCTGCTGATTTTGGCGAAGCTGTGGATGCACAAACGCGGCGGCATGACCAAGGATTGCGAGTTGGGTGTCGGCTTCTGGGGCGCCATGTACATTCCGGTGGTGGTGGCCATGGCCGCGCAACAGAATGTCGTCGCCGCCTTGCACGGTGGCCCGGTGGCGGTGTTGGCGGCCATCGGTTCGGTGGTGATCTGTGGTTGCACTATCGCCCTGATCAGCCGGACCCACAAAGGCGAGCCGTTACCGGACGAGCCGGTCGACAGTGTCTCGATCACGGCTCCAGCAGGAGGTCGCTGATATGTGGAATCTCATGGAAGCGGGTCTGAAACATAACGATCTGGTCACCGCGTTCGCATTCGTCGGGGTGATCATGTGGATCTCCGTCGTGCTCTCCAAACGCCTGACGTTCGGACGGATTCATGGTTCGGCGATTGCCATCGTCATCGGCTTGGTGCTGGCCTGGGTCGGCGGCACGCTCACCGGTGGGCAGAAAGGCCTGGCGGACGTCGCGGTGTTTTCCGGCATCGGCCTGATGGGCGGCGCCATGCTGCGCGACTTTGCGATCGTCGCCACGGCCTTCGAAGTTCAGGCCACCGAAGCGCGCAAGGCCGGGCTGATCGGCGCGCTCGCGCTACTGCTGGGTACCGTGCTGCCGTTTATCGTCGGGGCGAGCATCGCCTGGGCGTTCGGCTATCGCGATGCGGTGAGCATGACCACCATTGGCGCCGGTGCGGTGACCTACATTGTTGGCCCGGTAACGGGCGCGGCGATTGGCGCCAGTTCCGACGTGGTCGCACTATCGATTGCCACTGGCTTGATCAAGGCCATTCTGGTGATGGTCGGCACACCGATGGCGGCGCGCTGGATGGGGCTTGATAACCCGCGCTCGGCGATGGTCTTCGGTGGATTGGCCGGCACCGTCAGCGGTGTGACTGCGGGCCTTGCAGCGACGGATCGGCGGTTGGTGCCGTATGGCGCGTTGACGGCGACCTTTCATACCGGGCTGGGCTGCCTGCTGGGGCCGTCGTTGCTGTACTTCATCGTTCGCGGAATTGTCGGCTAGGTTCAGCACTCAGATCGTTCCCACGCTCCGCGTGGGAATGCAGCCCGTGACGCTCCGCGTCACAAAAGCGGACGCAGAGCGTCCAATGAGGCATTCACACGCGGAGCGTGGGAACGATCATCAGGTAGCATGCCGATTGGCATACATCCGACACTCCGCCAACAACGCCAGCAAATTCGGGTCTCGCTCCTTGGCCTTCAGAAATACCACCCCAATGTGCTGCTGCAACCGATAGCGCTCCTGCAACGGGATCAGCTTTACCCGGTTCTCGTACACCGCAGCAATTCGCCCTGGCAGCAGCGCATAACCGACCCCGGAGCTGACCATGCTCAACAGGGTGAAGATGTCGTTGACCTGCATCGCCACCTTGGGCTCGAACCCCGCCTGTTTGAAAACCCGAATCCCGTCCTGGTGCGTGGCGAAGCCCTGGGTCAGGGTAATGAAGGTCTCGTTGCGCACCTCGGCGAGATCGACTTCGGCGCGTTGGGCAAACGGTGAGTCGGCCGGCGTGGCGAGGAAGATGTCGTCGGAAAACAGCGGGATCTGCTCGCAGTCCGGGTCGTTGACGCTGTCGTCCAGGGACACCAGGATCGCGTCGATTTCCATGTTCTTGAGCTTGTACAACAGGTCGATGTTCGAACCGAGGATCAGGTCGATGTTGAGTTCGCTGCGGCGGATCTTCAGGCCCATGATCAGTTGCGGCACAGTCTTGACCGTCAGCGAATACAGCGAGCCGAGCTTGAAGCGTTCGGCCGAAAACCCCGCGGCTTCGCGGGTCAGGCGCACGCTTTCGAGCACATCCTGAATCAGCTTCTGCGCCCGCTCTTCGAGTACATAGGCGCTTTCCAGCGGCGTCAGGTTACGCCCTTCATGCTTGAACAGCGGGCAGCGCAGGGCGCTTTCCAGCGAGTGAATGGCCCGGTGCACGCTGACGTTGCTGGTCTGCAGTTCGACCGCCGCACGGGCCAGATTGCCGGTGCGCATGAACGCCAGGAACACTTCCAGCTTTTTCAGGGTCAGTTCTTCGTCGATCAGCATGGCCATTACTCTTTTTCAGTCCGTTGATTATGCCCATGCGTTGTTGTGTTGTCCGATGTGCGGTTGAGTTCGCCTTGGTTAACTTGCAGGGGCGCCAACCGTCGCTGAGGAAGACGCCGTTGCCGGCGTCTGTTGAGGCGTGGCGCCCGTCACGCAGTGAGCAGGCGCGAGGAGATTTCAGCGAAACGCTGGTACCACCTGTTTGATGAACAGCTCCAGGGATTTTTTCTTCTCCGCATGGGGCAGGCTGTTGTCGCACCAGAAGCTGAACTCGTCGACGCCCAGTTCCTGGTAATACTTGATGCGGGCGATGACCTCTTCCGGGGTCCCGATCATGGTGTTCTTGCGGATGTTTTCCAGCTCGAATTCCGGGCGCCCGGCGAATTTCTCTTCCGGGCTCGGCGCCAGGAAACCGTTGACGGGTACTTCCTTGTTGCCGAACCAGGCATCGAACGTACGGTAGAATTTCGAGATCGCCTTGGCGCCGACTTTCCAGCCCTCAGGATCATCGACCGCGTGGACGTGCGTGTGACGCAGCACCATCAATTGCGGGCGCGGTACGTCCGGATTGTTATCGAGGGCGGCCTGGAACTTGTTCTTCAGATCGAGGACTTCTTCGTCGCCCTTCATCAGCGGCGTGACCATGACGTTGCAGCCGTTGGCTACCGCGAAGTTGTGGGAATCCGGGTCGCGGGCGGCGATCCACATCGGCGGGTTAGGCTTCTGGATCGGCTTGGGCACACTGGTGGAGGTCGGGAATTTCCAGATATCGCCGTCATGGGCATAGTCGCCTTGCCACAGTGCGCGAACCACCGGGACCATTTCCCGCAGGGCTTGACCGCCGGAGGAGGCGGGCATGCCGCCGGCCATGCGGTCGAACTCTACCTGATAGGCGCCACGGGCCAGCCCGACTTCCATGCGGCCATTACTGATTACGTCCAGCAGCGCGCATTCGCCGGCAACCCGCAACGGGTGCCAGAACGGCGCGATGATGGTACCGGCGCCAAGGTGAATGGTCGTGGTCTTGGCCGCCAGGTAGGCCAGCAGCGGCATTGGGCTGGGCGAGATGGTGTATTCCATGGCGTGGTGTTCGCCGATCCAGACGGTGCTGAAGCCACCGGCCTCGGCCATCAGGGTCAGTTCGCTCAGGTCCTCGAACAGCTGCCGATGGCTGATGCTCTCGTCCCAACGTTCCATGTGCACGAACAGCGAAAATTTCATGACGCTTACCTCGAATCTTTGTTATTGGCTGTCGGTTCAGGCGAGGACGGGCAGCGCGCCCATCTTGCCGTGGCAGTACACCAGCGGGCCTGCCGTGTGATGTGGCACGATCAGGTTTTTCACCGCGCCGACCATGATCGCGTGATCGCCACCTTCATATTCGCGCCACAGCTCGCATTCGATGATTGCCGTGGCGTTGTTCAGCAGCGGGTTGCCCAGCGCGCTCAACGTCCATTCGATCCCTTGCGCCTTGTCCTTGCCTTTGCGGGCGAAGGCATAGGCCTCGTTTTGCTGGCCGCCGGAAAGAACGTGGATGGCGAAGCGCTTGTTCTTGATCAGTACCGGGTAGGAATCGGAGCTGTAGTTGGGGCAGAACAGCACCAGAGCCGGGTCCATGGACAGCGAGCTGAACGCGCTGGCGGTGAGGCCGACGATTTGCCCATCGTCATCCAGCGTGGTGATCACGGTCACCCCGGACGGAAACGAACCCATGACTTGTTTGTAGATGGCGGCATCGATCATTGGACGGTCCTCTGGTGTTGTACGACGGTTTTTATCTTTATATTGGTCGATGGTATACCGTAATACATCGTTTGCAAGCGCTTTTTGTGAGGCCGGATCAGTGGGCGCCAGCGGCTTTGTTCAGGTCGCTTTCGGTCCATTCGGTATACACGCAAGCATCCGCAGTGGCCCAGCGCACGCGCACCGGGTCGCCGGTCTTGAGTGGCATGCCGGCGGCAGAGAGCGCCTTGACGGTCATCGACGTACCGCCCGCGGTCATCACGGTGCAGGTCTGGCTTTCACCGAGGAACAGCACCTCGCCGACCGTCGCCGAGACTTCGTTCCAGCCTGCTGCCAGGGGTTCCTGAGTGGCTTGCTGGACGCTCAATGCCTGGGCCTTTTCCGGACGCACCATCAGCAGCACGTCCTGATCAGTTTTCAGTCCGGCAGTCAGGCGGATCGACAGCGACTGGCCTTCGAAACTCGCGGCCGCATTGCCCTGGGCCTTGAGCTTGAGGAAGTTCGAGTTGCCGAGGAACGACGCGACAAAGGCATTCGGCGGGTTCTGGTAGAGGTCGTAGCCGCTGCCCAGACCGACGATCTTGCCGTGGCTGAAGATCGCGATGCGTTGGGACAGCCGCATCGCTTCTTCCTGGTCGTGGGTCACGTAGACGATGGTGATACCCAGACGCCGATGCAGTTGGCGCAGTTCATCCTGAAGGTCTTCACGGAGTTTTTTGTCCAGTGCACCCAAAGGCTCATCCATCAGCAGAATGCGCGGTTCATAAACCAGCGCCCGAGCGATGGCGACTCGTTGCTGCTGACCACCTGAAAGTTGCGAAGGGCGGCGATGGGCAAACTGTTCGAGCTGCACCAGTTTGAGCATCGCATCGACGCGCCGTTCGCGTTCGCTGGCGGCCAGTTTGCGGATGGCCAGGGGGAAGCCGATGTTGTCGCGCACTGACAGGTGCGGGAACAGCGAGTAGCGCTGGAACACCATGCCGATGTCGCGCTTGTGCGGCGGCACATTGACCAGCGACTGGCCATTGACCAGGATCTCGCCACTGCTCGGGGTTTCGAAACCGGCGAGCATCGACAGGGTGGTACTTTTACCGGAGCCACTGGAGCCAAGGAAGGTCAGGAATTCACCATCCTTGATGTCCAGCGAGATGTTGTCCACGGCAGCAAAGTCGCCGTAGTGCTTGTTCAGGTTGCGCAGGCTGACCAGCGGCTTGTCGTTCTGCTGCGAGGAATCTTTGATGACGGCACTCATGTCGTACTCCTGGGCGCTCAGGCGCTGATTTCATTGCGCCGGCGAACGGCGGTGGCGATGACCATGACCAATATCGAGAGGCCGATCAGCAGCGTCGAGGCGACGGCGATCACAGGCGTCAGGTCCTGGCGCAGGGTGGTCCACATTTTCACGGGAAGGGTTTGCAGGGTCGGGCTGGCCATCATCACGCTCAGCACCACTTCATCCCAGGAAACGAGGAAGGCAAACAGCGCACCGGCAACCATGCCCGGACGAATCGCCGGAAAGGTCACCTTGAACACCGCTTGCAGGCGTGAGGCGCCACAGATCACCGCAGCGTCCTCGATCGACTGGTCGAACAGCTTCAGCGAGTTGATGATCGAGATGATGGTGAATGGCAACGCAACGATCACGTGGCTGACCACAAAGGCGAACATTGTCCCGGTGTAGCCGAGCTTGAGAAACAGCGCGTACACCGCCACCGCGATAATCACCAGCGGCACGATCATCGGCAGGGTGAACAGGCCATAAAGCATTTCCCGTCCAGGGAAGCGTCCTCGCACCAGGGCAAACGCGGTCGGCAATCCGAGGGCTACGGCGCAGATCGTAGTCAGCACCGCGACCTTGAGGCTGGCCATGGCCGCGTTCATCCAGTCGGCGTTGGAGAAGAACTGGCCGTACCATTTCAGCGTCCAGCCCGGTGGCGGGAACACCAGCCACTGGGAGGAGCCGAAGGACAGCAGCACGATGAACACGATCGGCAACAGCAGAAACAGCGCAATCAGCCCAGTGGTGAAATACAGGCCGAAACGCATGCGTCGGCTCATGGCATTGGGGGTCAGGAGCATGACGGCTTACCTCGCGTTGCTGGCGCCAACCGGAGATTCCGGCTGGAGCTTCAGGTAGAAGTAGAACAACACCAGCGTGATCACGATCAGCAAGTCGGCGCCGGCACTGGCCAGGCCCCAATTGAGGAACGACTGCACCTGCTGAATGATGAATTCCGGCAGCATCATGTTTTGTGCGCCACCCAGCAGCGCCGGGGTGACGTAGTACCCAAGGGACATCACGAACACCATCAAACCGCCGGAGAACAGCCCCGGCCGGCACAGCGGTAGGAACACCCGGAAGAAGTTGGTCCACGGGCTGGCGCCGCAAATCGAACCGGCCTGCAGGATCATCGGGTCGATGGCCTGCATGGTCGCCTGCAATGGCAGCACGATGAACGGGATCATGATGTAGCTCATGCCGATCACCACACCGGTGAGGTTATGCACCATCTCCAGCGGCTGATCGATGATGCCCATCGCCATCAATGCCTTGTTGATCACCCCGGATGCTTGCAGCAGCACCAGCCAGGAGTAGGTCCGTGCCAGGAGGCTGGTCCACATCGACAGCAGCACGATGTTCAGGATCCAGCGGCCCCAGCCACGGGGCACCAGCGTGATCGCCCAGGCCAACGGAAAACCCAGCAGCAGGCTGAACAGGGTCACCAGTCCGGCCACCGAGAAGGTATTGAGCAACACCCGCGCATACGCTGAGTTGGCGAACAGTTGCTCGTAGTTACCCAGGCCCGGGACCGGCTCAAGCACGCCACGCAACAACAGGCCGATCAACGGCGCCAGAAAGAACAGGCCGAGGAACAGCAGGGCGGGGAGCAGATTACTTGCGCCACGCCAGCGTTGTGCCAGTGACGGGGATTGCTTCATCACAGCCGCCTTGCCAGGGGACGAGCCGGTAGCGTCAGAGACGCCCCCGGTCGCAATGGAGTGACGGGACGCAGTGGCCGTCATTTTCATTTGACTAGCCATTCGTTCCACCGTGTCGCGATGGCCGGACCGTTCTTGGCCCAGTACGCGAAATCAAGAGTGATCTGATCCTTAGCGTAGGCAGTCGGCAGGTTCGGGGCCAGCACCGAATCCAGGCGCGCCACGCTGTCGACGTTGACCGGCGCGTAGGCGGTCAGGTTGGAGAAGTCGGCCTGGCCTTTGGCGCCGCTGGCGGTGGCCAGGAACTTCATGGCCGCTGCCTTGTTTTTCGTGCCTTTTGGCACCACCAGAATGTCGGCCATGACCAGGTTCTGTTTCCAGCTCACGCCCACGGGTGCGCCATCTTCTTGCAGGGCGTGGATCCGGCCGTTCCAGAACTGCCCCATGCTCGCTTCACCAGAGGCCAGCAGTTGTTGCGATTGAGCACCGCCGCCCCACCAGACGATATCTTTCTTGATGGTGTCGAGTTTCTTGAAGGCACGATCCAGGTCCAGCGGATACAGCTTGTCGGCGGCTACACCGTCGGCCAGCAGGGCCAGTTCAAGCACACCCGGGCTCGGCCATTTGTAGAGGGCACGTTTGCCGGGATAGGTCTTGGTGTCGAACAGTGCGGACCAGTCCTGAGGTTTGCTGGCGCCGAGCTTGCTCTCGTTGTAGCCGAGGACGAAGGAGAAGAAGAACGAACCGACGCCGTAATCGGAGACAAACCGCGGGTCGATTTTATCGCGCTGGATCACCGAAAAATCGAGGGGTTCGAGCAAGCCTTCGGAGGCTGCGCGCAAGGCGAAGTCGGCTTCTACATCGACCACGTCCCATTGCACGTTGCCGCTTTCGACCATGGCTTTGAGTTTGCCGTAGTCGGTAGGGCCATCCTGGACCACGGTGATGCCGCTGGCCTTGCTGAACGGATCGGCCCAGGCCTGCTTCTGCGCATCCTGGGTGCTACCGCCCCAACTGACGAAGTTGACGCTTTCAGCCGCCATCAACGCCTGGCTGGTCACGCTAAGCAGTCCCGCAAAAAGTATTGCGGTTGCAGATTTGTTCAACACCATTTTCACGCCCTCATTGTTGTGTTTATGAGCGGGGCATTTGAGTGCCCGCCTATCGGGAGCAGTAGGTCCATCTGGTCAGTTACGACTGTCCGGTCTATGGAATATCATATTATGGTATTCCAATCTTTGTGCAAGCACTTTGCCTGACCGGCTATCAGCCAAAAGCGCTTTTTTTATCCATCAGGCCGCCGGGTAGCGCGGCCTACGCGGGTATAGCGACAAGCCCGGAATCATTCGGTGAAAGGGATGCTCTCCACCACTTCGAGGTCATAACCGGTCAAACCGGCGTACTTCAGCGGCGGCCCGAGATGTCGCAGCTTGCCGACCCCGAGATCCTGCAGAATCTGCGCCCCGGTACCTACTTCAGAATAGATGCGCGATTGCGAACGGCTGAACTGTCGCTGTGCCTGGGTCAGCTGGGGCACGCGCTCAAGCAGCGCCTGCGACGACTCATGGTTGGCCAGCACGACCACCACGCCGCGACCCTCTGCGGCCACCCGCTGTAACGCTGCCCATAGCGTCCAGTTGGAGGGGCCGTTGTATTCGGCGCCCACGAGATCGCGCAGCGGGTCGATCACATGCACACGCACCAGCGTCGGTTCGTCACGGCGTAACTCACCCATGACCATCGCCATGTGGACGCCGCCTTCGATGCGGTCTTCAAAGGTGATCAGCCGGAAGGTGCCATGCACCGTGGGCAGTTCACGTTCGCCGATACGCACCACGGTGCGTTCGGTGCTGAGGCGATAGTGGATCAGGTCGGCGATGGTGCCGATCCTGATCCCGTGCTTGCGCGCGAACACTTCCAGGTCCGGGCGGCGGGCCATGGTGCCGTCATCATTCATCACTTCGACAATCACCGAGGCGGGAGTAAAGCCGGCCAGGCGCGCCAGGTCGCAACCGGCCTCGGTATGACCGGCGCGGGTCAGCACGCCGCCTTCCTTGGCGCGTAAGGGAAAGATATGGCCGGGTTGCACAAGATCGGCAGGCCCGGCGTTGGCGGCGACTGCCGCCGCGACGGTGCGCGCCCGGTCGGCGGCGGAGATACCGGTGGTCACGCCGGTGGCGGCCTCGATAGACACGGTGAAGGCAGTGCTGAAGGCGCTGCCGTTGCTCGGCACCATCTGCTCCAGCCCGAGGCGTTGGCAGTGCTCGTCGGTCAAGGTCAGACAGATCAGGCCACGGGCTTCGCGGGCCATGAAGCTGATGGCCTCGGCGTTGCAACAGTCGGCGGCGAGCAGCAGGTCGCCTTCGTTTTCCCGATCCTCGTCATCGACCAGCAGCACCATTTTGCCGAGACGATAATCTTCGATGATTTCTTCGATGCTGTTGAAGGCCATGCTGGAACTCTCAGTGTTTGGTGGGTATATTTATTGGTATACCATAATACAAAATCAAACAAGAGGTCACTATGAAGGCGTACTGGATTGCACATGTGGATGTCACCGACCCCGATCAATACAGCCAATACACGCAGCGGGCACCGGCGGCTTTCGCGTTGTACGGTGGGCGGATGCTGGCTCGGGGCGGGCGCAGCGAAGCGCTGGAAGGTCGCCGCGAACCACAACGCAGCGTGGTTATCGAGTTCGATTCTTACGAGCAGGCGCTGGCCTGTTACCGCAGCGAGCAATATCAAGAGGCGAAACGACACCGAGAGGGCGCGGCTCGGGCCGAAGTAATCATTGTCGAGGGCGTAGCGCCGTTGTAATGCCACCCGTAGGAGCTGCCGAAGGCTGCGATCTTTTGGCGGTTCAAGATCAAAAGATCGCAGCCTTCGGCAGCTCCTACGCAAGACGGTTGGGGCTGTAGATGGGGACTGCTAGCGGATGAAGTGGATCTTGCCGGTGTCGTCGTTACCGATGTAGATGCCGTAGACCCCGGCCCGGCGTTCCTCGATGTAGCGTTCGAGGATTTGCCGGATCGCCGGGTAGTAGATGCTGTCCCAAGGGATGTCCTCGGGCGCGAAGAATTTGTAGTCGAGGGTTTCCGGCCCGTACTGGCCGGTGATCTCCAGGGCGATGGCGCGGAAGATGATGTACACCTCGCTGATCTTCGGCACGCTGAAGATCGAGTAGGGCGAGAGGATTTCCGCGCGCACACCACTCTCTTCCCAGACTTCGCGCAGCGCGGCCTGCTCGGTGGTCTCTCCACCTTCCATAAACCCCGCCGGCAAGGTCCAGGTGCCTGGACGCGGCGGGATGGCGCGCTGACACAGCAGGTACTTGCCGTCCTGCTCGATGATGCAGCCGGCAATGATTTTCGGATTGACGTAATGGATGTAGCCGCAACCGCGGCACATCAGGCGCTCGTGCGTATCGCCCGGCGGAAGCTGAGACCTGAGGTCATTGCCACCGCACTTTGGACAAAAGCTCGGGCTGAACATGGTTAGCGACCTATGCGCGGTTCTTTGAGCGCGATGGGCAGGGTGATCTCCGGAATAACGCCGGTTTCTTCCTGTTTGCGCTTGAGGTAATCGAGAGCGACCTTGGCGGCGGCGCGCACGTGGTCGACACACGCCTGGTGAGCGGCCAACGGATCGCCGCTCTTGATCGCTTCGACCATGCGTTCCATTTCCTGGTTACTGCTGCTGCGACGGTTTTCCTGGGATACCGACGTCGCCCGCAGGTAGCTGATCCGTGCTTGTAACTGACGCAGCTGGGTGGCCGCGACATGGTTGCCGGAGCCTTCGAGCAGGACGTCGTAGAAACCCTGGACCGAGTCGATAACCTGTTGCAGTTCGCCTTCCTTGAGGGCCTTGCGGTTTTCCTCCAGGGCCTTTTCCAGGGCCTTGATGTTCTTGGCCTTGGCGCGCAGGGTGAACAGCTGAACGATCAGGCCTTCGAGCACGCAACGCAGCTCATAGATATCGACAGCATCGGCCAAGGTGATGATGGCGACCCGTGGGCCCTTGGCGTCGGCGAACTCCACCAGACCTTCGGATTCCAGGTGACGCAAGGCTTCGCGTACAGACGTGCGGCTGACCCCCAGTCGATCGCACAGATCGCGCTCGACCAGACGGTCTCCCGGCATAAGCTGGAAGTTCATGATGGCGCTTCGCAGTTTATCCAGCACGATTTCGCGCAGGGTAACGGGGTTGCGATTGACCTTGAAGCTGTCGTCGAGTGGCAGGCGTTTCATGGGGTCCGCTCTGAGTGTGGCTGTCCATGCAAAAAGAGCACTTCGATCCAGGATCATCGTGCTCGGTCATCAAAACAGCCAAGGGTTAACTGGAGGCCTCGGCGTCGGCTTCGGCGAAGGCTTCACGGGCCAGCCGGAAGCTGTCTACGGCAGCGGGGACACCGCAATAAATACCGACCTGAAGCAGAATTTCGCGTATTTGTTCACGACTCAGCCCGTTACGCAAGGCGCCGCGCACATGCAGCTTGAGTTCGTGGGGCCGGTTGAGGGCCGAAATCATCGCCAAGTTTATCATGCTGCGCTCTTTAAGCGACAAACCCTCACGGCCCCAGACGTGGCCCCAGCAGTACTCGGTGACCAGCTCTTGCAGCGGCCGGGTGAAGTCGTCGGCGTTCTCGATCGAACGGTTCACATAGGCTTCGCCCAGCACCTGAGTACGGATTTTCAGCCCTTGTTCATATTTCTCGTTGTTCATCGCTGCGTGCTCCCGAAGTCTTCAAGTCCACCCATCAGGGTGTATTTGAGTTCCAGATAATCCTCGATGCCGTACTTGGAACCTTCACGGCCCAGGCCCGAGGATTTGATGCCACCAAACGGCGCGACCTCGGTGGAGATCAGCCCTTCGTTGATCCCGACCATGCCGTACTCCAGGGCTTCACTCATACGCCAGGCACGGCCCAGATCGCGGGTGTAGCAATAAGCGGCGAGGCCGAACTCGGTGTCGTTGGCCAGCTGTACAGCTTCGGCTTCCGTGTCGAAGCGGAACACCGCCGCCAGAGGGCCGAAGGTTTCTTCCTGGGCGACCTTCATCTGCGTGGTGACGCCGGCCAGTACCGTCGGCTGAAAGAACCCGTGCCCGAGTGCATGACGCTCACCGCCGCAGAGCAGTTGGGCACCTTGGGCGAGCGCGTCCTGTACGTGATCTTCGACCTTGGCCACGGCGCGTTCGTTGATCAGTGGACCCTGGTTCACGTTGGCGTCGAAACCGCTGCCGACGTGAAGTTGTTTTACGCGCTCGGCCAAGCGAGCAACAAAGGCGTCGTGAATACCGCGCTGGACCAGGAAGCGATTGACGCAGACGCAGGTTTGCCCGGCGTTGCGAAACTTGGCGATCAGCGCACCGTCCACCGCACGCTCCAGATCAGCATCGTCGAACACGATGAAGGGCGCATTGCCCCCCAGTTCCAGCGAGACCTTCTTCAGCGTCGGCGCGCACTGCGCCATGAGCAGTTTGCCGATGGCGGTGGAACCGGTGAACGACAGTTTTCGCACCTGTGGACTGGCAGTCAGCTCAGCACCGATGGCCACCGCGTCACCTGTGATTACGTTGAAAATGCCCGGTGGAATGCCCGCCTGTTCGGCCAGCACGGCCATGGCCAGCGCCGAGAACGGAGTTTCCGGGGCCGGTTTGACGATGCACGGGCAGCCGGCGGCCAGCGCCGGACCGGCTTTGCGGGTGATCATCGCCGCCGGGAAATTCCACGGAGTGATGGCCGCCACCACACCAATCGGCTCTTTGCTGACCACAATGCGCGCATCACCTTTGTGGCTGGGAATAGTGTCGCCATAAATGCGCTTGGCTTCTTCGGCGAACCACTCGATGAAGCTTGCGGCGTAGAGGATTTCGCCCTTGGATTCGGCCAGTGGCTTGCCTTGTTCGAGAGTGAGGATTTCGGCCAGGGCGTCGGCATGTTCCAGCATCAGTGCGTGCCAGCACTTGAGTGTCTGGCTGCGTTCCTTGGCCGTCAACGCACGCCAGGCCGGCCAGGCCTTATTGGCGGCGGCGATGGCTTGGCGTGCTTCGCTGGCGCCAAGGTTTGGCACCCGGCCGATCAGTTCACCGGAGGCCGGGTTGAAGATGTTCTGACAGGCGCCATTCGGCGCATCCAGCCATTGGCCATCGATAAAGGCCTGCTGGCGGAACAGTTGCAAGGCTGCTGGGCTCATGCCGGCTCCTGAGAAAATGGGGGACGCGCTCCCACATGGACCTGCGCCCCTGAAAGTAAATATCAGGCCAGGGTAGGCAGAGGACCCAGCTTGCCTTTGTGGTAGATCATCGGCGTCACCGGTTGCTCGGGCAGAATCAGGTTCTTCACCGCGCCGACGATGATGGCGTGATCGCCGCCATCGTATTCACGCCACAGTTCGCACTCGATGATCGCCGTGGCGTTGTCCAGCAGCGGGTTGCCCAGCTCACTGAGGTGCCAGGCGATGCCTTTGGCCTTGTCTTTGCCTTTTCCGGCAAACGCATAGGCTTCGGCAGTCTGGTCGGCCGACAGCAAGTGAATCGCGAACTGCTTGCTGTCACGCAGGATCGGGTAAGTGTCGGAGGCATAGTTGGGGCAGAACAGCACCAGCGCCGGATCAATCGACAGCGCACTGAAGGCGCTGGCTGTGATGCCGACGATACCGCCGTCCGGGTCCAGAGTGGTGACCACCGTTACCCCGGAAGGGAACGAGCTCATGACGTCTTTGTAAATGCCGGGTTCGATCATGTCGGCGGTCTCCTAGCGCATCACGAAGGGATCAGGCATCGGTGCCTGAGAGAGGTTGATCCACACCGTTTTCAGTTCGGTGTAGGCCAGCACCGAATCGATGCCGCTTTCGCGTCCATAGCCGCTGTTCTTGAAGCCGCCGATCGGCGCCATGGCCGATACCGCACGGTAGGTGTTGACCCAGATAATCCCCGAACGCACGTCCCGGGCCAGGCGATGGGCACGACCCAGGTCGCGGGTCCAGATGCCGGCGGCGAGGCCGAACTGCGAGTCGTTAGCAATTGCCAGGGCTTCGGCTTCGTCCTTGAAACGAATGACCGAAGCTACCGGACCGAAGACTTCTTCCTGCATGATCTTCATCGAGTTGCGGTCGCACTCGAACAAGGTCGGCTCGTAGAACCAACCGTCACCCAGATTCTGCGGACGCTTGCCGCCCAGTCGCAAGTGAGCGCCTTCGGCGATGGCATCGGCCACCAGGCCTTCGACCACAGCCAGTTGTTGCGCGGTGGCCATCGGGCCCATTTCACTCGCGTCATCCTGCGGGTTGCCGATGCGGATACGCTTGGCACGCTCCACCAGACGTGAGACGAACTCATCGTAGATTTCGTCCTGCACCAACAGCCGCGAGCCGGAGACGCAGCTCTGACCGGAGGCCGCGTAGATCCCGGCAATCGCACCGTTGATCGCGCTGTCGAGGTCGGCGTCGGCAAAAATGATGTTCGGCGATTTTCCGCCCAGCTCCAGCGACAGCTTGGCGAAGTTCTCGGCGCTGCTGCGCACCACATGCCGCGCCGTTGCGGCACCGCCGGTGAAGGCAATCTTGCGTACCAGTGGATGACGGGTCAGGGCCGCGCCGGTGCTGGGGCCGTAGCCAGTGACAACGTTGACTACGCCCGGAGGAATGCCGGCTTCCAGTGCCAGACGCGCCAACTCAAGAATGGTTGCGGAAGCATGTTCCGACGGTTTGATCACGATGGTGTTGCCTGCCGCCAGGGCCGGAGCCAGCTTGATCGCCGTCAGGTACAGCGGGCTGTTCCAGGGGATGATCGCCGCGACCACGCCCATGGCTTCGTGCACCGTGTAGGCAAACAGGTCCGGTTTGTCGAGGGGCAGGGTGCCGCCTTCGAGCTTGTCGGCCAGGCCTGCGGTGTAGTGGAAGAACTCCGGCAAATAGCCAACCTGGCCACGGGTTTCGCGAATCAGCTTGCCGTTGTCGCGGCTTTCCAGCTGCGCCAGTTGCTCTTTGTTTTCGGCGATCAGGTCGCCAAGCCGACGCAGCAATTTACCGCGAGCGGTGGCGCTGAGGCCACGCCAGGCCGGGCTATCGAAAGCAGTCTGCGCTGCCTGTACGGCACGCTCGACGTCAGCTTCGTCGGCATCGGGCAGTTCAGCCCAGGCTTGGGCCAGGGCCGGGTTCAGGCTTTCAAAGGTTTTGCCGGACAGGGCATCGACCCATTCACCGCCGATGCACATCTGGAAGCGTGCGAGTGTCATGCAACGATCCCCTTTTTTGGGTTTTGTCGGGCGTGCGCGGTGTCGAGAAACTCCAGCAACAGCTGGTTGACCAGGCGCGGCGATTCTACGGGCATCATATGCCGTTGCTCGGCGAGCACGGCAACCGTGGCACCTGGAATTCGTTCGGCCAATTGCCGGGCCATTTCCGGTGTCGAGCCAGGGTCCAGTTCCCCGGTGGCGATCAGTGTCGGCACCTGAATATTGGCCAGATCCTCGGCGCGGTACATGTCCTGGGTGGCGAACAGCTCATAAGTGGTCAGGTAACCCTGCGGGTCGTTATCTGCCAAGGTCTGGCGCAGCGCGGCAATCTGCGCCGGATTAGCCGCCTGGTATTCGCGGCTGAACCAGCGCGACAGTGCGGCTTCGGCGTTGGCATCCGGTCCGTGCTCGGCAGCCTGGGCGGTGCGGGCAATCACCCCGGCGCGCTGTTCGGGGCTGCGATTGAACACGCTGTTGAGCACCACCAGGCCTTGCAGGCGTTGCGGGTAATGCAAGGCAAAAGCCCTCGCCACCAGCCCGCCCATGGAAAAACCGATGACCGTCGCCTGCGGCAACTGCAGATGGTCGAGCAGTTCCAGCAACTGATCGGCATAGCCGAGAAGGGGCGTACCGCTTTCCGGGCGCGGGCTGGCGCCGTGACCCAGCATGTCGTAGGTAATCACACGGTATTTAGTGGACAGGCCAACGACCTGGCCGCCCCACATTTCTTTGTTCAGGCCCACGCCGTGGATCAAGACCACGGGCTGGCCTTGGCCGGTCGCCAGGTAACTGGTGCCAGCCGGGGTGCTTTCAGCGGTGAGCCGAATCATGGAGCGCTCCTGCATGCCTTTTTGTTGTAGTGGCTCTTACCGGAATTACTGGGCCTTCTCGGCAGCCAGTTCTTCCAGATCGATGTAACGGTTACCGATGCGTGGGTGCAGACGGCCGCCATCGGCACACCCCAGGACCACGACGATTTCGTCAGCGCGCGGTGCATCTTCGATCTGCATTTCCAGGGTGATGTAGTGCGAGCGCAGGCCTTCGTCGTCCTTGTGCATCATCGGAATCTGGATCGAGGTGCCCGGACCGCCGCGTTTGTTGGTAAAGCTCAGGTAGCTCTTGGCTTTAACCGCTTCGCGGTAATGGTTGCCGAAGCGCAGGGTGTGGATGACGGCGGAGGCGTGCTCGATTTCGCCGTCGGCGCCCACTACAGCCGCCTTGCCGTAAGCCTCGATCTTCTCGGCACCGCCAATAATTCCCACCAGGCGTTCGACCATCAGCGCGCCGAGGTCGGAGCAGTTGGCGCGAATTTCCGGTTTCAGGTCTTCGACAAAGCCGCGGCCCAACCAGGGGTTTTTCATCACCACGGCCAGACCGACCATGGTCACCGGCTTGTCGGCGGCTTTGCCGCCTTCAATAAAGGTTTCTTCGACGTAGCTGACGATCTTGCGGATTTCGAAACTCATGAGCTGCTCCGTATGCGGGTTGAGAGGTGTTTGTGCGTATGATGGTATACCATAATATTGGTAGCGCAAGAGGCTGAAATGAGTTTCCGGCCAGAAGGCGATGAAAAGAGCGAAGGGCATCGGAGGCGGGTCATGCGCTGTGTCGCAGGTACTGTGGAGATCGCTTGGAGACAAGGTTGATCTGTCGGATTGGATTGGAGGCTGCACCTGCCTGACAACGGGGGAGCTCGACGGCACTTGAACGCTCATTCAACTGAATACCGTCGTGCATCACTAGCGAGCGCTTTAACTCCATGCGCAGTCATGGAGTGCGTTTGTGTGCGCATTAATGGTGCAAGGATGCAATTCGATGTACGGGTCTGAAGGATTGGTATTACAACGCTCATAAAAAAGAGTGAGTAAAAATTTCCCGTTTACAGGGCAATAAAGTCAACGTGTTTACCCAATGCACCGATTTTGTCCGCGCCAGAGTTGTGCAAACGGTAAGTTCAATAAATGTTTCAACTTGTTACGAGAAAAACACCGTAAAAATGAAAGAAAATGTCGCCCCAGCATCATTATTGAAGGCTTTTTCGATTTTTAACGGCCCTGGCGTTGCGTGGGCACAGCCCTTGCAAAAGCACTTTCAAACCATCGGAAGTGTGGTTTTTGCGTGAAAAGAAACTGGGGGCGTTACAAGTAGGAGCGCCAGTAAGCTAATCCGGAAACGGCCAGATCTCTGACGCCAGAATGCGTCAAGACGCTGTCGGAATCGTGAGCTTCCAGCTTCATAAAGGGACAGGAAGTTCACGGTGCACACTGAGGTGCTTTACAGAAACAGTACTCACTAAAACAACGTAAGGCTTCATCTATTGGAATGACAAAGTTATAAAAAATGCCGGCTGTATCGCGGCAAGGAGTGGGGTATGTCCCGAGCTTTTTTTAATGAAATGTATGATGCGAGTGGTGGCTGCCGCCCACATTACCAGGAGTTTGCGCGCTGGTTGGCGGACACGCCCCTGGAGCTGCTGGATCAGCGTCGTCGCGAAGCCGACCTGCTGTTCCATCGAGCCGGCATCACCTTCACGTTATATGGGGACGAGCAAGGCACCGAGCGGTTGATTCCGTTCGATATCATTCCACGCAGCATCAAGGCCAGCGAATGGCAGATGGTCGAGCGTGGCTGCATTCAGCGGGTCCAGGCCTTGAACATGTTCCTGGCCGATATCTATCACGGGCAACGGATTCTCAAGGAGGGCATTATCCCGGCCGAACAGGTGTTGGCCAACGAGGGTTATCAGGTCGCCATGCAGGGCCTGAATCTGCACCGCGGCATCTATGCCCACATCTCCGGGGTCGATCTGGTCCGCGATGGCGACGGCAGTTACTACGTACTCGAAGACAATCTGCGCACGCCCAGCGGCGTCAGCTACATGCTCGAAGACCGCAAGATGATGATGCGCCTGTTTCCCGAACTCTTCGCCGCCCAGCGTGTGGCGCCCATCGACCACTACCCGAACCTGCTGCTGGACACCCTCAAGAGTTCCAGCCCCCTGGACAACCCGACGACCGTGGTACTGACCCCGGGCCGCTTCAACAGCGCTTACTTCGAACACGCGTTCCTGGCCCGTGAAATGGGTGTGGAACTGGTTGAAGGCGCCGATCTGTTCGTCCGCGACGATCATGTCTACATGCGCACCACCGCCGGCCCGAAACAGGTGGATGTGATTTATCGGCGCCTCGACGATGCGTTTCTCGACCCGCTGTCTTTCAATCCGGACTCCATGCTGGGCGTGCCCGGGCTGGTGACGGTTTATCGCGCAGGGAACGTGATCCTCGCCAATGCGATTGGCACCGGTGTGGCGGATGACAAGTCGATCTACCCCTATGTGGGCGACATGATTCGCTTCTACCTCGACGAGGAGCCAATCCTCAAGAACGTACCGACCTGGCAATGTCGCAAACCGGAAGAGCTGTCCCACGTGCTGGCCAATCTTCCCGAACTGGTGGTCAAGGAAACCCAGGGTTCCGGCGGCTACGGGATGCTGGTCGGCCCGGCGGCCACGGCGGCGGAAATCGAGGACTTCCGCGCACGTCTCAAGGCCCGCCCCGAAGCCTATATCGCCCAGCCGACGCTGTGCCTGTCCACGTGCCCGACCTTTGTCGAAAGCGGCATCGCCCCACGCCACATCGACCTGCGCCCGTTTGTACTGTCGGGCCGTGAAACCCGCCTGGTGCCCGGCGGCCTGACCCGCGTGGCATTGCGCGAAGGCTCGCTGGTGGTGAACTCGTCCCAGGGCGGCGGCACCAAAGACACTTGGGTAGTGGAGGACTAAGACATGCTTTCAAGAACCGCTTCGGACCTCTACTGGATGTCCCGTTATCTGGAGCGCGCCGAAAACCTGGCGCGCATGCTCGAAGTCAGTTACTCGCTGTCGCTGATGCCCCAGGCCGGGCGCACCGACGGTCATGCCGAGCTGTCGATGTCGCTGTTGGCCGCCGGCACGCTGGACGACTACAACCAGCGCTACGGCGAACTCAATACCGAACGCATGCTGCATTTTTTCGCGCTGGATGAAACCAATCCCGGCAGTATCTATTGCTGTCTGCAGGCGGCGCGGGCCAATGCCCACGCGGTACGTGGGCGGATCACCGCCGACATGTGGGAGAACATCAACGCCACCTGGCTGGAGATGCGCAACATCGCCCGCAATGGCCTGGGTCGTTATGGCATCAGCCATTTCTGCGAATGGGTCAAGGAGCGCTCGCACCTGTTCCGCGGGGCAACCTCCGGCACCATCATGCGCAACGATGCCTACTGCTTCATTCGACTGGGCACCTTCCTCGAACGCGCCGACAACACCCTGCGCCTGCTGGATGCGCGCTACGAAATGTACGGCGAGGAGTCGGAGGAGGTGAGCGACAACTCGGCCCGCGGCTACTACCAATGGAGCGCCTTGCTGCGCGCCTTGTCGTCTTTCGAGGCGTTCAACGAGCTCTACCGCAACGCACCGAACGCCGAGCAGGTCTCCGAGATGCTGCTGTTGCGCGCCGCCGTTCCACGTTCGCTGCACGCCTGCATCGAGGAACTGGACCAGATCCTCGCCAGCCTGCCGGGCAGTAACGGGCGGGCGGCCCAGCGGCTGGCCGCCGAATTGAATGCGCGGCTGCGCTACACCGGGATCGACGAGATTCTCGGCTTCGGTCTGCACCTCTGGCTGACTGATTTCATCTCCCAGGTTCGCCATCTCGGCCAGACCGTCCACGAATCCTATCTGGAGGTCGTATGAAACTGTCCATACGCCACGACACCACCTACAGCTACACCGACGAAGTCTGCACCAGCATCCAGTTCCTGCGTTTGACGCCCAAGAACACCGAGCGCCAGCACATTCTGGAATGGCACCTGGAACTGCCGCGCCTGGTACGTAGCCAGCTCGATCCTTACGGCAACATCCTGCACGTATTGACGATGGATGAGCCCCACGGCGCCCTCGTGCTGACCGCCTATGGTCAGGTGGAAATCGACCAGATGCTGGAGGTGGAGCACGACAGTCAGTCGCCGTTGCCGTTCTTGCGCACCAGCCATCTGACCAAGGCTGACGACGCCCTCAATGCCTTTGCCATACAGCGGTGCGGCACGCGGCGTGATCGCGGGGCGTTGATTGACCTTATGAATGGCCTCGCCGAACACATGGTCTACAGCCCGGGCGCTACAGCGGTGGACACCACCGCAGCCGAAGCCTTTGCCGCCGGCGTCGGGGTCTGCCAGGACCATACCCATGCTTTCCTGGCCTGCGCTCGCAGCCTGGGCATTCCTGCGCGCTACGTCTCCGGTTATCTGTGCACAGAAGATGAAAGCCATCTGGCCAGCCATGCCTGGGCCGAAGCCTGGCTCGACGATGGTTGGTACAGCTTCGACGTCACCAACAGGTTGGTGCTGCCCGAGCGTCATCTGAAACTGGCGGTGGGCCTCGAGTACCTCGACGCTTGCCCGGTGCGCGGCATGCGTCGCGGGGGAGGGGCCGAGCACATGCTCGCGCGGGTCCAGGTGTCGTCCCAGTTGCAGGTTCAGCACCAATAAAACTCGCTCGCACCGTCACCATAACCGGCTATACCGTCTCCATGACGGTATGGCCGCTCATCATTCAGATCTTCGGCCAGCCGAGCCACGCCCGCACCCGCACCTTTCGAACGGACTCGCATATCGCTGTTTTTTGAGGGACAGGTTAGTGGCGAGGGTTCTGTATCCTCGCCTGCAGCTCTCCAAACGGAAACTAAGCGACCGTTGCACCAGCGCAATCAGCCGGCCGGCTCGGCCGTACAACTCATTTCGGCGGAGCCTGGTTTTTGGAAAAGGACCACATTGTCGTTTTGCCAGAAGCTGTAGTTCCCCTGGAAGTCCTTGCCAGCGTATTGGGTTCCAGAATTACTTGGCACCTGGCTCAGGGTGATCGAAGTATTCGCCCATTTCAGGTACACGACACCCGGTTGCGTGCTGAAGAAGGTGGCAGTAATCAGCGCGTCAAACCCCGTACAACGAAAAGCCAGGGGGCCTTCGGTGAGCCGGTCTGGATCCTTGGTTCTCACAATTGCCGAGCCTTGGCGCAGCTGGTGCGCGCGCGCGGCATAACTTCGGATCGTGCACACCTTGGGCGCAGGCGCGGAGGCGCACTGATTACGGGCCTCGATCCAGAACTGTTGGTCGATCATGACGGTGTCTGGAGGCGGTACTGAATGTTCATCCGTGAGCGCCAGGCGATAAAGACGCGTCAGTTCGATATCCATCTGTGCCAGTTGCGGATCGCGACAGATAAGCTTTTCGATGGATGCCCTTGCCTGGGCGCAGTCGAAACTGGTCTTGAAGATTGGCGAAGGAGGGGCCGCGTTCACACAGGTGCTTGTCGCCGCGCACACGCTGGCAGCAAGCAGACAGGTGAAAAGGGCGGTGACCGTTTTCATGTTGGTTTCACCCGAATCATGAGGTGATGCCACGGATTGCCGTGGGACCTATCGATCCGTTGAACAGTTGCAGTGGGTGTATCGCAGTGTAAGGCAGTGCTCAAAACTTGCCACACCGCCCGGATGCACTTTTATAAAGCGCTATGCATAACCATTTGCACCAGAGGGAGTCAACACAATGAGCTTTCGACTCCGTCTGCTCAAGCGTCTCGAATGGTTATTCGTATCAAAGCGCGCTCTTGAAAGTCTGCCCATCCCGCCGAAACTCGCTTGGATCGCAGTCACCGTGACAATCCTCTATCGCTCAGATCCAGGGTTCCCACGCAGGATGAAGTTTACTGCTGTCGACTGGCACAAAGGCTGCAAGGCTCGTATCAGGATCATCTGGAACGGATTCCAGTGGACAGCCCCCTCGGTCAACGATGATCGATTGGCCGAACAGGTCATGGGCAACTTCGGTGCATCAGGCATGGACGTCTGGTTTTAACACCGCACAAGAACAGGCAAAGGCGCCTGAAACCGAAAGGTTTCAGGCGTTTTTTTTTTGCTTTTTTAAGCGTGATTGACGTCGGAGGTCCGTATGAAAACAGCCGCACAATTGCTGAAGCTGAAGGTCGTGCAAAACCAGCAAGTACATAGCATCGCGCCAGACCAGATGGTCCTTGAAGCGCTGAAGCTGATGGCCGAGAAGAATGTGGGTGCTCTGCCCGTCATAGAGGAGGGGCAGGTAGTCGGCGTTATCAGCGAACGCGACTATGCGCGCAAGGTCGTTCTGCAGGGGCGCTCATCGGTCGGTACGCCGGTCAGGGCCATTATGAGCGCGCCCGTGGTGACGGCAGACAGTCAGCAGAGCATCGAGCGTTGCATGGAGGTCATGACCGACAGTCATTTGCGCCATTTACCGGTGGTGGAAGGCGACCAGTTGATTGGCCTGTTATCGATTGGGGATCTGGTCAAAGAAGCCATTGCCGAACAGGCCGACCTGATCCGGCAACTGGAACACTACATCCGCGGACATTAAAACGACAGGAGTGAGGTGGAACCAAGGCTTACGCGGACATGAAGTTTCAAATGTGCTGCCCGCCGGGCAGGTACTAATCAGGGAGCATTTGATTTGGCCAAGTTAAGCACGGCTCAACGTATCGTCATCGGCTTTGCCATCGCGCCGTTGGTACTGACAGGCCTGGCGTTCTATGCGTTGCACGATCTGGCAACGCTGAAGGACCAGGCAATGGTGATCGTCAAACAGGACTGGCCGAAAATCGATCCGATCATGGTCATTGCCACAGGTGTTCGGGACAACGCCAGGAACACCCGGGACTTGCTGATCGACAAAGACAATCAGCAAGCGCAACAGGCCATCGATGCCACCAAAAAGCGCATCAGCCAGGCACTTGAAACGCTCGAACCGTTGTTCGATCTGCCGGAAGGCAAGGCGGCGTATATGGCCCTGAAAAGGAATCGCGAAGCTTATGTCGCCGCATTCACCCAGGTACAGGCCTTGATCAGGCAAGGTGCCTTTGATGCCGCAATGGCGCAGTTGAAACAGCAAGTGATACCCGCTGAACAGCAGGTTTATAAAAGCCTGGACGTCCTGATGGCGCAGCAAGGGCAGATATTCGCCGATCGTGAAAGGTCGGCGCAGGTCCTGTACAGCGATGCGCGCATGAACATGCTGGGGTTGCTGGTTTTCTGCCTGGCCTCGGTCATCGCCGCGGCGGTCATCGTGACGCGCGGTGTCACCCGGCCCTTGGGTGGAGAGCCCGATGTTGCTGCTCGGGCACTGAGTCAAATCGCGCAAGGCGATCTGAGGATTCAAGTGCAGGTGAATGCCAATGCCGACGGTAGCGTGATGATGAACATGCACCAGATGCAACAAAGCCTGAACGCGATGGTTAAACACATCGCGGCGTCGGTCGATCAGGTGGCCAGTTCGTCCGAAGAGCTGAGTGCAGTCAGCAGCCAGACCCGTGACAGTCTGCAGTTGCAGAGCCTGGAGATCGAGCAGGCTGCGACGGCGATCAATCAAATGACGGCGGCCGTCGACGAGGTCGCACGCAATGCCGTCAGCACCAGCGAGGCGTCCCGGGTGTCCGAGCAAACCGCGCAGCGCGGCCGTGAACACGTTCAGGAAACAGTCGCCTCGATAGGCACGCTGGCGGACGGCATGACGGATACCTCGCAGCGTATCCAGCAATTGGCCGGGCGCGTACAAGACATCAGCACGGTGCTGGAGGTGATTCGCAGCATTGCCGAGCAAACCAATTTGCTGGCCCTCAACGCGGCGATTGAAGCAGCCCGTGCCGGTGATGCCGGACGTGGTTTTGCGGTGGTCGCCGACGAGGTGCGGGCACTGGCCCATCGCACTCAGGTGTCGACCCAGGAAATCGAGCAGATGATTGGCAACATTCGGCTCGATACCGGGCACGCGGTGACCGCCATGCAAAGTAGCGGTCACCTGGTACAGACGACCCTGGAAGTCGCGCAACGCTCAGGCGAGGCACTGGAAGCGATCACCCGGTCAATCTCGCAGATCAATGAGCGCAACATGATGATCGCCAGCGCCACAGAGGAGCAGGCATTGGTGGCTCGTGAGGTGGATCGCAATCTGGTGAGCATTCGTAACGTGTCCGGGCAGGTCTTGCTGGGTGCCCAGCAGACCCACACCGCCGGTCTGGAATTGGCGCAGATGGCAGGAGCACTGCACGAGACGGTGGCGCGATTCAAAATCTAGACGGGCACGGGGCTGGCCACCAGTACCGTTTGCGAGGCCGAGTAGCGAATCTGCGTTAAAGGAACGGATCACTAACGAAAAATGGGAGCAGGTCAGTGCGAGCAAGCTCGCTCCCACAAAAACCTGCTCCCACATCACCTCTGATAACCCGCCGTCAACGGGTCAACAGCACTTCGGCCCAGCCTTGCTACCGTAACGAGCCTCCTGTCGCTCCCGAAAGAACGCCTCGTAGCTCATCACCGGTTTGTCCGGGTGTTTGGTTTGCATATGCTCGACGTAGGTGTCGTAGTCGGGCATGCCGACCATCAGGCGCGCGGCCTGACCGAGGTATTTACCGAGGCGACTCAGGTCATTGAACATGCTTGCAACCCTCGATTACGCTTCTGGAATAGCCTGGAATGGCGATTCTTTATCCGTGCGTTCTTTGCTGCCCCAGGCGGAAATACCGACCTTGATCGCATAGAACAGGATGCTGAAGACCACGAACAGGAACAGCGCCGTCAGCGTTGCGTTGGTGTAGGCGTTGTAGATCACGTGCTGCATCTGCGTGATGTCCTTGGCCGGGGCGAGGATCTGACCGTTGGCCAGGGCATCGCTGTATTTCTTCGCCAGCGACAGGAAGCCGATCGCCGGGTTGGCGTCGAACAGCTTGATGAAACCTGCGGTGGTGGTGCAGATCAGCAGCCAGGCCGCTGGCAGCAACGTCACCCAGATGTAGCGTTGGCGTTTCATTTTGATCAGCACGACCGTACCGAGCATCAGCGCGATACCGGCCAGCATCTGGTTGGAGATACCGAACAGCGGCCACAAGGTGTTGATGCCACCCAGCGGATCGATCACGCCTTGGTACAGCAGGTAGCCCCACATTGCCACGCAACCACCGGTCGCGATCAGGTTGGCAGTCCAGGATTCCGTGCGTCTGAGCGCTGGCACAAAGGAGCCGAGCAAGTCCTGCAGCATGAAACGCCCGGCACGGGTGCCGGCGTCGACCGCGGTCAGGATGAACAGCGCTTCGAACAGGATCGCGAAGTGGTACCAGAACGCCATGGTGTTTTCACCCGGCAGTACACTGTGCAGGATTTGCGCGATACCGACCGCCAGGGTCGGTGCACCGCCGGCGCGGGCCAGAACGGTGGTTTCACCGATGTCCCTGGCCACCGCTTGCAGGGCTTCCGGGGTAATCGCAAAACCCCAACTGCTGACGGTTTGCGCGACCTGCATCACATCACCGCCGACAATCGCCGCCGGGCTGTTCATGGCGAAGTAGACGCCCGGTTCGATCACCGAAGCGGCAACCATCGCCATGATGGCCACGAAGGATTCCATCAGCATGCCGCCGTAACCGATGTAACGGGCATGGCCTTCACTGGCCAACAGTTTCGGGGTGGTCCCGGAAGCGATCAGCGCGTGGAAACCGGAGACCGCGCCACAGGCGATGGTGATGAACAGGAACGGAAACAACCCGCCTTTCCAGACCGGTCCGGTGCCATCGATGAACTGGGTCAGTGCCGGCATTTTCAGCTCGGGCATGGTGATCAGGATGCCGATCGCCAGGGCCATGATGGTGCCGATCTTGAGGAAGGTCGACAGGTAGTCACGCGGCGCCAGGATCAGCCAGACCGGCAGCACCGCGGCAACGAAACCGTAGCCGATCAGCATCCAGGTGATCTGGATTCCGGTGAAGGTAAAGGCTTTGGCCCAGACCGGATCAGCGGCAATCTGCCCGCCCAGCCAGATCGACCCCAGCAACAGCAGCACGCCGACAACGGAAATCTCACCGATGCGGCCCGGGCGGATGTAGCGCATGTACACGCCCATGAACATCGCGATCGGGATGGTCGCCATCACCGTGAACATGCCCCATGGGCTATCAGCCAAGGCCTTGACCACGATCAGCGCCAGCACCGCGAGGATGATGATCATGATCAGGAAGCAGCCGAACAGCGCGATGGTCCCGGGGACACGGCCCATTTCTTCACGGACCATGTCGCCCAGGGAGCGGCCGTTGCGGCGAGTCGACATGAACAGGACCATGAAGTCCTGAACGGCACCGGCCAATACCACGCCGGCGATCAGCCAGAGCGTACCGGGCAGGTAACCCATTTGCGCCGCCAGTACCGGGCCGACCAGTGGCCCGGCGCCCGCAATGGCCGCAAAGTGGTGACCGAAAAGAATGTGTTTGTTGGTGGGTACGTAGTCCAGACCGTCGTTGTTGACGACGGCGGGGGTGGCTCGACCGGGATCGAGCTGCATCACCTTATTGGCGATAAACAGGCTGTAATAGCGGTATGCGACAAGATAGATAGCGACTGCTGCGACTACGATCCAGAGGGCGTTGATGGCTTCGCCGCGGCGCAGGGCCACGACACTCAGCGCAAAAGCTCCCAGGACAGCCACGGCAAACCAGGCGAGGTGTTTAGCCAGACGGGTCATTGCGTGTCTCCTGCCGACAGCCAGTGGGCTGCGGCGGTAATTTTTATAATTGTGTCCGCTGTGCGGAGCTGGCCCAATATCCACGCATGCTGTCTACAAATAAATCCGCGTTACTACGTACGCAGCATCTGCGTAGTTCTACGTAGACGACGCTGATCTCCTTGTGGGAGCGGGCTTTGTATTTCAACTGAGCCGCAGGTCATTCCGTCCAGCGCCGCTACTGGACACGCGTATCTTTGGCATATGATGCCGGGCCTTCGCTTTCCCTCGGTCCGGTCAGGAGCAAAGATGCAGCTCAAACATAAAATCGTCGCGCTCGGGATTCTGCCGCTGGTGTTGGCGATTGCGGTCATCTGCGCGCTGGTGATTTCCCTGAACCGCCAACTGGGTGATCAACAGACGCAACTGATCGAAGACAGCATTCTGGCCAGCAAGCGTGCAGAACTGAAAAACTACGTCGAAATGGCGCAAAGCCTGATCGCGCCGCTGTATGACAATGGCAAGGGTGACGAGCACGCACAGCAACAAGTGCTGGAAGAACTGCGCAAGCTCAGCTTTGGTATCAATGGCTACTTCTTCGTCTACGACCGCCAGGGCCGTAGCCTGATGCACTCGCGGCAGTCGGAACTGGTGGGCAAATACCTGTGGGACATGAAAGACCCGCATGGTCTGCCGGTGATCCAGGCGCTACTGAAAAGTGCGGAGTCAGGGGAGGGCTTTCAACGCTACGCCTGGAACAAACCCTCTTCCGGTCAAGTGACCGACAAGCTCGCCTATGTCGTGATGCTGGATCGTTGGGGCTGGATGCTCGGTACCGGCATCTACCTCGAGGACGTTGAGCGCGCAACACAGCAGGCGCGTGACGAGGTGGCTCAGGGCATTCGCAAAACGATGCTCGCCATTGCCATCGTTGCCCTCGTGGCAGTGCTGTTCGTCTTCGCCAGCGGCATGACGCTGAACGTCAGCGAACATCGTCTGGCCGACAAAAAACTCCAGCGGTTGACCCAGCGTATCGTCAGTTTGCAAGAAGAAGAGCGATCACGGGTTTCCCGTGAGTTGCACGACGGTATCAGCCAGGTACTGGTGTCCATCAAGTTTCAGTTCGAACTGGCCAGCCACGTGCTGGAGAGTGGACAGGACACGGGCTTGAGCATTTTAAGAGAGGCCACGGAGCGTCTCGGAGAAGCGATTGGCGAGGTTCGCAGCCTTTCACACAACCTGCGCTCGTCGCTGCTCGACACGCTGGGTCTGTCGGCGGCAATTGGTCAACTCGCCACAGAGTTCGAGCAACGTAGCGGACTCGTAGTGACCTACAACAACAACGATTTCGAGTGCCATCTGGTCGATGGAGCCCCGGTCTCGTTGTTTCGCATTGTGCAAGAAGGCCTGACCAACATCGAACGACATGCCCGGGCCAAAAACGTATCCATTACACTGCACGGGTCCGAAGAGTCCATACGGCTGACGGTGGTCGATGACGGTGTCGGTTTCAACGTCGCTCAAGTCGAACGCCGTCACTCCGGTATAGGGCTGCGGAACATCCGCGAGCGGGTCGAGCATTTTGGCGGGCGATTCGAGCTTGCATCGACGCCGGGAAGAAGTGTCCTGGACGTTCTGCTGCCAATGAAAATGCCCGGTCCGAAACACTGACTCAGCCAATAACAACAAGAGTGAATGCCCCTGATGAACCTGTCCTACCCAATCCGCGTCGCCCTGGTCGACGATCATTCCCTGGTCCGTGACGGGATCAAGGCGCTGCTGGCGGTCATGTCTCCCCTGGAAGTGGTGGGGGAAGCCGAGAGTGGTGCCGAAGCGATTGAGATGGTGAGGCTCTGTCAGCCGGACCTGTTACTCGTCGACATCAGTCTGAAGGACATGAACGGACTTGAGCTGACCCGAGTGTTGAGCAAGCAATATCCGTTGCTCAAGATTCTGGTACTCAGCATGTACGACAACTATGAGTATGTGAGTGAGTCTGTGCGTTCTGGCGCCAGCGGCTATGTGCTGAAGAACGCACCTTCACGGGAAATCATTGCGGCCATTGAAGCGATTGCCAGCGGCGGAACGTTTTACAGTGCAGAGATCGCGCAGCGGCTCATCGCCGACAAGAATACCGAGAACGAGCTGACGCCGCGCGAGAGTCAAGTGCTGTGCAAGATGGCGCTGGGAATGAACAACAAGGAAATGGCCCGCGAGCTGGACATCAGCGTTCGGACGGTGGAAACCCATCGTTTGAGCATCCGTCGCAAGCTCAACATCGACAAGCCCGCGGCCTTGGTAAAGTACGCGATGGACCACGGGATCATTTCGCATTAGAGCCTGTCAGGCCCGATCGTTTGGTGAGGCTAATCAGTCGCTGATACCTCACCGAGCCGCAAGTGTGCTCACTGACGCAGCACGAAAGTCGCCAGGGTGTGCAGATCGTCCGGGCTTAACTGCGTGAAAGGCGGCATCGGGATATTCCCCCATTTGCCGGTACCGCCTTGCTGAATGCTGGACGTTACCTTGGCCAGTGCCTGGGGGTCATTGGCATACTTTGCGGCCACATCGTGATAGGCCGGGCCTACAACCTTATGATCGATCGCATGACAGGACAGGCAGGAGTTGCTCTGTAGCAAGGCCATGGCGTCGACTTTGGTTGC
Organism: Pseudomonas sp. CVAP#3; assembly: GCF_018986375.1. Taxonomy (NCBI): domain Bacteria; kingdom Pseudomonadati; phylum Pseudomonadota; class Gammaproteobacteria; order Pseudomonadales; family Pseudomonadaceae; genus Pseudomonas; species Pseudomonas sp. CVAP#3. The sequence goes on from NZ_JAHMSC010000007.1 coordinate 81,294, forward strand.
AGGCGCCGCCGGGGTCTGGCTTGGCGATGGGCTTGAGGCTGCCTGCACATCGGCATCGCTCGCATGGGCACTGCCGTAGGTCACCGCAAGGTAGGCGCCGATGATGCTTACATCCTGATCGCTGATCGGAGCACCATACACGTGCTGCATCTTGCTCGCTTCCCCAGTCCACTGCGCCAGGCTCATGCCGGGAGGCTGGAAGTTGATGTAGTCGGCAGAATGGCAGGTGGAGCACTTCTGTTGAGCCAACGGGTAGCCGGGCAGGGCATTGGGTTTGAACACAGCCGTTTCGGGCGGCAACGTGATCGATAGTGGCGCTGCGCTAGCCATGCTAGCCAAACAAACCTGAACTGCGCAGAGCAAGGTGGTCATGCGTTTCATGCGGGGCCCCCTCAGGCGACGGTCACGTAACTGGTTTCTACAACGTGGCGGCGGTAGCCACCGGGGTTCCAGTCGGCTCGCAACGGCTGTGTTTCGCCTGCACGGTTACTGGCCCGCACCATCAACTGGGTGGCGCCCTTGCTGGTAAAGGTGATTGGCAGCGTCCACTCACGGAAGGAGAAACGGCCAAGATCCTGCCCAAGCGTGGCTTCGCGCCAACTTTTCCCGCCGTCGATCGACACCTCCACCTTGTTGACCCCAACACCTCCGTCGAACGCAATGCCCTTGAGCACTACGTTTTTTTTCAGTGGCAACACATCGCCGTGTTTGACGCTGGTGATAAAACAGCGTACCGGCAACTTGGAAATTGGCGCCGTTTGCGCCGCAGTGGTGCCGGGGGCGATGCAGAAACAATCGTTGTCTGGAACGCGGTAACCTTTAGCCATGAAGAAACCGTCGTAAGTGTGATCGACGACTTCGATCTCACTCAGGTGCTTGACCCAGTACGTACCGAAATAGCCCGGCACCACCAGACGTATCGGGTAACCGTTGAGGAATGGCAGGTCGGCACCGTTCATCGACCAGGCGATCATGGGCTCGCCGTCCATCGCATGGCTGATGTCCAGGGCTTTGATGTACTCCGGCGTGCTCGGCAGCACTGGCTTATCGAGCCCACGGAATGTCACTTGCCTGGCGTCGGCTTTCACCCCGGCCTTTTCCAATACCGCCTTGAGCGGTATTCCCACCCAGCGGGCATTACCCATTGAACCATTGCCCAACTGAGCGCCGAACACGCGCGGCATCGAAAAACCACGGCTGTTACCCGAACATTGATTGACGGCCACTACTTCTACCGGTTCGGCCAAAGCCTTGAGTTCTGCAAGGGAAAGTGACAGCGGTGTGTTGACCGAGCCCTTGATCGTCAGGCGGTAACTGTCCGGATCAATGCTGGTAGGAATATTGGCCAAATGGTAACGCACAAAAAACGCGTCATTCGGCGTGATGGGCCCTTCGTTGAAGACGGGGAATGGCGTCTCAAGGTGTGGCGGGCGGGTGGTCACCAGGGTCAACGGACGTTTTTGCGGGTATTGCACCAGCGGCCGTGGACCGGCAGCAAAGGTCACTTCTTCCGGTGTTTCGTCGGCTGCCTTGGCCATGTTAGCCAATGGCGAAGCTGCCAAAGCCAGGGCGAAGGCATCGCGTAGAACGCGCCGGCGACTCGGGTTGCCGTTATCAACAGGACTGAACTTCATGCTGTTCTCACTTTGTTTTTTTACTGAGACGTATCCGACAGCACCCCCCTCATACGCCAATGGGGGAGGAGAGGTATCCGATGTAATGCGTAAGTGGTTTTTCAATTAACTGATCGACGTCGATTAGCAAGCCAGTATCGTCACGCGCAAAGCGGCTGCTTTTCATTGAGCGTCAGTGACTTGGCATTTGATGACAGACGATGCCGGCATATGAGGTATAGCCTGCCCAAGCTCATCACAACTGTAGCTCATAGGCTTCCTACCATTCGTTCAGTCGATAGTTATCATCAAGGAATGCAAGTTCTGTTTTTCCGGCAAAGGAGGAGGATGGCGACATACCGAAGCCGCTTCTGAAGGAACTGCGCGATGAGAATTTCTACCTTGCTGGCACTTATCGCCGTTTTGACCGGCAGTGTAGCCGCCACAGCACCGACCTACGCGGCCGAACAGTCCTGCCACTTTTTACCCGTGGTCGACAGCACCATCAGCCTGCAGCATGCCCAATCGGTGGGTGTGCTCTACAGCGAAAACACCCTCAACACCCTCCAATACCTGGAGCAGTACCATTCGGTAGCGCTGAACGGCGCGAAGAACCCTGCGCTCGATTCGCGTATCAGCAACGCGTTCGTCAACAGCTCCGATCCGAAACTCGCGATCAACTGGCTCATGGGTTCGCTACAGAAAGAGTTCGCCTCGGTGACCGTCTACGACAACCTCGATGCGCTGGTACAAGCCCATCCCGACGTAGTGGTGATGCTGGACACTTACAGCCGTCTGGTGTCCAAGCGCAACAACCAGGTTGAAGCGCGATTCATGGCCAAGTTCTACGACTCGAACCTGCAGTACATCGGCAAGGCCGAAGGCTCGCGAGAACAGCAAATGCCTTCGGTCTGGGTTCATGGCAAAGCGGCACCAGAGATTGCCGCGCAAATCGACCAGCAGACCGAGCTGCAATTGAACGCGCTGAAGCAGTTTGATGCGTCACTGAAGATGCTTGTGTCGTCCAGCGAAGTGGCTCAGCTCGCAAATAACTGATGAGCGCGATTACGCATTTATGAATAGCCAATGCCTTATCAGGCTAAAGCAACGCAGCCTGGTTCGCCAAACAGCTGGCAAGCGGTCGTGGAAATTTACGCGCCTATTAACGGCAAGCCGCATATCACCCAGATCATCCGGATCTAAGCACGTATCAACCCCGTCGGGTCGCGCATGGAATGCGCGACCCGACGTCTACTGCGAGGATCACGGTCACATCTAGCGGCAGGCCTATGGCCTCAGTTTTCACGCCAGAAAAGCACTGCGGCAGCCAGTGCCTACCCCGGAATAAACATCGCCACCGCCGCCGCCATCAGGTCGGTCAGGGCTTCACCAAATACGACTGCGCGAGGCAACACCATCGTCATTTCCTTCTTGTTGTGGGATGCGGCTGACTGATTCGCATCGGTCAGGCATCAACTGCCAAATGGGTTTTTGTGTGCGGTAGGGAGGCGTGGAGACCATTGCGATTGAACAGGTTCATCGCCGTTCCGCGACGATATTCACTCGGTGTCTGTTCCATCTCGATGCGGAAGTGTCTGTTGAAGTTGGAAATGTTTTCATAGCCCACTTCAAAACAGATGTCCGCCACGGACATCTCTGTTTGCAACAATAGTCGGCATGCGCGCTGAACCCTGAGTTTACGCATCAGATCGATGAAGCCATGGCCGGTTACCCGTTTGAAGAAGCGCGAAAAGCCGGGCTCGCTCATTTCCAATTGCTGAGCGATCACCGACAGGCGAATGTCGCCAGTGAGCTCAGTCAACAGGTAGTCAAAGGCCTTGTGGATGCGTTCAGAACTTCGGTCGTCCAGGGTAGGTGCGTAGCAAGCGCTGGCCAGCGTATGGGCGTCCTGGGTAGGCGCTTTCATTAGCGTATTGATCAATTGCAGGAAAAAAATCAGCCGTTCAAGCCCTTGCGCAGGGCCGATGTCTTCCATCAATCGAGCCGCCTGTACTGCGGTTGCCCCGGTGAACTCCAAACCACGGCGCGCACGTTCAAAAAGGTGCTGAAGCTCGCCTAACTCAGGCATCGTGCTGCGCAAAGCCAGAATGGCTGCACCATCGAATTGCAGCACAACGTCGCGTCCCTTCAAGAGCTCGCCGGGCCTCAGATCGCCTATCCAATCATGTGGAAGGTCAGGGCCGATAAACGCTACGTGACCGGCGCCGAATGCGCCGATGTAATCACCCGCAACGAGCTTGCCGCTGCCTTGGCGGATCAGATGAATTTCGAATTCTGGATGGTGGTTCCAGCGAGCGAGGGAGTAGGGGTAGTCGTGCTCATACCAGCGAAAGCAATGATCGGGCTCGGGAAGGATGACTTCCAGTTCGGCGGGGCGCTGTTCGAAAAGCGCTGTTCGGCTATCAGTCATGGCTGAACCCAGATGGTTATTTCTTGTTTGTATGCGAACAACATACGCCCTGTGCGCGGGCGCTTGCTAGTTCAGGATTGCGTATCAGTGATACTTTTTTGATTCCCGGAAGGTTTCACTGGTCGGGTTAAAAAAGTATCGGTTTGCCGTCCTCTGCGCGTTTGTCGGGGCTATTTCAAGGTGCTGTAATCAAATCGTCCCCCATTGCTGCAGAGCTGAAATTGCCCAGCGGTGGTTAACAATAAAAATAAGAGCTCCCGTCGTCCAAGGCGCGGAGCGGAGAGCACCTTGATGAGAATCCCGAAAGCGCTTTTCCTTTCTGCTGGCCTGTCCTTCGCCCTCGTCAGTCAAGCCGCCGAAACAGTGACTATTGCCACTGTGAACAATGGCGACATGATCCGCATGCAACGGCTCTCCAAGATTTTTGAACAGCAGCATCCCGATGTGAAGCTCAATTGGGTGGTGCTGGAAGAAAACGTTTTGCGTCAGCGCCTGACCACCGATATCGCCACTCAAGGTGGCCAGTTCGACGTACTGACGATTGGCACCTACGAAACACCGTTGTGGGGCACCAAAAACTGGCTCGAACCCATCACTGGGCTGTCACCGGAGTACGACCTGGAGGACATCTTTCCTTCTGTCCGCCAAGGCTTGTCGGTTAACAGCACGCTCTACGCATTGCCATTCTATGGCGAAAGCACAGTCACCTATTACCGCACCGACCTGTTCAAGAATGCAGGCTTGAGCATGCCGGAACATCCGACCTGGACGCAGCTCGGCGAGTTTGCATCCAGGCTGCACCAGCCGGATAAAGGTCTGTACGGCATGTGCCTGCGCGGTAAGGCGGGGTGGGGCGAGAACATCGCACTGCTCAGCACCATGGCCAACGCTTTTGGTGCACGTTGGTTCGATGAGAAGTGGCAGCCGGAGCTGTCCAGCCCCGAGTGGACTGCAGCGGCGCACTTCTACGTTGATACGCTCAAGAAGTTCGGGCCGCCAGGCGTGTCGAGCAATGGTTTCAATGAAACCCTGGCCCTCTTTAACAGTGGTAAATGCGCGATCTGGGTGGATGCCAGCGTCGCGGGCTCGTTCACCACCGACAAAGAGCAGAGCAAGGTCGTCGACAGTGTGGGCTTTGCTCCTGCACCGACGGAGGTCACCGACAAAGGTTCGTCATGGCTGTATGCGTGGTCGCTGGCAATACCGGCAACCTCCAAACACAAAGACACCGCAAAAGCCTTTATCACCTGGGCTACGTCGAAAGAATACATTCAGTTGGTCGCAGAAAAAGATGGCATCGCCAATGTGCCGCCCGGCACCCGGCAGTCCACCTACAACGAGGCCTATTTGAAGGCCGCGCCTTTCGCGCAAGTGACCTTGCAGATGATGCAGCACGCAGATCCTGCGCACCCGTCCATCAAGCCTGTTCCTTACGTTGGCATCCAATACGTCACCATTCCCGAGTTCCAGGCGATAGGGACTTCCGTAGGGAAGTTGTTTTCGGCGGCTCTCACTGGGCAGATGTCGGTTGATCAAGCACTCGCTGCAGCGCAGACCTCCACCGAACGCGAGATGAAGCGCGCCGGTTATCCCAAGTAACCGGCAGACCTCTAATTGTGGCGAGGGAGCTTGCTCCCGCTGGGCCGGTCCGCGTTCGGGCGAAGCGGCCCCAAAAACGGCGAATGCGATTTGTCAGCGAACGCATCGACGAGATTGGCGTGGGCTTTGCCCACGAGCGGGAGCAAGCTCCCTCGCCACAGGGAACTCGCTGTACAACGAGTAAGTGATCGCCATGAATAGCTCACACCGCGTGACGGAAGCACTCTGTCCGTGGGTAATGAAGTCACTGTCGGCATACGTCCCGAACACCTCAGCCTGGATGATCAAGGACAACTGCCTATCACCACTGATGTCACCGAACGCCTGGGTAGCGACACCGTCTGTCACGTCGTCGCCAAGTCCGGCGAAGCACTTACCGTGCGAGTCAATGGCGACTGTGATGTCGCTTATGGAGAGCAGCGATGGGTTGCGCTTGATGTTCTGCATTGCCATTTGTTCGACGAGTACGGGAAAGCTGTAGGGCCGTTGGCGCGTCTCGCTGCCTGATTTCCAAGCCACTCCAATGCCCTCGGTTGGGCGCAGCCAATTTTCAGAAACGGATAAACAATCAATGAAACGACTAGAAGGTAAAAGCGCGCTGGTGACTGGATCCGCCCGAGGCATTGGACGTACTTTTGCGCAGGCCTATATCAGTGAAGGGGCAACAGTCGCCATCGCTGACATCAATCTTGAGCGCGCTCGGGCTACGGCCGCCGAGCTTGGTCCAAATGCTTACGCAGTCGAGATGGATGTTACCCATCAGGCGTCTATCGATGAGGCCATTGCCGCCGTGATAGCGCAGACGGGTAAGCTGGATATTTTGATCAACAACGCCGCATTGTTCGATCTTGCGCCCATTGTCGACATCACCCGTGAGAGTTACGAGCGCCTGTTTTCGATCAATGTTGCTGGAACGCTTTTCACTCTGCAGGCAGCGGCCCGACAGATGATCAACCAGGGGCATGGTGGCAAGATCATCAACATGGCCAGCCAGGCAGGCAGGAGAGGGGAGGCGCTTGTGGGTGTGTATTGCGCAACCAAAGCAGCCGTTATCAGCCTTACTCAATCGGCAGGTCTGGATCTGATCAAGCACCGGATCAATGTGAATGCCATCGCGCCAGGGGTTGTGGACGGTGAGCACTGGGATGGCGTCGATGCAATGTTCGCCCAGTATGAGAATCGGCCATTGGGTGAAAAGAAAAGGCTGGTGGGGCAGGAGGTGCCTTTTGGGCGAATGGGCACAGCAGATGATCTAACGGGAATGGCCATTTTTCTCGCGTCATCCGAGAGCGAGTACGTTGTAGCTCAGACGTACAATGTCGACGGTGGCAACTGGATGAGTTGATGTCTTTCCATGGTTCCAACAAGCGCCTCGATAGGTTCGGGGCGCTTGTTTTTTTCCTGAAAAAAAGCCCTTTCAGCCCATGTACTGACTTGTCGATTCAGAAGCGAGTTTGGGCTTCCAGGTGTGGGTCAGCTGATAGGCAATGGCCAACCATATGAACCATCCAGGCATGACCATCAAGGCAATACGGGTGTCAGGTCTTAATGCCAGCAAACAGAGGACAAAGCCTAGAAACGCCAAAGAGAACCAGGCCATGGGCACGCCGCCAGGCATCTTGTAGGTTGATTGCGCATGCAGGTCGGGCCGACTTTTGCGATAGGCAATGTACGACGCGAGGATGGTCGACCAAGTGAAAATCACCAGGATTGCCGACACGGTAGAGACGATGGTAAACGCTGTCATGACCTCCGGAACGATGAACAGCAAAAGTACCCCCACCAGCATCAACAGTGTGGTGAATGCCAAGCTCAGCAGAGGCACGCTATTACCCGACAAATGCCGAAATATCCCGGGAGCGTTGTCGTGACTGGCCAGTCCAAACAGCATGCGACTGGATGAAAATACGCCACTGTTGGCCGATGAGGCGGCAGACGTCAGCACCACAAAGTTGACGATACCTGCAGCTGCGGGAAACCCTGCAACCAGAAACAGTTCGACGAAAGGGCTCTTGTTAGGCGAAACCTGTTGCCAGGAAGTCACCGCAATAATGCAGGCCAGTGCCAGCACATAAAACAGGATGATTCGCAGCGGAATCGAGTTGATGGCTTTAGGCAGAGTCTTCTCGGGGGAGCGAGTTTCGGCGGCTGCAGTACCGATCAGCTCGGTGCCGGCAAAGGAGAAGATTGCCATCTGGAATCCGGCAAAGAAACCAAACAGGCCGTTGGGGAAGGCTGCCTGTTTATCCAGCAGGTGGTTCAGGGATGCAGTAACGCCACTGGGTGATACAAAGGAGCTGGCAATCATCATGATGCTAACGCCAATCAGGGTGACGACGGCAATGATTTTAATGATCGCGAACCAGAACTCCACTTCACCAAAAAGCCTGACGGTCAGCACGTTCAAGGCGAACAGCGTCATTAACATACCGATAGCCGGGATCCAGGCGGGTACATCGGGGAACCAGTACTGAAAGAATCCGCCGACCACTACAGCATCGCCCACCACCGCGACACTCCAGCTCAGCCAGTACGACCAGCCGAGGAAGAATGCCGCTCGCGGGCCAAGGTAGGCACCGGTAAAATCCGCGAAGGTTTTGAAGTTCAAGTTGGAGAGCAACAGTTCGCCCATGGCGCGCATGACGAAGTAGACGAACATCCCGATGATCATATAAATGAGGATGATCGACGTGCCTGAGAGGGCAATGATCTTCCCGGAACCCATGAACAGACCTGTACCGATGGCACCTCCCATGGCCATTAACTGAATGTGACGATTGCTGAGCGTGCGCTGCAGCGCAGGCTGTTCAACCCGCTCGGACGGAGTAGATTTCATTACAAAACCTCTTGATTTTATGTTTTTGAGTTTTGGCAGAAAGTGGGTGTCTAGCGTTGTTGTTAGAGATGCAACGGCTACCGACGGTGGTGGTTTTTTGGGGTTTACAGGACGGTGAGTGGCCCCTTGGCACGCTGCTCGGAGGCATCACCTACGGTTATCAGTTGGCTGTGCGCAGACGCGCCGGTTTAGCCGGTTGCTGATCAAGCAGTTGGTAAAGGTTTTTTATGTCTGCGGGTGTCGGCACTAGGTGGATGCGCTCGCCAATCTCGTGCTCCCGCGCCAGGTCGTGCAGGTAGCGCAGTGACGAAAAATCTTCGAGAGCAAAACCCACTGAATCGAACACGGTGACTTGGGCGTCATTTTCGCGCCCCGGAATTTCGCCCAGCACAATGCGGAAAAACTCGACGACGGGGGAGTCGGCTTCCAGTTGTTGAATGTCGCCTTCAATCCGGGTTTGCGGTTCAAATTCAACGATGATCCGGGCGTTGCGCAGGATCTCGGCGTGCAGTTCGGTTTTTCCCGGGCAGTCACCACCGACAGCGTTGATATGCATGCCGGGTTCGATCATCTCGGGCGTCAGAATCGTTGCATAAGCTTTGTCGGCGGTGACTGTAGTGACAATGTGCGCGCCCTTGACCGCTTCCTGTACAGAGCTGGACAGAATCACTTCAATACCCGGGAATGCCGACAGGTTGTGCTTCAACTTGAGTGACGCGTCACGATCAATATCGAAAATGCGGATTTCCCTGATCGACAGCATTTCGTGGAAGGCGAGGGCTTGAAATTCGCTTTGAGCGCCGTTGCCAATGATTGCCATGATGCTTGCACCAGGGCGAGCTAGGAACTGCGCGACCAGCGCGGATGTCGCGGCGGTGCGCACGGCAGTGGTCAGTGTCAATTCGCTGAGCAAGGTTGGATAGCCACTGTGGACATCGGCGAGAACGCCGAAAGCCATGACGGTCAGCAAGTCCCTTTGACCATTGCCCGGGTGGCCATTCACGTATTTGAACGAGTACTGTTGGCCATCGTCGGTGGGCATCAACTCGATCACACCGTCGACGGAATGATTGGCGGTGCGAGGCGACTTATCAAACTGCGCCCAGCGTGAATAGTCAGCTTCGATGTATGTGGCCATCTCGCGGATTGCCCGGCGGATACCCACCTCGGCGAACAGGCGTGCGGCATGATCGACATCGATAAAATGAGTCATGTTTTTATTTTCCGATTCAGTAGTTGAAATGCTGTAGGGCAGGGGATGGCTCAGGCGCGTTTGCTCTCGAAGCCATGCAGCACGTTAACCGCATTGATCCCGATTTCATCGACCATGTAGCCGCCTTCCATCACGAACAGGGTCGGGCAGCCGACGCCTGCTATCAGCTCGCCGATGCCGATGAAGTCTTCGCTTTCCAGCAGGAAGTGGCTGATCGGATCGTCCTTGAACGTGTCGACGCCGAGTGAAATAACCAGCACTTCAGGGGCGAATTGCTGGAGTTTCTTACACGCGTGGAGCAGGGCGTTGCGGTAGCTTTCCCAGGTGGTGTTCTTCGGCAGCGGATAGTTCAGGTTGTAACCTTCGCCGTGGCCGGTGCCGACTTCGTGGCTGAAGCCTGAGTAGTACGGATAGGACACCGTCGGCTCACCGTGTAGCGAGACAAACATGACGTCACTGCGCCCGTAGAAAATGTTTTGGGTGCCGTTGCCGTGATGAAAGTCGACGTCCAGTACCGCGACACGTTTGGCGCCTTGGGTAATGGCCTGTTGTGCAGCAATGGCGGCGTTGTTGAGATAGCAATAGCCGCCCATGTATTCACGCGCTGCGTGATGGCCGGGCGGACGGCACAGGGCAAAGGCACTGTCGTGGCCTTCATCGATCAGCGCCAGGCCGGTGAGGGCGATGTCTGCACTGGTTTTTACCGCTTGCCAAGTGGTGGCGGTAATCGGGGAGCCGGCGTCCATGGCGTAGAAACCGAGCTTGCCGTCGATGAACGTCGGGACTTGTTCGTTGGACAGGTCGCGCACTGGCCATACTAGCGGCAGGGCATCGTGGGTCCGTCCAGTCGCGCACCATTCTGACCAGGCGCTTTCCAGAAAACTGACGTAGCGCTCGCTGTGCGCATTGACGTAACACGACCGGTCAAATATTCGCGGTTCGACGATCTGGCCAAGGCCTACCTGCTTGACGCGGTTATGGACAGTATCGGCCCGACTGGGCTGTTCGAACGACGGCTTGAGCACACCGTCTTTCAATTCGGTGCCGTGGTGCAAGCGATGGGAATCACTGAAAACTGTAAACATTCTGCGCATCCGTTAATGTGAGCCAGTGCAAATATTCTGTTCCGGCGGGGACGCGCTTTCTTTGCTTTGTTTTCATCGTTTACTGGATTATTCGGGCGTTTTTACTCAGGAATGGCGCAATGCAGAAAAAATCATCCAAACGCATCAGCCTTGACGAGACCGACCTGGCGATACTCACGTTGCTGCAGGAAGATGCTAGCATTTCCAACGCCGAGCTCAGTGAGCGTCTGTCGTTAAGCCTGACGCCTTGCTGGCGAAGGCGTAAGAGAATGGAGGAGGCTGGCGTAATCAAGGGCTACCAGGCCAATCTTGATCGACGCATGCTAGGGCTGGACATTATGGCGTTTGTGCACATCCGTTTTTCCACCCATGCGGATCATGCTCCGGATGCCTTCGAGGCGGTGATTGCGCAATTGCCCGAGGTGTTGTCTTGTCACAAGATCACTGGAGATGCCGATTACGTGTTGCAAGTGTTGGCGGAGGATCTTGATAGTTACAGCGACTTTATCGAGCAAGTGCTCAGGCGTCAGGTAGGTATTGCATCCATTCAGTCCAGTCTGGCTTTGCGCGAGGTTAAGACCAGTAGCCGTATTGCGATACCCAAATCGCTCAAGGACTGAGCGGGCAGATGGCGTCAGGTGAGTAACTCATGGACCGAGGTAGCGCCGGCAGACGTGCCGGACGTGTGTTTCACGCCAAGTTTTTTGCCACACCCTGACGCCGCAGTAACGAGTGCATTTTTGTTGAACGGGTCGATACGAGCGCTCATTACAACGGTTTGCCAGGGGAGCCAGGCTTTACACCTGGCTTCTGCCAGGCATGTCGATGCCGTGCTGATGCACCCGCCGATACAGGGTTGCCCGGGAGATCCCCAAAGACTTGGCAGCGGCGGTGGGTTTCCAGCGGTGACGCACCAAGGCATCGAGCAATGCCTGGCGTTCCGGGCTCGTGCAGCAATCAATGGTGACGCCAGAGCTTGGGCCATCAAGTCGGTGATCTTGCAGTTGCTCGGGCAAATGGCTGACCTGAATCAGGTTTGAATCGCACACCGCACAGGCATAACGCAGCACGTGCCGTAACTGGCGAACGTTACCCGGCCAGCGGTAGCCAAGCAGGCATTCCAGAGCTGCACCTCCCAGGTGCATGGGTTCTGCGCAAAGCGTCGATTCCTCATCGAGAATCCGGTTGATCAGCGCCAGCCGGTCACTGCGTTCGCGCAGCGGCGGTAACTGGAAGCGCGCTCCATTCAAACGAAAGTACAGGTCTTCGCGAAACTCGCCCGCGGCGACCAGTCCTTCCAGATCGCGGTGGCTCGCGCAGACGACCTGAAGGTCGATCGCTTTGCGCCGTGAGGCTCCCAGAGGCGCCACTTCACCCTCGGCCAGAACCCGCAGCAGCCGGGTTTGCAAGGGCAGCGGCATGTCGCCGATTTCATCGAGAAACAGAGTGCCGCCATCGGCCTGTTCCAGCAGACCTTGCATGCCCTTGCTCGAGGCACCGGTAAAGGCGCCAGCGACATAGCCAAATAATTCGCTTTCGATCAGGTTCTCGGGGATCGCCGCGCAGTTTACCGCAACGAACGGCCGCTCGCGGCGCTGGCTGGCTTGGTGCAACTGACGGGCGAAGACTTCCTTGCCGGAGCCGGTCTCGCCCTGGATCAGCACCGGCAGGTTGCGGTCTTTAACCCGCACTGCAAGGCGCAGGCTTTCTTCCAGTCGCGGGTCGAGTTCGGCGGGTGTCAGTGCCAGTCGCGAAGCGTTGCGCTTCACCCGCCGTGGCACGCTGAGGCGACCATGCAATTGCGTGTGGCCACCCTGGCTGTGCAACAGGCATAGCGATTCGTCACTGATCCGATGCAGCAACTGCTGATCGAAGACTTGGCCAATGTGTTCCGGCAGTTGACCAAAACTGTGCAACAGCCATTGCCGCGCAGCCGGGTTCAACGCCTGCAAGCAGCCGTCGTCGTCCCAGGCGAGCAAGTAATCGGGTTGGCTGTCGACGTAGCCCGGGCTGCTGTGGGCTCGCAGCACCCAGTAACCCTGGGCGCTACTCATGAAAAATGCCTGTTCGATTTCACGCGCGCTCTGCACCACCATCTGCCGGATCAGATGTTGAGAGCGGCGGTCGTCGGGTGAGCGCACCGCCGACACATCGAGCACCCCGAGCAGTTCGCCCTTGGGGTCGAAGACTGGCGCCGCTGAGCAGGTGAGTCCGATAAACGCGGCGCGAAAATGGTCGCGCTTGTGAACAGTGACCGGCGTTCGCGCGGTCAGTACCGCCGCCACGCCACACGTACCTTCCTCACTTTCCGACCAGCAAGTGCCCAGGTAAAGACCGGCCTTGCGGCAGTCATTGCGGATGGAGGTTTCGACGCGGTAGTCGATGGTCTGGCCCTGAGCGTCTGTGAGCAGGACGCAGTAGTCGGCATCGCGGACCCGACCGTGGAGGCGGGCGACTTCTTCACTGGCGATGCGCAAGAATAACTCGGAGCGCTCGCGGCATTCCTGCAGCACGTTCTGCGAGAGGATCCGTGGTCCTTGTAGCGAGCCGGGATCCAGGTGGTGTTGCTCCATGGAGCGGCGCCAGGAGTCGAGAATCAAGTCCGACACAGGCAGCTGCGGCAGGTGCCCGGCATTCTTCAAAACACGGCTGACGCAATCCACATGCGCCTTTGAGTGTGCGGAAAGCATTAAGGCCTCCGATTCCATCTTCTTTTAGTTGTGCGGCTATTAAGCGCCGTTCATTGGTCGCAGACAAGCGTCGGGTCAACCGGGGCTGGCGGTGAGACGCGATGTCTCACGATCTCGCCGCCACCTCGTGCAGCCTGACATCGCGCGTTTCATTCGGGTTTGATTTCGGCCACCCCGGGGTCCCATCGGACCGCTCTACGACGGGGTTGTGCAGGTGTTTTTGCGGATCTGGCACTGGCCTTGCTCTAGCTCTGGCAACCAGCCTGACTGGCAACCCAATAATAAAAAGAGGTGCCCGATGTCCTGCCGAAATCCTTTCCCTGTTCTGCCCGTGGTGGCGTCATGAGTCGTGCGCCGCTGACCGTAGGTATCATTGCCAATCCTGCATCCGGCCGGGACGTGCGGCGCCTGACCGCCAACGCCGGGTTGTTTTCCAGCACCGACAAGGTCTCGGTGATCCAGCGCTTGCTGGCTGCCTTTGGCGCCACGGGTGTCGAACGGGTGCTGATGCCCACAGACATGACCGGCATCGCCGCCGCCGTACTGAAAAACAGTCACGGCCGCCAGGCTCGCAGCAGTCACTGGCCATCCCTTGAGTTCCTCGACCTGACCCTGCGCCAAAGCGTCGAGGATACCCGTCACGCGGCACGCTGGATGGCCGAACGCGGCGTTGCGCTGATCGCCGTGCTGGGCGGCGACGGTACTCACAAGGCGGTGGCCGCCGAAGTCGGCGACATTCCGCTGCTGACCCTGTCCACCGGCACCAACAACGCCTTTCCGGAACTGCGTGAAGCCACCAGCGCCGGGTTGGCCGGCGGGCTGTTTGTCAGTGGGCGGATCCCGCACGAGATCGCTTTGCGCCGTAATAAACGCTTGCTGGTGCGCGAGCCGAGTCGTGGCCTGTGCGAGATGGCCCTGGTGGACGTGGCGGTGTCCTCGTTGCCCTTCGTCGGCGCACGGGCCATCAGTCGCGGGGGCGATCTGGCCGAGGTGTTTGTGACCTTCGCCGAACCTCAGTCCATTGGCATCTCGGCCCTTTGCGGCTTGTGGTTTCCCGTATCGCGTCAGGCTCCGGGTGGGGCCTGGATGCGCCTCGATGCGCAATCTCCAAAAGCGCTGCTGGTGCCTCTGGCTCCCGGCCTGCTGCAAGGCTGCGGCGTACTCGCTGCAGGAAGCCTTGAACCCGGTGTCGCCCATAGTCTGTGCCTGGCCAGCGGAACCCTCGCTCTGGATGGCGAGCGCGAGATCGAATTCAACGCCCATGACCGGCCCACGGTCACCCTCGATTCCAGCGGTCCGCTAAGCATCGATGTCAATGCGGTCCTGGACTATGCAGCGCAACAGCGACTTCTGGCCATTGGCCGTGAACACCCGCAGCACCCTCTGAACCTCTCGTCTCAAGACACCCTGGAGAATAAAAATGTCGACACAGCTAACCGCTGATCAATTGCTGCATGCCTATCAGGTGATGCGCACCATCCGCGTCTTTGAAGAGCGCCTGCACGTGGAATTCGCCACCGGTGAGATTCCCGGTTTTGTCCATCTGTATGCCGGCGAAGAGGCCTCGGCCGCCGGGGTCATGGCCCACTTGGGGGACGACGATTGCATTGCCTCCAACCACCGTGGTCACGGCCACTGCATTGCCAAAGGCGTCGATGTGGACGGGATGATGGCCGAGATCTACGGCAAGAAAACCGGGGTCTGCCAAGGCAAGGGTGGCTCCATGCACATCGCCGATTTCGAGAAGGGCATGCTCGGTGCCAATGGCATTGTGGGGGCCGGCGCGCCGCTGGTCGTGGGCGCGGCCCTGGCCGCCAAACTCAAGGGCACCGACAGTGTTGCGGTGGTGTTCTTTGGTGATGGCGGCTCCAACGAAGGGGCGGTGTTCGAAGCGATGAACATGGCCTCGGTGTGGAATCTGCCGTGCCTGTTCATTGCCGAGAACAACGGTTACGCCGAAGCCACGGCTTCCAACTGGTCGGTGGCCTGCGATCACATCGCCGACCGCGCAGCCGGTTTTGGCATGCCCGGGGTCACGGTGGACGGCTTCGACTTCTTCGCCGTTCACGAAGCCGCCGGTGCCGCGGTGGAGCGGGCCAGGGCCGGGGAGGGGCCATCGCTGATCGAGGTCAAGCTGACTCGCTATTACGGTCACTTTGAGGGCGACGCCCAGACTTATCGGGCGCCGGACGAGGTCAAGCATTTCCGCGAGCACAACGACTGCTTGATGCAGTTCCGCGAACGCATCATCCGTGCCGGGCAGGCGCAGGCCAGACAGTTGGACCAGATCGACAGCGAGGTGGAGCTGCTGATCGAGAACGCCGTGCTCAAGGCCAAGTCCGCCCCCAAGCCGAGCGCGGCCGATCTGCTCTCCGACGTCTACGTTTCCTATCCCTGAACGCCCCCCTATAACAAGAATCGAGACCTTCATCATGGCGAGAAAAATCAGTTATCAGCAGGCAATCAACGAAGCTCTGGCCCAGGAAATGCGCCGCGATCCCAGCGTGTTCATCATGGGCGAGGACGTCGCCGGCGGTGCCGGTGCCCCCGGTGAAAACGACGCCTGGGGCGGAGTGCTGGGCGTGACCAAGGGCCTCTATCACCAATTCCCTGGACGAGTACTGGACACGCCATTGTCGGAGTTGGGCTATGTCGGTGCTGCAGTGGGCGCCGCAACCTGTGGCGTGCGCCCGGTATGTGAGTTGATGTTCGTCGACTTCGCCGGTTGCTGCCTGGACCAGATCCTCAATCAGGCGGCCAAGTTTCGCTACATGTTCGGCGGCAAGGCTTCCACGCCACTGGTGATCCGCACGATGGTCGGCGCCGGGTTGCGAGCCGCTGCCCAGCACTCGCAAATGCTGACCTCGTTGTGGACCCACATTCCAGGGCTGAAAGTGGTCTGCCCGTCGTCACCTTATGACGCCAAAGGTTTGCTTATCCAGGCGATCCGCGACAACGACCCGGTGATCTTCTGTGAACACAAAATGCTCTACAGCATGCAGGGTGAAGTACCGGAAGAGCTCTATACCATCCCCTTCGGCGAAGCCAACTTCCTGCGTGATGGCAAGGATGTGACGCTGGTCTCCTATGGCCGCACGGTCAACACCGCGATGGACGCCGCGCGCAATTTGGCCGCGCGCGGCATCGACTGCGAGGTGATCGACCTGCGTACCACCAGCCCGCTGGACGAAGACAGTATTTTGGAAAGTGTGGAGAAGACCGGACTCCTGGTGGTCATCGACGAAGCCAACCCGCGTTGCTCCATGGCTACTGATATTTCGGCTTTGGTGGCGCAAAAAGCATTCGCCTCGCTCAAGGCGCCGATCGAGATGGTGACTGCACCGCATACGCCGGTACCGTTCTCCGACGCCCTGGAAGACCTCTACATTCCCGACGCGGCGAAGATCGAGAGCGCCGTGCTCAAACTGATCGAGTGGAGCAAGCGTTCATGAGCCAGATCCATACCTTGACCATGCCCAAGTGGGGCCTGTCCATGACCGAGGGCCGGGTCGATGTCTGGCTCAAGGAGGAAGGCCAGGTCATCGCCAAGGGTGACGAAGTGCTGGATGTCGAAACCGACAAAATCTCCAGCAGTGTCGAGGCGCCTTTTTCCGGAGTGCTTCGCCGGCAGATCGCCCGTCAGGATGAAACCCTCGCAGTGGGTGCGTTGCTTGGCATCGTGGTCGACGGCGAGGCCAGCGAGGTCGAGATCGATGCAGTCGTCGAGCAGTTTCAGGCCACGTTCGTGCCTGGGGACGGCGCCGAGGAGGACCGCGGGCCGAAGCCGCAAAAGGTCGAGCTGGACGGGCGGTTGATCCGTTACTTCGAGCGCGGCGAAGGCGGGGTGCCGTTGGTGCTGGTGCACGGCTTTGGCGGTGACCTGAATAACTGGATGTTCAATCATGAAGCATTGGCCGCCGGGCGCCGGGTGGTTGCCCTGGACCTGCCGGGCCATGGCGAGTCTACCAAACAGCTTGAACGCGCAGACCTGGATGAGCTGAGCGGCGTGGTGCTAGCACTGCTTGATCACCTGGACATTCCCGCAGCGCATCTGGTGGGTCATTCCATGGGCGGAGCGGTGTCGCTGAACATTGCGCGTCTGGAGCCGCAGCGGGTACGGTCCTTGGTCTTGATCGGCAGCGCAGGTCTGGGGGAGGGCATCAACGGCGATTACCTGGAAGGTTTTGTCGAGGCTGCCAACCGCAATGCCCTCAAGCCACAGTTGGTGAAACTGTTCTCCAATCCCGAGCTGGTCAACCGGCAGATGCTTGAAGACATGCTCAAGTACAAGCGCCTGGAAGGAGTGGGCGCGGCCCTGCGCCTGCTGGTATCAGGCTTGTTCAAAGACGGATCGCAACAGCTCGATCTGCGCGACGTGGTGCAGGACGGCCAGCAGCCAGTGTTGCTGATCTGGGGCAGTGACGACGCGATTATTCCAGCGAACCATAGCGCCGGGCTGAAGGCTCAGGTCGAGGTCCTGCCAGGTCAGGCGCACATGGTGCAGATGGAAGCGGCCGAGCAAGTCAATCGATTGATTCTGGACTTTGTGCAACAGCACTGACGCCCCTCCTGGCGGCCTCTCGCGGGGTGCCAGGAGCAACTATTTCAAGGAGATTTCGCTATGAGCCTTTCAATCAATCCGCAACGCAGTATGCGTGCCGCTGTCTGGCACGGCCGCCACGATATCCGTGTCGAAGACGTTCCGCTGCCAATAGCGCCACCTGCCGGCTGGGTGCAGATCCGCGTGCAGTGGTGCGGCATTTGTGGGTCCGATCTGCATGAGTATGTGGCTGGGCCGGTGTTCATACCGGTTGACGCACCGCACCCACTGACCGGGATCAAGGGCCAGTGCATTCTCGGTCATGAGTTTTGTGGCGAAATCGTCGAGCTCGGTGCCGGTGTTCAGGGTTTCAGTGTCGGCGAACCGGTGGCGGCCGATGCCTGCCAACATTGCGGCACCTGCTACTACTGCACCCACGGGCTGTACAACATCTGCGAGAACCTGGCGTTCACCGGGCTAATGAATAATGGTGCCTTCGCCGAACTGGTCAACGTGCCGGCCAACCTGTTGTACAAGTTGCCGGCGAACTTTCCTGCTGAAGCCGGGGCACTGATCGAGCCCCTGGCGGTGGGCATGCACGCGGTGAAAAAAGCCGGGAGCCTGCTCGGGCAGAACGTTGTAGTCGTTGGTGCAGGCACCATTGGCTTGTGCACCATCATGTGCGCCAAGGCTGCCGGTGCGGCTCAGGTGATCACTCTGGAAATGTCTGGAGCGCGCAAGGCCAAGGCCCTGGAAGTAGGGGCGACCCATGTGCTTGATCCCAATGAATGCGATGCCTTGGCTGAGGTACGGCGCCTGACGGGAGGGCTCGGGGCAGATGTCAGCTTCGAATGCATCGGCAACAAACACACAGCCAAGCTCGCGATCGATCTGATCCGCAAGGCCGGCAAATGCGTACTGGTGGGGATCTTTGAGGAGCCCAGCGAGTTCAACTTTTTCGAGTTGGTAGCTACCGAAAAACAGGTGCTGGGTGCGCTGGCCTATAACGGTGAGTTCGCAGATGTGATCGCTTTTATCGCTGATGGCCGGCTGAACATCACTCCGCTGGTGACCGGGCGCATTCAGTTGGAGCAGATCGTGGGGCAGGGCTTCGAGGAGCTGGTCAACAACAAGGAGCACAACGTCAAAATCATCGTGTCGCCCGCTCGAGTCTGAAGCGGCTGAGACCGATGTTCATAAGCAGCTGTAACCCTGGATTTTGAGGCCCGTTAGCCAGAAACCGGGTTAGAGTGTTCATCAATA
The DNA here is from genome assembly GCF_018986375.1 of Pseudomonas sp. CVAP#3. Taxonomy (NCBI): domain Bacteria; kingdom Pseudomonadati; phylum Pseudomonadota; class Gammaproteobacteria; order Pseudomonadales; family Pseudomonadaceae; genus Pseudomonas; species Pseudomonas sp. CVAP#3. The sequence continues at coordinate 100,564 of NZ_JAHMSC010000007.1, forward strand.
TCTGTTCATAAGGGCCCTCCACTCGATTCGCGTAGTCGCGTCAAGCGATTACAGCGAACGAACCGGGCAAGAAAAACCGTAAATCAATCGTTATGTGAAGAATGAATCGTGCGCTGTTTGTTTCTCTAGATGGGCCCAAGGGAGCCGGCAAAACCACACTGTTGGAGGCCGTCACGAAAGTACTGAGGGCAGACAACAAAAAGGTAATCCGACTTTGCGAGAAAAAAAGCGATCCCTATCGAAGTGAAACAATGGCCCTCGTGAACAAACTCGTCAGAAATCCCACCCGGGAATTAGAGTTACGGGTTTGTGAGCGCTTTGCTGATAGCCGTACCTGGATTTCCCAGCACGTATTGGCTAAACAGCCACCAGACAGCATCATCCTGATTGATCGCTGGTACCCGTCTGATGCCGCGTTTCGCCGGATAATCCCGTTTGCAGAGATTCTACAGTTGAACATTGATCGAAACGTGCGAGTGCCAGACCTGCATATCGGGGTTGTCACCGCCCCTGATATTTCATGGGCGAGGGCAGCGGCACGACGGCGTGGGCTGAGCAGTACTGTGATCCATAAGCTGGAAGAACATGTCGCTTGTACCAAGGCGTTCGAGCGAGCGATTGCAGATCACGGCTGGGTTTTATGCCGTAATGAAGGAATGATCGAAGACGCAACGATGCAGGTAATTTCTGAGATCTATAGAGTTCTTCGATGCCCCGCAGACGAAGTTCGCTGCGCCGGCCTTGATGCGATGCATCTCTCGCGTCTATGAAAGATGCGTTACGCGCTGAACAACTGGCAGGGGTTCTTGGCGCCAGAGGGGCATCGGCTCAGCTCAGCCCTGTGTCATTGGGCCCGCCAGCTCTTGATACCCTTTGCGCAGTTTCTCCGCGATCAGCTTTTCCACTTCGCGCAATGCACGTTCGGGGCTGTCGAGGGACTTGACCAACGTCTGGCCCTTGGTGCCGATGCGACCGAAGTTCACCACCACCTCAGCCTCCGTGACGCCGATACGCCAGAACTTGTTGGAGTTACCTTCACCAAAGGTGAACTCGCGCATCGTGGTCGCCGCTTCAGTGGTTGGCGGTGGCTCGACCTCAACCGTTTCCGGTTCCACTTCCTGTTCAGGCTCAGGCAGCGCGGGTGCCTCTTCACCCCGTAGCAGCGCTTCGATGCGATTCAGCACTTCTTCCGAGTCCCGCAGCCAGTCATGGCTGAGCACGTCAATGATCTTCCAGCCGAAACTGCGCAGCACGGTCGGGCGGAAGATATAACGCTCACGCACGTTAGCCGCGGCCGCCATATCGCCGTCCAACAGCACGCCGAGGCTGAAGTGTTCAGCGCTGGCGTCACTGATCGCCAGGTCGCAGCGGAACTGCGAACGTCCGACATATTCGTGCACCATATGCCCGCGCTTGCGCAACGCGGCGGCGAGGGCGCCGCGCAGGCTGTCCTTGGGCAGGCTGACGGCAAAGGATTGCTTGGCGCCTGGGTTGAGGTTGGCGAGGATACCCTGGGAACGCGGCGCATCCCCACTGGCGCTGGCCTGGGCGAACTGTAGGAAAGCGCGTAGTGCAGCGGCACCGTCGTTATGGGTGTTGGTGATGGCCTCTGCCTCGATGCTGGAGACGATCGCCATGCGCTTGCGCGCGCGGCTGAAGATCACGTTGAGGCGTTTTTCTCCGCCGCGCTGGTTGATCGGGCCGAAGTTCATCAGCATCTTGCCGTTCGGTCCTGGCGCGCAGCAGATGCTCAGGATGATCACATCGCGTTCATCACCCTGAACGTTCTCCAGGTTCTTGACGAACAGGCCATTGAACTGCCCGGCGTCTTCACGCACGTACTCGCGTTCAAGGCGTGTGGCAAAGGCCGAGTCGCTGGTGGCCAAGTCCTCCAGGGCCTGTTCGATGGCGCCTTGTTGGGCTTCGGAGAAGGCCACGATGCCCAGACTCAGGCCGGTCTCACGTTGCAACAGTTCACGCACCAGATTGGCGATATACCGCGCTTCAGCCAAGTTACTGCGGCTGAGGTAGACGCCATCGCTCATCTTCAAAAAGCTGATCGGGCTGTCGAGCAGCGTGTCGGCGCCCTGGGTCACTGCCTGGGCATCCGTTGAGTCGAGGGCGGCGGTATGGGCCGGGGTAGGGCGCTCGATACGACGGTCGGGAATGGTGATCAGGCGCCCTTCGTAGAATGCCGCGTTGGAGAAGCTAATCAATGCTTCATGGCGGCTGCGGTAGTGCCAGGCCAGCAGGGTCGCCGGCAAATTACGCGCGGCCTGGCTCAGCAGGCTGTCGGCATCGAGGTTGATCGCAATCTGTTCGCCGTCTTCCATGGCAATCAGTTCGTTAGAGTGGGCGTTGACCACTTCCGTATCGAGAGAAACGAACTGGCAGGTCGTGGGTTGCGACTGGTGCGTCATGACGGCTCTAAAGACAGCTTCTCCTACGAACGATGCATCACTGGCGTAAGCCAGTCGCCCCATGGAAAAGTGTGTGAGGCGCTGAGCTTTGCCGTACGGCCCCAACTGGATGCCTTTCGAGCTGCGCTTGTGTGGCCGCTGAAATGTGCAATCAATGGCACCGACATAGTTCATCCCAACGATCTGCACATTGATCACAAAATCCCTTTCTGGCAGTTACTGGAGCAATTCTGTGCTCAGCAGTGAGTGGATTTTTCGTCACTGGCGACGGTGGGTAACGGAATCACGCTGGCCCTGGTTGATCGAGGGATATCGGCAGCATTTGAAGCATTCCATCTTCAACATGCGCAGCTTCAGCCCACCTGTAAATTCGCCAATGCCCTGAAGGGCGGCAGGCTTCAAATCATCTCCTAGGAGGTGCTGCTTGGCTGGGGGACAAGGGGAAATGGCGTCTGATTCAGGACGACTACGCCACAACGGCGATGCGGGATGACTATTTCGGTACAGACCTGGGGTTATGGGCGGGATCGTGACGAGCGCCCTGATGAGGCTGTGCCCACTCAGCTTCGAGGTGGCTGGTAAATTACGGTGTGTAAACCTATTTTTTGATGTGTTAACCACCGTGGTTTACAAGTCGAAAAATGGCTTTACTGATCGATCCTCGTCGGAGCCCAATGCCTCTCAGAGTCCGCGCAGGCGGTGCCCGCCGCCTTGCCAGCAAGGCGAAATGATTTGAATCCAATGCGCTCCTTGTAGAGAATCACCATCTTTGCCTCGCAAGAATACGCGCAATGAGGTTCGAAGGGACTTTCCAATACATTGGCAATCACGGGATCGTCTTCAACGTCTCGCAGATCACCCTCACCGACAGCGAACGCGGACGCCTGCGCGAGCTGCATTTTGGCGAGGCGAAAAGTGCCCACTATGAGGTCAACAGCAAGGTCGTCGAGGTGTACGACAAGATGCAGGCCAAGAGTCTGCCGTGCGTGATGATGATCGGCATCTCCAAGCCGCTGACCCGGCAACAGGGCGATGTGCTCAATGCCCAACGCACCAAGATCGCGAACCTTGCCGCCACGGCCTTCACTTCCGCCACCACTGCCGTGTCCTCCGCTTACGTGGGCTTTTCTGTAGGGGCCGGTGTGCGCATGTACGCCAATGAAATCCTGCCCACCTACCATGCTGGCGACGTACTGGTCAGCATCGAGGCGCAGGTCAACGGCGGTATCGGCCCGCAACGTACCCTCTCGACACTGATCATCAAGACCTGACTGGAGACGCACATGTCCGACATTACCCAACTGGTCATTGCCATGGTGCTGTTCTTTCTGTTCGATCGGTTTCTCAAGCCGTATCTGCTGCGCAAGTGGCTAGGGGTGGTGCTGGTGGTGGCTGGTGCGGTCGGCTGCGTTGCTGCAAGCCAGGCCCGCTTGTTGGGGTTTGATCTGGGGTTGCTGTCGATCTTTGCCGTGGCGATGGGGGTGGGGTTGTTCCAGAAGCGGCGGCGGTTCGAGCAGATTGGCTGAAGGGATGTAGGGATTCATCGCTACTAGGGATAAATCCTACCGCTATGCTGCCTCAGACGATTGAGCCAGAGCACCTAGCGCCGCAGAGCTGCGCAGGTGGCACCTTCGCTCATAACTGTGGAGGAGAGTTGGCTCTGGTGCAGCTGACTCTTGGGAGGAAATTGTAGACGGTCAAGGATTATCACAGAGGCCGGTTCAGTTTTAGTGGCACTTGGATCAATCCTGAATCAGCCTGGAGCAATTGTGCCGATCGTCGCGCGAACAACAGACCTGACGAGGGAAGTCTAAAATGCAACCTTCGTTCGCTCATCGCTGCGTCAGTTAGGAGTCAGGAGCGATGGTCGGAGTGGACGGTTGAGATTTGAGATGGCGTTCCCTGGAAGCAGCGTTATGGTTTTCAAACCGGGCATACAGGGATGGCGGGGTAGCTGAAGCTGAGAAGGTACCGGAGACATGGCTAGCAACTGCTTGATTCGGAAGGTGTATGGTCAATGCAGACAATGTGAACCTTGATAGAAGTGTGGACAATCGTAACTGATTGATTTCTCGTTATATTTTTCAACTTTCGCAATTAGAGTGGAAATTCAATTTTATTTTTCCACCCTGCTATCGATATTTTCCGGTGTTCTTCCAATTCTAAGTAACTGCTTGCAGGGCGACTAACACCTCTGTTTCAGGAGTTGCGAGCGTATGCCTTGAGAGAATTCCCGTTACGGGGATATCGTCCGATTCAATTGTCAAAAGGCGGCTGCATGTCGTGTTGTTTTGAGATACATCCCATCAATTGTACGAAAAGTGAGCGATAGAACGTCTGCGAAGATCTTTTTCGAACTGTTTTCCGTATTAAATAGAAATCCCACCATACTCAGTCTGCCGTTTGATCAATTGAAGCAAATGCTCAATCTGATCCGTGTCTGAGCTTCACAATACTCCGTATCTTGCTCGGCTGTTGCCGCTGACCGAACACTGCGCAGTTCTATTGGATGCGCTGAAGGGGCGTCAGCAGGTAGTGCGCCATGTGGAATTGGATTCCGACCAAGTGCATATCGAGCCATGCACTACGGCGTGTGCGCCGATTTCTGTCGAGCCCGATCATGTCCGTATACGGATAGGCGCGGCTCAAAGGCTGCTTATTGCGGGGCTTTCACCCGTCGCTGAATTTTGTGCGGGTTTTGCTGCGGCGCTGGGTTTTGAGGTAGTGGTGTGTGACCCGCGTTCGGAACTGACTGCGCATTTCAACATGCCAGGCGTGAAGCTAATTGAAGTTCACCCAGCGACTTACATCTCTCAAGGCGGCTGTCATGCCGCGACTGCGGTCGTAGCACTGACTCACGATCCTCGGCTGGATGATTTGACACTCATGGAGGCCGTTACGACCCCAGCGTTCTATATTGGCGCCATGGGCTCAAAACGTAATAGTCAGAACCGCCTGGAGCGGGTCAGGCGAATTGCTCGGTTGGATGATCAAAGTGTCGACCGTATCCATGCTCCGATTGGTCTGAACCTCGGGAGCAAAACCCCAGCCGAGATCGCGCTTGCGGTTATGTCCGACATCGTGAGGGTGAAAAATGGAATTGTTCGTGACGCGCTGTAGCGTCGGGAGTTTTTAGGCGATGGACATGCAAACTGCTTCTAAAAGGCATTTCGCCGACGGTGATACGGGTCATCTGGTTGATTTGGTGAGCCAGATTGTGCGCACCGATTGCGATTACCAGACAGCCATCCCGGGTCTGAGCTTTTATCGACGAAACGCGGTTACACAGTCTTTGCACTGCATATATGGCTTGGGTATCGGTTTGTGCTTGCAGGGCAGCAAGCAAGTTATGGTCGGTGAGGAGGTGCTCACTTATGCCCCGGGGCAGTCGCTGGTTACGAGCGTAGACCTTCCAGTGATAGCGAATGTCACCCAGGCCAGCTTCGCGCAGCCGTATTTAGGCATGATGCTGACTTTCGACAACACCATGGTTATGCAAGTGGCTGAGCGCCTGCAGCTATCTCAACGCATGAAGGATGATGGGTTTAGACCTGTCACTGTGCAGACACTGGACGTGTCAGTGCTGAACGCTTTTGAACGGTTGGTTGCACTGCTCGATGAGCCTTGTTTGATCGCTGCAATTGCTCCGCTAATCACAGAAGAGATCGTCGTTCGATTGCTGAACGGCGCCCATGGGCCGCAATTGCTCCACATCGTCAGTGCCGGCTCCCCGAGCCAACACATCGCGAAGGCGGTGGCCTGGCTCAAGCTCAATTTCAGTCGGGCGCTGCGCATGGATGACCTGGCAGCTACCGCCTATATGAGCCCCTCCACCTTTCGTCAGTACTTCCGGGCGGTGACCGGAATGAGTCCGCTGCAGTATCAGAAACAGCTCAGGCTGCAAGCTGCCAGACAGATGATGTTGAGTCAGAATGTAGATGCGAGTAGTGCCGGTGGTCTGGTCGGATATGAAAGCTCATCGCAGTTCAGTCGTGAGTACAGCCGCCTGTTTGGTGAGCCGCCTCAAAGGGATATAAAACGCATGCGTGTGCAATAGCTGTATGTTTCGATAGCGTAGAGTCTTGGCTGACCGGGTGATTTTTGTTTGAGCACAAAAGGGCCCTTCGCAGACCCTTTTTTGGGTTCGGCTTTTGCTGCGCCGGTAGCGTTCCAAACAGTAGCGCAATACCCCACAGCAACGAGCCCATTTTCTGCTCCATGTGAAGGGAAGATCGCAGGTCACACAGGTTTCAAACCGGCAAGCGGAACTGCTTACGCAAGGCCTTATCGAAGAATCCTGCGGGGGCAAAGCGGCGCAGCAGACTGATTTGTCGCGCTGTCTTGCCGGCAGTGTAGCGATGCTTAGGGCGGACATCGGTTGCCGCTTTCACTACTACTGCCGCCACGACTTCTGGAAGGTCGGCTTTCGGCATCACCTCTCCTAGCAGTGCCCTGAACCCAGCTCGGGCCTGATCGTATTCGCTGATTTGCGAATCCGGCTCAATACCGTTTTGATCGAAGACGGTACGCACGAATGCCGGCTCGATGACCGAGACTCGAATATTGAAGGCGCGAACCTCGTGATCAAGAGATTCCGAATAGCCCGCTAGAGCGTGTTTGACCGCCGAATAATGAGCGGAGTAGGGCGCCGGTACCAACCCTAGAATCGATCCGATATTGATGATGCGCCCCTGTCCACGGTCTCGCATCGACGGCAACACCGCATTGGTCATCCGGATTACTCCAAACAAATTCACATCGAACAATGCCTGCACCTGTGAGATCGAGAATTCCTCAGCACCACCAAGCAGACCGACACCAGCATTATTGACCAAAAGGTCGATCCGCCCGGTCTGTGCGAGTACGGTGGAAACGAGTGCATTGACAGAGTCACCATCCGTCACATCGCAAGTGAGCATGGACACCTGCGTTGGACTGTCACCAGCCTTCCGACTCGTGCCGAACACCGTATAACCTGCACGCGCCAGAGCCTCAGCAGTAGCTTGACCAATACCGGATGATGCACCGGTCACTATCGCGGTTCTTTCGGAAGATGTTTTCATTTGATACTCCAGTGTGTCCGTGAGTCGCTTTCGGCTATAGCAAGGTGCTGGTTCGACGCTATTGCTCCAGCATTAATTTGCGCCAGACTATTGTTGGAGGCGTTGGCGGAGCGGGTTTGGAGTGCAGCTCAATTTTTCCTGGCGGTGAAGCCGGGTTAATACGGGACTCTTCTGATAAGTGATCTTCACGTATGGCTGAGCCAGGAGTCTCGTCCGGCAGGATGGTCGAGTTAAAGATCAGTAAGTCAACGCTGCCTACTTGACCTTGACCTGATTCAAGGGATGGCACGGATTTCCGTGTCTTCAAATTCTCGACAGTCATTAGCTTATTTTCCTAACCTGCTCGCATACTCCTAACTGCAAAAATATGAACCCTCGTTCAGAGTTCCAGTTATCGAGTGTCAGTTGTAGTCATATGAGCTTGATGATCACCTTACCTTTGGCTCTGCCCCGTTCGACATAGCTCAACGCTTCAGCCGTTGACTCAAACGGGAAGGTTCGGTCGATCACAGGTGTGATAACTCCGGACTCGACAAGCGCAGCGATTTTTTTCAATTGAGCACCGCTCGCACGCATGAATACGAACGCATATCTGACGTCCTTTTTGCGAGCTTTTCTGCGTATGCCGCTGCTCAACAGACGCATTACCCAACCCAGTCCCCAGAACAGCTTTTGCTCCTGTGCGAACTCTGCCGTCGGTGGCCCTGAGATGGAGATAAGCTGACCACCAGGCTTGAGAATGCTGAGTGATTTTTCCAGGTCGACAGGGCCTAGGCTGTTCAATACGACATCGTAGTCGCGCAAGACGTTTTCGAAGTTTTGCTGCTTGTAATCGATGACGACGTCTGCTCCCAACGCCTTAACCCAATCCACGTTACTTGTGCTGGTCGTAGTCGCAACGAAAGCACCCAGGTGCTTTGCAAGCTGTATGGCGATTGCGCCGACGCCACCGGAGCCGGCTTGGATAAAGACTTTTTGCCCCTTCTTCAACCGTGCTGTTTCAACCAGCACCTGCCAGGCAGTCAGCGCAACCAAGGGGAGAGAAGCTGCTTCTTCCATGGTGGTATTTTTGGGTTTCAGTGCGAGGGCACTTTCCTCAATCGCGATTAGCTCGGCAAAGCCTCCGATGCGCTCCTGGGGCGGGCGTGCATAGACCTCGTCACCGGGCTTGAAGTTGCGTACGCCTGACCCCACGCGAACGACGACGCCGGCTAAGTCGTTACCCATAATCAGCGGGAATGTGTAAGGCAGGATCAGTTTGAATTCACCTTTGCTGATCTTTGAATCCAACAGATTGACGCTGCTGGCATGCACCTTAACCAGGACGTCGTTGAAGCCCGGTTCTGGTTCCGGTACCTCGCCAATACGTCCATGATTCTTGCCGTAACGGTCGATCAGGAAGGCTTTCATCATTCAGTTCTCATGGTTTCAATGGGATGGAAGCATGCGCAATCCAGCGTGCTGCTGTAAGGCGAGCTTAAGGTCTTCAGGCATTCAAAAATGCCGTCGCTCTCGTCACGAAATCATTGTGATATTGGAAGATCCCGCCATGACCCGCGTCTGGGTAAATGATCAGTTGCGAATTTGAAATACGGTTTGCCAACTCGGCAGAGTTCACAGTGGGAACCATGATGTCGTTATCGCCGTTTACGATCAGCGTGGGTATCTGGATGCGGCTGAGATCCTGTGGCGGTTGCCGGCCCCAGGCGTGAATCGCTTTCAGTTGCCGCATGAAGGCGCCAGGCGTTGGATTTTTGTCTCGGTCTTTATCACGCTCCTTCAGGCGATTTAAAAAATCCTTGGCAGCTTTTCGCCCATTGGCCGTAGCGGTGAAGAAGAGGTAAAACTTCGGGTCGCGTACTGTGAGGAGACCCTTGAGCATCAACGGCCACGACACAGACCACACCTTATCTATACCTTGGCCGCCCGCCGGCCCGGTACCGGTCAGAATAAGTTTGCGCACCAGCTCTGGGGCTCTCAGCGCAATCTCCTGTGCGACGAACCCACCCAATGAAAAACCCAGCAGGTCGACTTTTTCGAATCCAAGGGCGCGGATCACTGCGATGGCATCGTTCGCCATCTCTCCGACGGTCAAAGGGGCGGTTCCACCAGACGCGCCGATTCCCCGATAGTCAGTGGCAATGATTCGCCGGGTACGGGCCAGTCCGTCGAGAATGCGTGGGTCGAAGTTATCCAGGACTGCGCCCCAATGATTCAACAGTACGAGCGGCAACCCGTCTCTCGGCCCCAAGTCCCGGTAGGCAAATGCTGTTCCTTCGACAGTCACCCGCTGGTTCGCCGCGCAGACGAACTGCGCTGGCGACCCAAGGTCACGATTTGTGGCTTCAACGATCATGTGCGCACCGTGCCCTGATGAGGGGCGTCTAGGTGAATATAAGAAAATCTGCAGCAAGCGCCTTTACATCAAGGAATGCCTATCAGCGCCTGCTGCGTGACAATTACGCCTCGGCTTGATAGCGCTCGGCGACTAAAGATTGGCGAATCTCTGAAAGCAAACCTTGGCGGGCAGCCTGCAGAGCATCCCAACGGGCGGCGTCTTGTAACGGTGGAATGGTCACCGGCTCGCGACGATCAAAACCGACCAGCGCAGCATCGACCAGATCGCCCACGTCCATAATTTCGCTCAGGGTATTTATGTCGATGCCCGCACGTTCCCAGATTTCCGTGCGGGTGGCCGCTGGGAGCACAGCTTGCACGTAGACGCCTTTAGGCGAGAGCTCAAGGCTCAGCCCCTGCGATAGAAACAGGACAAACGCCTTGGTCGCGCCGTAGACGCTCATCCCGAATTCCGGTGCCAGTCCCACGACCGAGCCAATGTTGATAATCGCGCCATTACCGGCTTGTGCCAGGCGTGGAGCGATTGCGCTGGCGAGTCGTACCAGTGCGGTGGTGTTGAGCGCGACCAGATTGGCAACGCTGTCGGTGGATTGCTCAACGAAGCTGCCGGATTGGGCGGCTCCCGCATTATTCACAAGGATGCCGATACTGGCGTCATCACGTAGGCGAGCTTCGACGGTCGTCAAATCGGTGGTTTGAGTCAGGTCAGCCTGAATAACGTCAATGGCAACACCGTGTTTCTCACGCAGACGGGTGGAAAGCACGTCTAACCGGTTTTTGTCGCGGGCAACCAGCACCAGGTTGTGCCCACGTTGGGCAAAACGCTCGGCGTAAGTCGCGCCAATGCCTGTTGAGGCGCCGGTAATAAGTACGGTTTCAGGGAGGCTCATAATTAGATGCTCTTGAATGGATGTCGATAAGCGATTCAGTCTCTACGACTGCTCAACCCTGCGCGAAGCTGGACTCGGCAAGCATCGGGTAGTCGATGTAGCCCGCTGCACCGCCGCCATAAAGCGTTGTTGGATCGAATGCGGATAAAGAGGCATCAGCTTTGAGTCGCTCAACCAAATCAGGGTTGCCAATAAACGGACGCCCGAAAGCAATGAGGTCGGCCTTGTCTTCGTTTAGTGTCGAGGTAGCCAGATTCAGTTCGTAGCCATTGTTGGCGATGTAGGTATTTTTGAAGCGTTGACGCAGGGAGCCAAAGTCAAAGGGCGCAACATCACGTGGGCCGCCAGTTGCGCCTTCGACCACATGGAGGTAAACGAGGCCCATGGCGTCGAGTTGATCGACAACGTAGTCGAATTGGGCTTGCGGTTCGGTGCTGGAAACACCATTGGCGGGGGAGACTGGTGATATACGTATACCCGTTCGCTCAGCACCGATCTCGTTCACTACAGCCGCAGTTACTTCAAGCAACAAGCGAGCGCGATTTTCAACCGAGCCACCGTAGGCATCAGTGCGAACATTGGCACCGTCCTTGAGGAACTGATCCAGCAAATAGCCGTTTGCACCGTGGATCTCTACGCCGTCAAACCCCGCAGCGATGGCGTTCGACGCCGCCAGGCGAAAGTCGTTTACGATCCCAGGCAGCTCGCTGATATCGAGGGCTCGCGGTTCCGAAACGTCCACAAAGCTATTGTTGACGAATACTTTTGTTGCAGGACGCAGAGCAGAGGGTGCTACCGGAGCGGCACCGTTTTCCTGCAGGTCAATGTGGGACACGCGCCCGACATGCCAAAGTTGCAGGAAAATTCGTCCGCCTTTTTCATGAACTGCTTCGGTGACTTTGCGCCACCCATCTATCTGCGCCTGCGTATAAATCCCGGGCGTATCTTGATAGCCCTGTCCTTGCTGCGAGATCTGGGAAGCCTCGGAAATCAGCAGGCCTGCGGATGCTCTCTGGCTGTAATAGGTCGCAGCGAACTCGCTCGGTACAAAGCCCTCACCAGCACGGTTACGCGTCAGCGGAGCCATCACGACTCTGTTGGAAAGTGTCAGAGAGCCGAGCGTGTACGGCTCAAACAACGTCTTTTCGTTCATATCGTTTCCCGAATCGTTGATCAATGACGGCGACCTGCGCCGTGCCCGCGAAGATTCGCGATAGCGCATTTATGATGTCGATCATACTCAAAGCTGTCAACGCTTTTGATTACGATCAACATCATAGTATGATGAGCGCATTGCTTTGAGATGCAGAGGCGCACGAAATGAAGATCACCAAGACGCAATCACTCGCCAACCGAGCTCATATCGTCGATACGGCTTCCGAGCTATTTCGTGACCGTGGCTACGATGGCGTGGGAGTGGCGGAGCTCATGGCTGCAGCCGGTTTTACGCAAGGAGGTTTCTACAAGCACTTCGGCTCCAAGGCCGATTTGATGGCCGAAGCAGCTGAAAATAGCCTTTCAAAATCCCTCTCGAGTACCTGCGATCTCGACGTTACGGGATTTGTAAATCTGTACGTGTCGAGGGATCACAGAGACGGCAGGGGAGTGGGTTGTACTATGGCAGCGCTTTGCGGTGACGCTGCTCGTCAGTCAAGTGAGTTGAAGGCCACCTTTGCCGGCGGAATAGAAAACACACTGGCAGCGCTCGAAGAAAAGTACAAGGTGGGTCAGGACGCGCTGCAGGAAGGAGTGCGAGCAAAGATGATCGACATGCTGGCGCATGCAATCGGTGCAGTCATGTTGTCGCGCGCCTGCCCGGATGATTCTTCCCTTGCTGATGAAATACTCGAAGTTTGCCGCGCTGAGATAATTGCGTCATTGCCGTTGTCTTCTGCTAGTAAGTCACAGGAGAGCACCTAATGACCGGCTCATAACGGCGCGTTTTCTCATTCTGACCACCAGTCTTTTCTGCGCGTAGAATTCCATAGCCGTCGAACCAGCTCTCGATAGTGACGGCCAGCGAAGTGACTGCTGCGGTTGATTGCACGTCGATTGCTCGATCAGTATTACAATTAGGGCTCTTGCTGGTGAAGCATATTTCTGGGCGCGAACTAAATGGCGAGTGACAGCTTACAGGAGTCCAGGATTTCGTCGGTTAATAGCGAATCATCTGGACAGGCACGCGACAGTACAATGGCTCCGACTGCTTGTGCCAACAATGAAACTGCCTTCGCACGGGCTTCCTTTTGCTCGTTAGCGGATAGCCCGGAACTCAAGCCTGATATTAGCTTCTCTATGCCAGTTTCAAATACGGACTTGATGTCTATATGTTGACGAGCAGCATCGCCACCGAGCGCAGCGATCGCGCACCCTTGACCGACTGAATCACGGTGAGCACGGGATACGTAGTAATTGATGAAGTCACTCGCATTGGCGTCAGCGGTCATTTGGGAAAGAGCGAACGACGTAGCTTCGATCATCAGTGTCGACTTTGAGCTGAATTGGTTGTAAAACCCTCCATGAGTGAGTCCGACCCCCGCCATCAATTCCTTAACCCCGATACCGTCATAGCCGCGCTCGCGGAACAGCACTGAAGCTGACTCAACAACGCGTACCCGATTTTTCCGCGCCTGTGCTTTGCTGGTTCTCATTTTCAGACCTCATTTGACTATCTTATTAATTAGTGAGTTGGGACAAGGATGACTAGAATCAAAACACTTGCCGTGTGGTGTTATTGCTATAATTTTTTGCTCTGGTCGAGTTTATGGGGCGCCTAGCCATTATCGACGGATTGAAAAATACTATTGAAAAAATGGTTTGCCGAGACAGTGTTATGACATGAGTGTCGAATCAGGAATTTTCCTTGTTTCGTCGGCTGGGGGTGACTTTGGTGTCTCGGCTATTGAGATGATCGCTTTTAGTACTGACTCTGATGTGCCTATTAGTAGATTTATGCCCTCATGGCGGTATGGGTTCCTTCTGTTTCTGAAGATTGTGGGGTTCAAGCCGAAAAATTTGGCATTGCATCATCAGGATTTTCCAGTCGAAGATATCTGAGTAGCTTAAGTGCTGGGGCGACCCATGTTCTTTTATAAGAAACGCGCAACGCCCTATTAGTCAGCAAGAATGACGATGGCATCATTCAAGAAACCACGCCAAAGGTACGTCAAAACCGATGTGTTAGCTGTGCTGCTATAATGTGTGCGCTATTGTTGTATTTAGCGCTAAACCCTGGTTGTAAACCATTTGTATCGGATTGATTAACAGATGTAGTTGACTCCCATAGATAGGTATAGGCTACATCTATAGTCAGATCAGAGTTAGGTGAGTAAGCGGCACCAAAAGCCAAGGCTTTTCGGTTTCCTACTGGAAGTCGCACGCTTCGGTCGGAGTTGCGGGCTGGCGAAGGATCAGAAGCCAAGCCACTGCGAAGTAGCCACTGCGAAGAGAGTTGGTACGAGACGCCAATAGCTGTCGACACAGTATTATGAAGTTTAAAGTCGTCTCCAACGGAACCGAATCCTAACTGTTGGCCTAGGGAGGGTAATCCACTATTAATCGCTTCAATCCTCTGGATTCGACTCCACCGAGTCCAAATAGCACCTGCGTAACCAGTCCAGCGCTCATCAAAGCGATGGGTGAACGATGTATCCACTGACTCTGGTAGGGTCACATCCATCTTGTTGTTGTATTTTCCATCGAGGCCAAGTGCGCCGGGACTGTCGCTTATTTTAGTGTGGCCATCAGCATGGAAGTCAAGTTTTGAGTGGTAAGTTAATCCCCATGTGGTTGATTCGTTCATGTCAACCATCAGGCCAAAGTTATAGCCAACGGCAGTACCATTGCTTTTTACAGTAAGCTGCGTGTCCTTTCCATCATTCAAAGCTCCTGTGGCTAAATAGGACTGGATGTTGTTCTCAATACGATTGAATGTGGTGCCAATGCCAATGGCTACTTGATCGCTTAAGCGGTACGAGACAGCAGGGTGCAATGTTTTAACCTGAACCTTGCTGTAGGAGCCATGGTAGCGACCTTGGAAGGAACTCTCATAATCATTAACGAGGCCGTATGACGCATACAGACCAATGCCAGCGGTAAAGCGATCGTCGATTGGCGAGGAGAAGTACCCAAAAGGAATAGCTGTAAGAGGTACGGAGTTGCCGTCAGTGGTACCTGGGGCAGAACTTCTTGCATCGCTTATGTTAACTTTTGCGTCAATTAATGCCAGTCCACCGCTTACCTCTATTTTTTTGATTTTACTTAAACCCGCTGGGTTACCATACACGGTGCTTGCGTCTATTGCTGACGAGGAGCGGCCAGCATAAGCAGTCCCCGCAGCACTAGCGCTTTGTTCGTTGAGCGCAAGTCCATTTGCCCATGAAACAGATGGGGTCCCTAGTGTTAGTGTTAGAATCGCCCCGAATAACATTGAACTACGCGGGGTAAAGTGTGAGTTTATTTTAAGTTTGGATTGGGCGTTAGGGCAGGGATGAGGTGTCACGCCAGCTGATGGTTCAACAGTTTTTTTTGTATTCATTGGATGACCCATTTTTGTTTTTAAGCTTAGGCAATGGTGCCGTTTCCCGTTAAGGATGGCAGTTCTTTAATATGAACAATCTGGTTCTGTATTGATGTGGTTTTTTATCGATTTAAAGTTCTCTTACGGCTTCTTTAAATGGTTCTGTAGAAGGCATAATTCGCGTCGTCCTGTATGACTTTTGGATATGGATAGTTGTACCCCTAGCACAACCAGCGCAAACGCAGTCGCTAATCGGCCTCTGCAATTCGAGACGTTTACCGAGTCTTGGTCGCCGTATCCACGTGGCGCAACGGTTATATTCTTGTTACCGAGGCGCGTTCGCCCGTAAAGCAACCCGTTATTCCAACTGGGTCATCGCAATCCGAGTTTCGACTTGAGATTTCCCTTTCACTGGTATGTGCGACATCGCGTGTTCCGCTAGTGCAGTGATCGTCAGACTTGGGTTCACGCCAAGGTTGGCACTGAGCATTGATCCGTCGCAGATCAGCAGGTTGCGATATCCAAACACTCTATTTTGCGCGTCCATGACACCATGGCCGTCGGATTCCGCCATGGCGCAACCGCCCATGCAATGCGCGGTTGTTGGAATGTTGAACAGGATTTCGCTGAGGAAGGTGGTCGCTATACCACCTAGTGCCTTGGCACCCTTCTCGACGAAGGCATTCGCTTGCGGGATGAACGTAGGAATTGGGCCACCTTCTGTCACTAGACGGCTTCCTAACGGCCAGTACCAGCGACGTTTAAGACGCATATTGATATGAGCATCGACCGTTTGCATCACAAGCAACAACATGTTTTCCCGTGCAAAGCCTCTGGGGTTGTGTACCCGTAGGGCCTGCATCGGGTGCCTGAGTAATGTCAGTATCCAAGTACCAATTCGCCTCCAGCCAGGGCGCCCACCGCTCATCAGCGTCATCAGCAGCCCTATGGCATCTGACCCTTCCGGATAGCGTACGACACCTATATGAGTGTGCTCGTCCAAGTAGATACTGGCCCCGCCCGCCAAGCCTGGCGACATACTTTTATCTGTGGAAGGGAAGCGGACGCCGATAAGTGACTCGGCATTGGTGCGTATCCGTTTACCCAGATCCTGACTGATACGAGGCAGAGAGCCTTTCTCCCTGAGCTGGAACAGCAACTCCATCGTCCCTAACGAGGATGCCGCGAACACCACGCCTCGGGCGCGGAAGACCCGCTTATTCTTGCTGAACCAGGAAGTCGAACATTGCGTGTGGATCTCGTAGCCATCGCTGCCGTCCACCTTGCCATTCAACGGTCGGACGTCTACGACTTGAGTTTCCGCAAAGACTTGAGCTCCGTTCTTCTCAGCCAAAAACAGGTAGTTCTTGTCGAGTGTGTTCTTGGCATTGTGCCGGCAGCCCATCATGCAGCCGCCGCAGCCCACGCAACTTCCTCGCTCAGGGCCTTCACCGCCGAAGTACGGATCGGGATAGGTTTTGCCCGCGACCTCGCCCTCTGGAGCGAAGAAGGTACCAACATTGGGTGTGTGAAAGGTGTGGGCGACGCCATTTAGCTCCGCCATCCTTTTAAGACGCAAATCCGCTTCTCCCAGGATTTTGCTCTCAGTCACTCCCAGCATTCTCTCGGCCTCAGCATAGTGCCTTGGCATGATGCTCTTCCAATCTGCCAGACCTGCCCATGAGCCCTCGTCCCAAACCTTATCCGAAGGCCTGAGCAGTGCGTTGGCGTAAGTGATGGAGCCTCCGCCGACCGCATTGCCGCTTGCGACGACCACGTGTCGAAACATCCGCATGCTGTAGAAGCCGAACATTTTCAGCGCAGGCATCCACATCCATCTACGCAGATCCCAGTTGCTTTTCGGAAAGTCCTCGGCACGCCAACGGCGCCCCATTTCCATCACGCCAACACGGTAGCCCTTCTCCGTCAGCCGGTGCGCCGAAACGCTGCCGCCGAAGCCCGAGCCTATGACGACGAAGTCAAAGTCGAAAGCCAGTTCCACGTTACGCTCCCATTTTTATTTTTTTTGGAGAGGCCATGGCCTGCAAAAGCAGAGCAAGGCCCAGTCACGAATTAACTATACGATTCGTATTTCATTAATGCTATATTTTTTGTATAGTAAATGCCGGCGGTCACAGGCTAGAATTGCTCCAGCCTCAGAATCCGAAACCGCTCTTGAGGAAAGACATGACCGATACGCATCAGACTGCCAAAACCCGCTTCATCGAGATCGATGGCGACCGCTTTGCCTATCGCAGGTGGGGAAACACGGCCACCGAACAGCCGCCGCTGCTGATGCTTCAGCACTTTCGCGGTGGCATGGATCATTGGGATCCGCTGATGACCGACGGCTTGGCCCAGGGCCGGGAAGTGATCCTCTTTAATGGTCGTGGCGTGGCCTCGTCCTCCGGCCAGCCACGTCGTCGCATTGAAGACATGGCTGATGATGCCGCCGCCTTCGTAGGTGTCTTGGGCCTGGAGAAAATCGATGTATTGGGCTTCTCACTTGGCGGCTTCCAGGCGTTGGATCTGACATGGCGACATCCCGCTCTTATTCGTAAGCTGATGCTATTGGGTACAGGCCCGCGTGGAGGCAACCCGGACATGGAACCTAAGGTACTGACGGCCGCGCCGCGTCCAGTTCCGACCTACGAAGACTTTGAGTACCTGTTTTTTGGCCGTTCCGAGGTGGCAAAGCGAGCTGCAAGCGAATTCTGGCAGCGCCGGCATCAGCGCGAGGATCAGGATCCGCCTACTTCGCAGGAAGTTGCATCAGCGCAGATCGAGGCAAACATGCTGTATCTGCCGAGGGTTTCCGAAAGCGATCCGTTTGCCTACTTACGTCAAATCAAGCAACCGACGTTTATCCTTAATGGCGTGAACGACGTAATGATTCCGACCATCAACTCGTTCTACATGGCGCGCAATCTGCCGAACGCGCAGTTATTTATTTATCCGGATGCCGGGCACGGCGCGCAGTTCCAGTACCCGGAGCGCTTTCTCTATCACGCCGCTAGGTTTCTCAGCGAGTAACGTCAAACCCGATCCACCGACTCAAGGTTGTCACCATGATCAAGTTCAAATTTCTATTGTGGATGTTCACCCAACTGCTGAAACGGCAGGTCAGAATAAACCCCAATTGCGCCCGCTACATCGAAGGCGAGGATCTTGTGTTCCAGATCCGTACCGATGCTGGTATCGGCCGCTATTTCGTCATCCGAAACGGCGCCATCCGCTCCGTTGCCGGCCTGGCAGACAATCCGCGCTTCACTTTGAAATTTAAAGACGCCAATAAGGGTTTTGCAATTCTCTCGGCCAAGGACAGCCAGGCAGCGTTCCTTAGGGGGCTGGGTAACGAGGAGTTGGTTATCAGCGGTGATTTCCTCAAGGTAATGTTTTTCCAGGGGCTGACTGCTTACCTGCAGCCACCCACAGTGGTCGCTCCCTATGACCGCACTGCGTTTTAACGACGATGGCGCCTGACAAAATGCTAAACAAGACCTATGGACAGCTTTGTCCGATTGCCAGAAGCCTCGATGTGCTAGGCGAGCGCTGGACGCTATTGGTGCTCCGCGAACTGCTATTGGGCCCAAAGCGGTTCAAAGAGCTGTTGGCGGTATTGCCGGCAATGGGGACTAACCGGTTGTCCGCACGCCTGAAGGTGCTGGTAGACAACGGAATCGCCAAGCCTGCTACAGCGCCAATGGCCGCCTACGAACTAACGGAGTTGGGGGAGCAGTTGCGTAAACCACTGCTCGCGCTAGGACTCTGGGGGCTGAGCTTGCCAGTGGACGAACGCATCGATCCCGCGACTGCACGCGCTGAACTCATAGCCCTCAGCCTCACGGGCATTGGCCGCTCCGGTGCAAGCACTGGATTACGCGCCACATACGAGTTTCACGTGGGCGAGGAAGTCTTCCATATACGCGTGGATGACAGCGAGATACTCGCGCGCTCAGGTTCTGCCCCAGCGGCCGATGTGGTCATCCACTGCGATCTGAATACCTTCATGGCGCTGGCCCTACGACAAATTTCGCCGGCAGACGCGTTGCGCGAAGGTCGGGCTCATCTACCGCACACACAGCTCGAAACCTTCGAGCAACTGTTTCAAGTGCTCGAATTCAATCCGGAAAACTTACCGGACACATTGCTTGCTGCTCTTCCTCATTCCAGCCTTGTAGGAACACCAGATGAAAGCTGAAACAAACCTGCTGAACCGATCCCTGCAACTGCCCAACGGAAGCGTGCTGCGCAATCGACTGGCCAAGGCATCGATGAGCGAGACGCTGGGCAGTTACGATAACCGTCCCACCCTAGGGCTGGTCGAGCTGTACCGTCGCTGGGCAGCTTCCGGTCTGGGACTTATCATTACGGGGAATGTGATGATTGACCGTCGCGCCCTTGGCGAACCGGGCAATGTCGTAATTGAGGACGAGAAAGATCTGCCGGTACTGCGACAGTGGGCGAAGGTTGCTACCGACCAGGGGGCGGCGATCTGGGCGCAACTCAACCACCCTGGCAAACAATCGACAAAGGGGCTGAACGCCAGCAACCTTGCTCCATCGGCTGTTCCGTTCCGAGAGGATATGGCTGCCTTTTTCGAAACCCCACGTGAAGCCACTGCTGCCGAGATCCAAGACATCATCGAGCGCTTCGGGCGCAGTGCCGCCATCTGCAAAAAAGCTGGTTTCAGTGGCGTGGAAATCCACGGAGCACACGGCTACCTAATCAATCAGTTCCTCTCACCCCATCACAATCGGCGCGAAGACGAATGGGGTGGCACACCGGAGAAGCGTCGCCGTTTTGTGCTGGCCGTCTACACCGAAATTCGACGTCAAGTCGGAGCGGACTTCCCGGTGGGGATTAAACTCAACTCCGCTGACTTCCAGCGCGGAGGCTTCACTGAAGAGGAGTCGATGGAAACTATCCGCGCACTGATCGACGCTGGCATCGATCTAATCGAGATATCCGGCGGCACCTACGAGGCTCCAGCCATGAGTGGTGCGATGCATGAGCCGAAAAAAGGCTCTACCGTAGCACGCGAAGCCTACTTCTTAGAGTTCGCCGCGAAGGTTCGAGCTAACGTGCAAGTGCCCTTGATGGTCACAGGCGGTTTTCGCACTGCGGCAGGTATGAACGAGGCACTGCGATCTGGATCGCTAGATGTGGTCGGTCTGGCACGATTGTTGGCCATTGATCCGGATGCCCCAGCGGCATTGCTGAAGGGGAGCGACAGCAATCAACAGGTGCGACCAATCAATACCGGCATCAAGGCCGTGGATCGCATGGGGATTATGGAAATCCTCTGGTACACCGGACAACTCAAACGCATTGCCAAAGGTGGCGAACCTCGCCCCAACGAAAGTGGATTCTGGGCGTTCCTTAAAGCTGCGTTCGGCAGCGGGTGGGGGGCATTCCGCACTCGCCGCTTGCGGGCCCGCTCCTGATACCGGCATCCGAAGGTGTAGCGTGGAGCTCTATCATGCAAAGCTGATGCACGGGTTACAGCCTTACTCCGGATGGTGGCCAAATCATCGACTGCGCACGCTGACAGTTACGTCCAATTTCCGAGCGTATTCTCCACCGAAACCGCAAGACATGCCTTGGCGTGTCTTGCGGTTATTTTAAGCAATGCTTACCGATGCAACAGGCTCCCGCGATGCTGCGCGTGCAGCCAGGAAGGCAAGAACGGCCGCCACGCCTAGCAACGTTGCGCTCAATTCGAAGGTCGCTTGATAGCCGCTCGCGTCAAAGACCAGCCCGCCAACGGTTGCACCAGACGCAATAGCGAGTTGGACGATCGCCACCATTAAACCGCCTCCCGCTTCAGCAGCGTCTGGCAACGTTCTCGCCAGCCATGTCCACCATCCCACGGGCGCTGCAGTCGCAACGAGTCCCCATAGGCCAAGCAAGACAGTCGTGGTGGCCGCCGAGCTACCGAATGAAACAAGCGCCAGTGCAATCACCGCCATCAAGATCGGGATGACGATGAGCGTTCGATGCAGGCCATTTTTCAAGAACGCTTCAATCAGGAAGGTTCCTGCGAGGCCCGCAAGGCCCAGGACGAGCAACATCAACGACAGCATGGAAACACTGACGTGCGTGACCGTTTCAAGAAACGGGCGCAAATAGGTAAACAGCATGAACTGGCCCATGAAAAACACGCTGACCGCCACCATGCCTAACGCCACCGGCGTACTTTTCATCAACTTGAAGACGTTGCCAGTGCCTGAACCGCTTTGCGATTTCATCGATGGAAGGCTTAACAACAACCATACACAAGCGACTATCGCAACCGGGATGACGCACAAGAATGCACCGCGCCAGCCAATCAGGGCACCGAGAAAACTACCCAATGGCGCTGCAATAACCGTCGCCAAAGCGTTGCCACCGTTGACGATTGCCATTGCACGAGTGATCTGGTCATCGGGCACCAGGCGCATGGCGGTTGCCGCCGACAATGACCAGAAGCCACCTATCGCAACACCGATCAGCGCGCGGCCGATCATGAACACCCAGTAGTTCGGGGCGAACGCGACAACTGTCCCAGAAAGGATCATAAGCAGTGTCAGTGAAAGGAGCAGCGGTTTGCGGTCGACCCGCGCAGCCACCGATGCGATCAGAAGACTGGTGAACAAGGCAAACAGTCCCGACACGGAAATTCCCTGACCGGCTTGCCCTTCGGTGATATGCAGATCGACGGCAATTGGTGTCAGCAGGCTGACGGGCATGAACTCAGATGCCACCAGTGCGAACGCAGCAAGTGACATGGCCAGGACAGCGCCCCATGAATGTGGAGCTTCACGGGAGGTGGGAAGATGGGTCATTGAATAAATCCTGTATTGCGTGAAGCGTCGCGACTCCAGAAGCGAAGCCGCGAGAGAGGAGCGGTTCCCGTGTGGGTCGCCGATCCGATTACTTCAGATGACTGTTGAAGAACGTGGTCAACTTGGCGAAGGGAATCAAATTGACCCGATCGTAAAGATCCACATGCCCGGCATCTGGAACGATCAGTAACTCTTTGGGTTCGGCCGCCCGTTTGTAGGCGTCCTCGCTGAACTCCCGTGAGTGCGCCGTGGCGCCCGTAATGAAAAGCAGTGGGCGCGGGGAGATGGTCTCGATGTCGTTGAACGGGTAGAAGTTCATGAACTTCACATTGCTGGTCAGCGTCGGCATGGTAGTGGTTTGCGGCGATGCGCCAGCGGGGGTGACCTGGCCGCGCGCAGTGCGGTAGAAATCATAGAACTCGTCACCCACAGCGTTGCCGGTCAGCTTTAGTGGTGAGCCGCTGGTATAGCGAACTTCGCCGCCCCAGAATTCCGCGTTACGCTGCTGCGCCGCATCGCGAATGATTTGCTGGCGTTGTTCCAACGTGACTGAGTGCTTGAGACCGTTACGGTTGGCCGCCCCCATGTCATACATGCTGACCGTGGCGATGGCTTTCAGACGTGGATCGATCTTGGCGGCGCTGATGGCGAAGCTGCCACTGCCGCAGATACCGATGACGCCGATACGCTCTCGATCGACAATTGGGCGAGTGCCGAGATAGTCCACGGCGGCACTAAAGTCCTCGGCGTAAATATCAGGCGAAACTGCTTGGCGAGGCGTACCTTCGCTTTCACCCCAGAACGACAAGTCCAGTGACAGCGTGACAAATCCCTGCTCGGCCATTTTAGTGGCGTAAAGATTCGCACTCTGTTCCTTTACTGCACCCATAGGGTGACCGACGATTATTGCTGCACTCTTTGATTGCGGTTCGAGTCCTTTGAGGGTGAACAGGTTACCTGTCACCTTCATGCCATATTGGTTCTTGAAGTTAACCTTTTCGACGATCACTTTATCGCTGGTGTAGAAGTTGTCTGCGCCGTTCGACATGTTGGCTCCCATTGAAGAAAAAGAGATAACAAGCAGCCCTAGGGCTAGCAAAATTCCTTTCACTGGATATTCCTTTCGATTGAATGGTTGTTCACTGGAGTTTTTGACTCAGGCGTTTAGTCAGCCAACGTGGCGTTGTCGATCACGAAGCGATACTTGGCGTCACCCTTGAGCATTCGCTCGTAGGATTCATTTATCTGGTCTGCTCGAACCAGTTCGATATCGGAGACGATGCCGTGCTCGGCGCAGAAATCGAGCATCTCCTGTGTTTCGGGGATGCCACCAATCATCGAGCCGGCAATTGTTCGGCGTTTCATGATCAGGTTGAATACGTTCGGCGATGGATGTGGCGAGGCGGGCGCGCCGACCAGAGTCAGTGCCCCATCACGCTTGAGCAGCACCAGAAACGCATCAAGATCGTGGGGGGCTGCGACGGTGTTGAGAATGAAGTCGAAGCTCTTGGTATGAGCAGCCATTTCATCAGCGTTGCGCGATACGACGACCTCATGGGCGCCTAACTCCTTTGCCGCCTCACGCTTGGATTCAGAGGTGGTGAACGCCACAACGTAGGCACCCATCGCATGAGCCAGCTTGATGCCCATGTGGCCCAGGCCACCGATGCCGACCACGCCGATCTTCTTGCCCGGCCCGGCGTTCCAGTGACGCAGAGGAGAGTAGGTGGTGATACCAGCGCACAGCAGCGGTGCGACGGCAGCCAGTTGCGCCTCGGGATGGCGGATTCGCAACACGTAGCGTTCATGCACCACGATGTTTTGCGAGTAACCGCCCAGAGTCCAGCCGGGTGCGTCCGGGGTCGGGAAGTTGTAGGTACCGACCATCTCATCGCAGTAGTTTTCCAGGCCAGTGTCACAGTCGTCACAGTGTTTGCAGCTATCGACGATGCAGCCCACACCGACCAGGTCGCCGACTTTGAAATCCGTAACATGCGCGCCCACTGCCGATACACGACCGACAATTTCGTGGCCCGGTACGCAGGGAAACTGCGTTCCTGCCCATTCGGCGCGCACTTGATGCAAATCCGAATGGCAGATGCCACAGAAGGCGATATCGATCTGAACATCATGGGCTGCCGGCTCGCGGCGGCTGATATGTAACGGCTCAAGGGGTTTGTCGCCCGCGTGAGCACCATAGGCTTTGACAAGCATAGGAGCATCCTCGATGGGTTTGTCGGATGAACATTCTCCCGCTCTACCCAGACCCTCTGTAGTGCATTCCGCTGAATTACTTGCCTGATTCTATGAGTCTCTGTTTTTTTGCAGGACGGTCGAGAGCTGGCGAGTTAGAGTTCAGTGAAGAGGTACAAGACGAATATGACGAACAAACCCGACACCGCTCCTCAACAGTTATCGCCACAAGAAGCGCTTGCGCAGATCATCGGCGCGCAGATCTCGAAACCAGGTGATTACGGAACGCCCATTGCAGGCCTCGGCTTCTTCAGGCGCGAACATCCAGCGCCGCCCATCGTCTGCATGGTTGAACCAAGCATCATTCTCGTCGCCCGGGGTGAGAAGCAGCTCTGGGTGGGTGGCGAGGGCTACCCGTATGACACGTCGCGATTTCTGATCACCTCATTGGACTTGCCTGCCAATTCAGAAGTGCTAGCGGCAAGCCCGGAACAGCCATGCCTGGGGCTGACGTTGAAACTCGATCTGCGCATGCTGGCTGAGCTGATAGCGCAAAGTGAACTGCCGCCAACCCGTGATCGATCAGTGTCCAAGGGGGTAGGGATTGGTTCAGTGACCCCAGCAATACTGGCGTCATTCGAGCGCTTGCTGGCACTGCTCGATGAGCCGGAGTCCATCCCTGTTCTCGCCCCCTTGATCCAGCGTGAGATTCACTACCGTCTCTTGCAGAGTGATCAGGCGAGCCGGCTTCGGCAAATAACATCCGTCGATGGCCAGGGTTATCGGATCGCCAAAGCCATCGATTGGCTGAAGCTGAATTACACCTCGGCGCTTCGCGTCGATGAACTGGCGTCCCGAGTGCAGATGAGCACTCCGACCTTTCACCACCACTTCCGCCAACTCACCGCAATGAGCCCCTTGCAGTACCAGAAATGGCTGCGACTGAACGAGGCAAGGCGATTGATGCTCAATGAACACCAGGACGTATCCAGTGCGGCTTTCAAGGTCGGATATGAAAGCCCGTCCCAGTTCAGTCGTGAATACAGCCGTCTGTTTGGCGTACCCCCCAAGAGGGATATTGCGGTGTTGCGAGGGCAGGGGGGTAGCAACATAAATACGCGAATGAGCGGCGCTTGAACGGTAAGAGTGTTAGTTGGGAATCTGTCGACTGGCCGCTTTTGGCTATGGCTATTTGCAAACCTGGCTTTGACCTTATAGCGAAGGTTTAGCGGTAACGGCGCGATTCTTTTCCACGATTTTCGCATGGGTACGTGGAGCTTCGGCGGACATGAAGGCTTTCATCAGAACATCGCGATTATGCGGTGCGCGCGCCTTGTCGGCCGCATCGAGAGCCGGTTTCAGTTCGTCGCCCGTAAGCTCGGTGCAGTAAGCCGGTGTGCCGGGCTGCTGGCACCAGGAGTCGATCAGAGCCCCTGCGTCCAATGCGTCGAAACCGGTAATCAAAGTGGGTTGGCAGTCGAAAGCTTTTGCAAACATGGGTTCCGTTCCATAGCCATCGAAGCTGCCCGCGTCCTAGTGGCGGTGAAACACCCCAGGTACGCGACAGGCTGGTGGCAAATCGAAAGCAAGCGGGCGTGCAATCACCGAATTAACTAATTCTTATAGTGATGCTCTAACCACCAATGGACAGTCAACTGGCTGGGCTCCCGATACCTCAAGGGTCTCGATCAGGTGCCGGGCAGCCCTGCGACCGATCTCGTAGTACGGCAGTTGTACCGTTGTCAGCGGTGGGATGAACAGTTCAGCGATACCGATCATATTGTCATAGCCGAGCACGGCGACATCATTGGGGATTTTCAGCCCGCGGCCCAACAACACCTGATAGGCACAAAAAGCAATACGGTCGTTTCCACAGATCAGAATGTCGAATTGGGGACGACTATCAATGATGTGTCGGTCGATGATGGCTACGGTTTCACCATAGGTGTCATGATCGGAAAGGTCATATTGCAGGAGTGCGTCAGGCAACAGCCCGAATTCCTGACAGGCACGCTGTATGCCTCTTTGTCGCAGACCCCAGGCCACGCTCTGTTTTGGAAGATTGATAAACAGAGGGCGCCGATAGCCTTGACTCAATGCGTGATGTACGGCTCGATACTGCCCCATTTCGTCGTCGGGCACATAACTGACCAGGCGACTGTCATCCGTCAGGCAATTGGCGAGTACCAGCGGGTTGCTCTTCAATCGCTCGGGAATGCACACCTGGCGCAACCCCATGGCGCTGAAGATCAACCCGTCGGGACGGTGCGATAACATCAGGTCGATGTTCTGGTCGGTGGGCGGGTTGCTTAACAGGTTGAGGATAAATACATTCCAGCCTGCTTGCTGCGCGGTCTGTTCGATGGACAGTAGCAGCTCGACGGCGAACGGTGTTGTCGCGGTGTCCAACGCGAACACACCGATGGTTCGAGTCTGGAGGTTGTCCCCGCGAATCCTTCGCGCCGATAGGCTCGGCACGAATTGCAATTCGTCAATGGCGCGACGCACCCGTTGATAGGTTTCGGGACTCAATTTTTCCGGATTATTGAGCGCTCGAGAAACCGTCATCAGGGACACGCCGGCTAGCTGTGCAACGTCTTTCACTGAAGTCATGCGAGGCGAAACCGGTCAGGTTGAGGCAGAATCATGACACATGGCCTGCGCTTCTCGCGACTCGAATGACGCTGCTCATAGCCATCCCGAGGCGAGTGGCCACGCTCTTGGAATGGAGACACGCCCACCACTCCCGCTTGCAAGGAGCTTCACACCCAGACTGCCGGGCTGTGGGTAGAGGCGACTGCTGAGGCTGAAGCGCCCGTTTTCGTCGAACACCTCAATGGACGAGCGATCGAGGAACACACGCAGTACCAGTCGTTCTTGTGTCGGGTCTATCGACACGCTGCGCTGACCTGTGACTTGCGCACCCGAGCGGCTGCGGTCAAGAACCAGACGCTGCAATGCCGCATCGTAGTAGAGCAGGGTTTGTTCATGGCCATCGTCGCTACAGCGCAAGGCGATTCCCAAGTGCCCGTCGGTGCAGCCGAGCAAATCCAGGTGCACATGGATTTCGAGCATATCGCCATTCACTTCCGGCACCCACCGGGTTCCTGACTCATCCCACCATGGCGTGCCCGGCAATGGCGCCTGGCGCAGAGCGGTGAGCTCCCGTGCCGGATACACGCACAGGCGATCTGCGCACAGTTCAAGTTCGCGTGGCAATCCGAGCATGCCGCACCAGTGATGGGCCTGGCTTGGCATCGGGCTTTCCCACATGTCGAGCCACGCCCACACAAGGCGCCGACCATCGGCGGCCAGGAGCGTTTGCGCTGCATAGAAATCGTGGCCGTTATCCAGCTCGATAAAAGGCCCGCCAGTGAAGTGCCATTCGCTGTCGAGTCGACCCACTCGGTAACCAGTCTGGTACTTGTTGAGCCGTTCGTAACCGTGGGGTTGCATGCCTTGGGGGGAGTACAGCAGTACATCGCGTCCGTTCAGTCGAAACAGATCCGGGCATTCCCACATATAGCCATCGCCCTCGCTGCCGCTGGACACGTAGTCGAGGAACTCCCAGACGTGCAGATCCGTGGAACGGTACAGCGGGAGCAGCGGTATATCGCCCAGACGTGCGCCGGCAATCAGGTACCAACAGTCATCCTCCTTCCATACCTTGGGGTCACGAAAGTGCATGATAGTGTCTTGCGGCGCGGTCTCGATGACTGCGCCATGCTTGACGAAGCGGATGCCATCGATACTGGTGGCCAGGCACTGGACTTGACGGATCGAGCGTTCGTCACCCGCTTCCCCCAGCCAGGTATGCCCGGTGTAGATCAGTGCCAGGGTATCTCCACACACCACCGCGCTACCGGAAAAACAACCGTCACGGTCGAAGTCATCGCCGGGTGCTAGCGCAATGGGCAGGTGCTGCCAATGAACCAGATCGGCACTCTTGGCGTGCCCCCAATACATAGGGCCCCATTTCGCTTCGAAGGGGTAATGTTGATAGAAAACGTGATATTCGCCACGAAAGTACACTACCCCGTTAGGGTCGTTCATCCAGCCTGCCGGTGGAGCAATATGATAGCCGGGTCGATAATCGTGGATGACGCGAGACACGCCGTCACTCAGTGCACGGTGCGCAAGGTCAAGGGAAGAAGACATTGGGTCGCTCATGGTATTCAAAGACAAGGTCATAGGGCGCGTGCTCGGACTGAGCGCAGAGGGACGTCATTCGGCAGGTTTTCAATGGCTTGTGGGTGGCGCTTCAAGGCCGTGCCGTCGGCGTCGAACAGGTGCAGGTTGTCGATGTCCAGCAGCAGTTCGACCCGATCGCCCGCCTGCCATCCGGCGTTGACCTCACAACGACAGATCAGTGGCTCGTCCTGACCTGTTTCGAGGTGCACATAGGTTTCGCTACCCAGGTATTCGACCCCGGTCACGACGATGCCGACGGCTCCCTCAGCCGCTTTGAGCGAAATGTGCTCCGGGCGAATCCCCAGGCTCAGCTGCGTGTCCGCCGTCAGGTTCGAGCTGTCGACGGGCAGGGAGGTCATACCCAAAACGGGGGTGTCGACCAGGCTGGTTTCGCCTGGGGCATGCAGGCGCGCCGCCAGAAAGTTCATTCTGGGCGAGCCCAGAAAGCCGGCGACAAAGCGGCTGGCCGGGCGTTCATAGAGTTCGCGCGGTGAACCGACCTGCTCTACGCGACCGCCATTGAGCACGACAATTTTGTCGGCCAGGGTCATCGCTTCCACCTGATCGTGGGTGACGTAGATCATGGTCGAGCCCAGTCGGGCATGCAGACGGGCGATTTCGTTGCGCATCTGCACTCGCAAGGATGCATCCAGGTTGGAGAGCGGTTCATCGAACAACAAAATGTCCGGTTCCCGCGCCATGGCTCTGCCCATGGCCACACGCTGACGCTGGCCTCCAGACAGTTCCTTTGGCTTGCGTTGCAGCAGTTTGTCCAATTGCAGGATCTGCGCAGTTTTCAGCACACGCTCGCGCAAGCTGCTCTTTTCAGTCTTGGCCAGTTTGAGACCAAAACTGATGTTGTCGTAGACGCTCATGTGCGGGTACAGCGCATAAGACTGAAACACCATGCCGACGCCACGCTCGCGCGGTTCCAGGTCGTTGACCCGTCGCCCGTCGATCAGCAGGTCGCCGGCGCAGATCGAATCCAGTCCGGCGATCAGTCGCAGCAGGGTCGACTTTCCGCAGCCCGAAGGGCCAACGAACACCACGAATTCACCCGCAGCGATCTCCAGGCTGACGTCGCGAAGAATCCGCACGCCGCCCAATTGTTTGTTCACGTTGTCTAGCTTCAATTTGATCACGATGCTGTTCCTTGTATTTGTTGGGCATCAACCCTTTAACGCGCCGGCAGTGAGACCGGAAACGATTCGGCGCTGGAATATCAGCACCAGAATCACCAGTGGGACGGTGACCAGCACCGATGCGGCCATCAACAGCCCCCAAGGCAGCTCATGGGGACTCCCGCCGGAAATCAAGGCGATGGCGACCGGCACCGTGCGTTGCGTGTCTGTGAGGGTGAAGGTCAGGGCAAACAGGAACTCGTTCCACGCTGCTATAAAAGCCAATAAGCCAGTGGTGACCAGTGCGGGCCAGAGCAGCGGCAACAGCACACGAGTAAGCGTGACCCATGGGGACGCGCCATCCATGATTGCCGCTTCTTCCAGTTCATGGGGCAGTTGCCCCATGAACGTGGTCAGCACCCAGACGGTGAAGGGCAGGGTGAAAATCGTGTAGCTCAGGATCAACGCCCAGGACGTGTTGTACAGACCCAGGGCGCGGATCACCTCGAACAGCCCCGACAGTACAGCGACCTGGGGAAACATCGAGACGCCAAGAACCATCATCAATACCGTGCCACGCCCACGGAACTTCACCCTGCCCAAGGCATAGGCGGCGGTCAGGCTGAGGAACAGCGCCAGCGTCACCACGCAAAGCGCAACCACCAGCGAGTTACCGATAGCCCGCAGGAATGAGGATTGGTGGAGTACCGCCGCGTAATTGGAGAAGTCGGGGCTATCGATCCAATAACTCACCTCGAACAAGGCGCTGGACGGCTTCAGCGAAGTCACGATGGCGTAGTAGAAAGGGAAGACCGCATACAGCAGCAAAATCCCGATCAGACACCAGAACCCGAGGCGCAACAGCGCTTTTTTGAGTAGACGCTGGCTCATGAGCGAACCTCCAGTTGACGACGTCCGAGGTAGAGATAAAGCATGGCGATCACCGCAACGACCAGAAACAGCAGAGTCGAGGCCGCGCTGCCATAGCCAACATCCTGGAACTCCACCAGGTGCTGGCGGGCATAGACCGACATACTCATGGTGCTCGAAGAGTTCGAGGTCAGCACATAGATAACGTCGAATACTCGCAGGGAATCGAGGATGCGAAAGATCGCCGCCACCAGCAATGCAGGCATCAACAGTGGAAGCGTGACACGCCAAAACACTTTCAGCGGATGAATGCCATCGACCCTGGCGGCTTCGTAGCAATCGCTCGGCAACATCTGCAAGGCAGCCAGCATCAGCAGCGTGACAAAAGGTACGGTCTTCCAGACGTCGACGATGATGACCGCCCACATCGACAGATCCGCATCTGCCGTCCAGGCCAGGGGAGCGTCAATCAGACCGAGGCTCAGCATCAGGTGATTGATGATGCCGAACTGGTCGTTAAGCATCCATGACCAGATCTTCGCCGAGACAATGGTAGGAATCGCCCAGGGAATCAGAATCAACGCACGCACCAGGGAACGGCCGGTGAACTTGATGTTCAGCAGCAACGCCACCAGCA
Source organism: Pseudomonas sp. CVAP#3 (assembly GCF_018986375.1). NCBI lineage: Bacteria > Pseudomonadati > Pseudomonadota > Gammaproteobacteria > Pseudomonadales > Pseudomonadaceae > Pseudomonas > Pseudomonas sp. CVAP#3. The sequence continues at coordinate 131,653 of NZ_JAHMSC010000007.1, forward strand.
GCCCCAGAACGACCTCCAGTCCCACCGACACCACGGTGAAATGCAACGTGTTGCGCACAGCGTTCCACCATTGTGGATCGACCAGGATGCCCGACCAGGTGGAACCGTCGTGGAACAGATAATTGCTCAAGCCTACGAAGGAGCCGCCACTGGTGTCCGCCAGACTGGCGTCGGTCAGGCTGAACCAGAATGTCCGCAATAGCGGCCAGGCCGCCACCAGGGCCAGACACAGCAACATCGGTGTTAGAAACAGCCAGGCGGCGCGTACTCGGCGACGCTGTATGGGCGTTTCCCTGGTGAGCAGGAGCTCGTCACAGGAGGCATGGGTAGTAGAGACAGACATGGTGATTTCCTTCCTTGTGGCTTACCAGTTCCGGCGTTTGATGCGCGTGAGTTCGCTTTCCAGTTCGGCCAGCGCCTGATCGACAGGCAACTCGCCCGCCAGCACACCATGCACTCGATCGAAGAACGCATTGGAGACCCGTGGATAGCGATCGGCAGTTATTGATGCGGGGCGCATGACCCCGTCGTTGAGAATGCTGTGGAGCTGACTGTAGTAAGGCATTGCCGCGAGCAGTTCGGGATCTTGATACAGCGACTCGATAACCGGGTTATAGGCGCCTATCAGAGCACGATGTTTTTGCTGTTGGGCACTGGTCAGGTAGCTCACCAGCTCTGCGGCAAGTTTCGGATGGGCGCTGTAACGCGATACCGCCAGGCCCCACCCACCGAGGGTGGATGCATGGTTGCCGGTCTTGCCGCCCCGGGGCAGGGGAGCGACCCCAACCTTGTCTTTTACGGCGCTGTCCTGGCTTTGTACCAGGGCCCAGACATAAGGCCAGTTACGCATGAACAGCGCATTTCCCGACTGGAATACGCCACGTCCTTCTTCCTCGGTGTAATTGAGCACGCCACGCGGGGAGATGTCTCCTACCCAGCTTTTCGCCAGGGTCAAAGCCGCTCTTGAGGCCTGACTGTTAACCACGATGTCTCCTCGTGGATTGACCAGTCCGCCTTCCGGTTGGCTGCTGATCCATTCCAGCGCATTACACGTCAGGCCCTCGTAGGCGCGTCCCTGAAATATGTAACCCCACACATTGGGGTTACCGGCGTTGCGTTCGGCCTGTTGAACATCCCTGGCGGTAGCGGTCATTTCCTCCCAGGTCTGGGGAACTTGCTTGTTGTACTTGTCGAGCAAGTCCTTGCGGTAATACAGCAGGCCCGAGTCGGTGAACCACGGCATCGTCACCAGCCGTCCGTTTACCGTGGCGTTATCTACCTGTGCCTGGAAGTAGCCTTGGGTAGCGTTGGCTGGAAGCACCTCGCGCAGATCCATCAGATGTTTGGCCAGCATCCCCGGCCACACCATATCGATTTGAATGATGTCGATGTCGGTGGACTGCGCACTGAGGATCTGTTGGTAGAACGACAACCTCTCGGTCGCCGAGTTAGGCGTGGAAACCACCTCGACGTTGTTGCCGGTCTGTTTCGACCACGCCTCGACAGCCTCCTTGCAGAGTTGTAACTCTGCACCCACCGCACCGCACGAGATCGTCAAATCGGCTGCGCTCGAGACGGATGGAAGTCCGGCACAGAGGGTGAGTAGCGCTGCTGGAAGGAGAGATTTCAGCTGTTTCATAAAGCCCTCTTTATTTTTGTTTTTAGAAAAGATAACGTTAACATCGTCAATGTAGCAGCGTATCCAAAATGAGGCATCTTTTTTTTTCTTGATTCGGACGATTCACGACTCACGAAAAAAGGTCAGCCAAAACAATAAAAACAAAACAGGAAATCCAAATGCAGAAAGCATCAAGGTGGCTATTCGCAGGCGTGCTCAGCGCATCGGCGGCAACCTCTCAGGCCGCTACTCTGGAAGAGCGCATGGCCGCGTTTGAAGCCCGTGCAAGCGCGGCGGAAAAGCGTGCGGCCGCAGCCGAACAGCAAACTCAGGCACTCGCGAAGGAATTGCAGCAGATCAAACTTGCCACTCCCGCTTTGCAGCCCGCTGCATCCACTGCATCCACTGCATCCACTGCATCCCAGGCAACGAATCCGGTTCTGGACACCCGACTGGCAAAACTCGAAGCCCGCCAGGAAAGCATGGAAAAACAGGCCAGCACTTCAAACCTCGCTGATGGGTTCAGCTTCAATGGCTATGCCCGCTCTGGATTGCTGATCGACGAGGGGCTTGGTGGTGGTCGTGGCGGCCCTTATACAACTCCGGCCGGCTCGGTTGGTGGTGCAGTCGGGCGACTCGGTAACGAAGACGACACCTACATGCGTATAGACCTGTCGAAAGAAATCTATGCGCAAAACGGCACCCGTTCCAAATTCACGGTCTCCATCGCCGACGGTGTGGAAAGTTCCAATGACTGGACGGCCGACGAAAGCAAACTGAACGTGCGCCAGGTATTCACAGCGCTCGACCATGTCGCTGCATTCAAGGGCAATTCAGTGTTCGAGAACGCCACCCTGTGGGCAGGCAAGCGATTCGATAGAGATAATTTCGATATCCACTGGCTGGACTCGGACGTCGTCTACCTGGCCGGCACCGGCGGTGGAATCTACGATATGCAGATGAACAAGAATTGGCGCTCGAATTACTCCTTGATTGGGCGTAGCTACGGGGATTTCAGTCAAGGAGGTATTAACGCCGATGTGGCAAGCTACATCCTGACCTCCAACCAGTTCTTCGACGATGGTCAGTGGCAGTGGATGTTCAATGGCATCGGCGCAAAGAAAAACGATTTCGGTACCCGCACCAATAAAGCCGGTTTGACGCCTGCGGATTCCGGCTTGCACACCATGCTGGCCAATCACCAGAAAAACTTTTTCGGCAGAGAAGGCTTCTTCAAAACGGCGCTGCTCTATGGGCAAGGTCTGGGGGCGGAGGTCAAGAACGTCGGCTCGGATGGTGAACTGATTGAGGATGCCCGCGCTCTGCGTCTGGCACTTTACGGTGAAACACCCCTTGCGCCTGACTGGCGCATCGGGCCCAGCTTGCTGGCCGAACAGAGCAAGGATAGATACGTCAAGGGTGACGACTACCGCTGGCTGACGCTGAACGTGCGATTGGCTAACAAAATCAATAGCAACTTCGAGATGGCCTACGAAATGAGCTGGCAAACCATGAACCTCGACCCCAAGGGCTATCTACAACGTAATGCGGTCGACGGTAACTTTTGGAAATTCACTGTCGCCCCGACATTCAAACTTGACGTTGGAGATCTTCTCACACGTCCCGAATTGCGAGTGTTCGCAAGCTTCATGAACTGGTCTTCGGATCTGGACAGATTCAGTACCACAGACTCCTTTGGCATGACGGACTTCCACGCCGGAGGTGTATGGCAATACGGCATACAGATGGAAACCTGGTTTTAATATTTGAACGCGCCGGCCAACATGTCTTCAGCGCGCCTGCCGGCTGTTCTTGCATACAGAGATGTCGGTTGCAGACATCTGTTTTGGGGTTGGCTATGAAAACCTATCTAACTTCAACAGACCCTTTCGCGTCGAAATGGAACAGACACCGAGCGAATATCGTCGCGGAACAGCGATGACGTTATTCAATCGAAACGGTGCTCATCAATCCCTGCCTTACCAAAGCGCATTGAGTAAGTGATTACCGGTCGAAGCTGATCAACCGGCAGTTATCCCTACGACAAATAATTGAGGAAGTGACGATGGTATTGCCTCGCGCAGTAGTATTTGGCGAAGCCCTGACCGACCTTGTCCAAGGCACTCCTGGGCAGTGGAAGGGCTACCCAGGTGGTGCTCCCTGGAACGTTGCACGAGCGCTAAGTCGCTTGGGTGTTAGCAGCGCTTTTGCTGGGTCGGTGAGCATAGATTCACTGGGTGACGAGATTGTTTCGCAGTCGGAAGCGGCAGCGTTAGATATGAGGTTTATCCAACGGGTAGACCGAGATCCTTTGGTCGCCATCGTTCCATCGATCCGTCCCCCAAGATACTTTTTTGCTGGAGATGCCGATCTGTTTTTTGATCCAGATCTGATGCCCGAAGGATGGATCAACCAAGCAGAGCTGTGTCATTTCAGCTGCATCAGTTTGGCTCGACAGCCACTCGCAGACAGGCTGGTTAAAATTGCTCAGCAGGCCAAAGAAGCTGGTAAACGGATTAGCTATGATCCGAACTGGCGCAATTTAATGGATAGCCATTATCGGGAGCAGACCTTCCCTACGATGACCACCCTTGCTGACATGATTAAGCTTTCCGACGAAGACCTTCGGCAAATTTATCCAGGGCTGACCGAACATCAGGCAATGGATGAGCTTCGCGCTCTTAATCCTCAGGCGCAGATCCTTTTTACCCGAGGGGAACACGGGATGAGTCTCCACACCCCGGACAGCCAACTCGATCAGCCGGCTATTGCCGTGAAGGTGGAAGACACGGTTGGAGCAGGAGACGCTTGTATGGCTGGTTGGCTGGCTGCGGAGTTGCTGGGGATCGCAGGCTTGAGAGAGCGCCTGCGATTTTCAGCGGCTTGCGCATCCATATCTTGCCGCCATGCCGGAGCCCATGCTCCCGCGCTAGCTGATGTGGAAGGTTTGCTGAAGCTGCTAATACATACCTGATCATAGTTGCCGGCGCTGAGAAATCGTCTAAGTAAAAAGACGCGGCGCCGACACTGGCCTTGGTCACTAGCGTTTCCCGCAGTAGCACCTGTTAATTGGATAGAGCTAAACGTGCGGCGGCGATCATGAGTTTGATCCTGTCGGCGCGGCTCAACGGGCATGATCCGTATGCTTACTTGAAGGATGTTCGTATCCGTCCGGCGAAGTCATCTACCCAGCCCTGCTAGCCAAGACATGGTGTGCACTTGAATTTTCAGAGGACGCGATTGTCCTTAACGTCAGGAGCGCGGATATTTCCGTACCTTATTGCCTGGAAGATTTTCGATGAAACTACCTGAGATCAGTACGTTTATTGCTCAGTGGCCCTTGTTGGGCCTGGCTCCCCCTGCCGCTTGGCTGGTTTCCCAGGACTGCGAAAGCCAAGTTCTGGCTTTGCTGGCACGGCTTGGAGCAGGTTATCGACGCCATGGAAACTGTGCCGTCCACGAAACTGCCGTTGTTGAGCAAGGCGCTGTATTAAAGGGCGCGATTATCATCGGCGCAGGATCCTTCGTGGCGGCGGGTGCCTACCTACGTGGAGGCGTTTATCTCGGCAGCAATTGCATTGTTGGCCCAAGCTGCGAAGTGAAAAGCAGCTTCATGCTTGGAGGAAGCAAGCTGGCACACTTCAACTTTGTCGGCGACTCATTGATTGGCGAGAACGTGAATATCGAAGCAGGTGCAATCATAGCCAATTACCGCAACGAGCTAGATGGTGCGGATATCAAAGTCCGCTATGCAGACAATGTGATCGAGATAGGAGTTAACAAATTCGGTGCCTTGGTCGGCGATGGCTGCAAAATTGGGGCGAACGCAGTCATCGCTCCCGGTGCGCTACTGCGGCCAAACACACATGTCCCACGTCTCGGGTTGATTGACCAGTTTGCCTACGATTAAGCAGCATCAACTGGAAAGCCGGCCAGGCCCTGCTCGTGGCTGCTCTTGCTTGGCCAGTGAGCTTCGGCGGTAAGCTCCTGCGGAACTCATTCTTGCGCAAGTTAGGCAGGCACCCACTGATGCGGTAGCAACTGTTCGATCTCACTCGCCCGCTGCATCGGCAGTCGCGCCAGCAGGTCTTTGAGATAGGCATACGGATCATGCCCATTCATACGTGCCGATCATAACGAGAGATTAGAGGTTGAAGGCATCGTCGTTAACCAGTACGAGGCTCGCAACGCACTACCGCAACGACTGCTCGATGAGTTGATTGCCGAGAAGATGCCGGTACTGCCTGCGTACCTGATGAGCTCCTTGAAAATGCATGAGTCACATCAAGCAAGCAGGCCGCTGATCTATCTGGAACCGCAACACAAGCTCACCCGGCAATTCGTAGAGCTGTTCAGCTTGCTCGAGGGGCGCCCTGAATGTGACTGCCTCATGGATGCGGCGGCCACTACCGGGTAGTAGCGTAAGGACGCCTATACTCCGCTGGCAAAGTAATCGGAATCGGTGGATTGAATGAGCAAGGATAGAAATAGCAGGGAAGACCAGAGCATGGACGGCAAGATGAAGGCAGGCTAGCCTCTGATGGAGCGCGCGGTGCAGGCGTTACGCCGGTACCACGAAGCGCAAGAGACGCAGCCTGCGGAGAAAGTGGAGAAGCTGCGCCTCGAAGCGGAAGCTCTGTTCGCTGCTGTTCACGAGTATCAGCGCCAAGCCCTTGGCGGGCCTTCACCTCGGTTGCATTGAGCGAAATCTACGATAGCGAATCTCGTCTCAACCCGAATGGTGCGAAGGCGGTTTACTACGAAGAATGCATCAAACATGCGCTAGCGCCGATGATGAGTCAGAGCGCATTTAGCAGGCGCTCAAGTTGCTCACCCTCCCAGCCACTCAATAGGTCGACAGGGTTAGTGCCGAAGCGCTGCCACGTTTCAAGATTGCCGACTCGACCGTCTGGTGCCCTGCAATCCTCGCAGTAGTCGAGGGTGTCGCAGTCATTGAAAAGTGTGAGCCGCCAGCCGTCGATCTCGACAGGCATGTGGCCGTTATAGATTTCGTTCCAGGACTGACTGCAGTTTCTTGTCATGGTGCGAGTGCCGAGCGCGACGTCCTTCAGGACTTGGTAAACCTCGCGGGCGGTGAGAGGGGAGGTTGTGTTCAAATCAATCTGTGTTCGAGTCATCGCTTGCCTATAGCCCAGCTGTGGTGAGGTTATATACGGCGCAGTCGCCTCTTCGGGCCAAGGGCCCGGCTGAACACTTTCGAATGGAAAGCTTTAGGGCCCACCTCACGATCATGTCCGCTGCGGCCAATGGTCTCCTGTTTTCTATTTGTATTTGTTTTCCAGCACCTTCAATACACTCTGCAAACGCACTTTCAAAGCCTCGCTGCTCCCTTGCATAGGAGCGCGCAGTTCGTCGCGGATCAAGCCTTCGAGAGCCAGTGCAGTTTTCACCGGGGCCGGATTAGGTTCGACGAAAAGACTATGAATCAGTGGCAACAGGTTGAAAAAGGTCGCGCGCCCCGTGGTTAATTGGTTGTCTCGAATCTGCTGGTACAGCGCCACGAACAGCTCGGGATGAACATGGGCCGACGCGGCAATCGCGCCTTTGGCGCCAAGGCACAAGGCGCTGAAGATCTGATTGTCTTCACCGCACAGTACGTCGACCTGACTGCTGGCCAGCAGCGCCTGGGTATTGGATTGGTTGCCGCCGCAGTCCTTGATCGCGACGATGCGCTCATGGGCAACGATGTTGAGCAGGGTCGCCTGTTTGAAAACCACGCCGGTGCGGTACGGGATGTCGTAAAGAATGATCGGGACGCTGGAGGCATCGGCAACAGTTTTGAAAAACGCTTCAAGGCCTGCCTGGGAAGGGCGGATGTAATACGGTGGCGGCACCAGCAAACCCGCTACGGGACGTTTGAGGATTTCATTCTGGAACTGCAGCAGCTCGGCCAGATTGTTGCCGGCCAGGCCCATGACCACCCGTTGCGCCGGCACTTGTTCCAGCACGGCATCGAGCACGGTCAATTGCTCATGTTTGCTCAGCGCCGCCGCTTCCGCCGTGGTACCGCAGACCACGAGGCCATCGACGCCTTTTTCCAGCAGATGGCCGACCAGCCGCCGCAACCCGACGAAATCGATGGCGCCGTTCTGAAAGGGTGTAACGAGTGGAACCCAGATACCTTGAAACGAGGACATGCACTTACTCCTGAAAGTTGACCGATGTAGTCACCGTCAGAAGCGTAGAAGGAGGTAAGCAGGGGGAGGGTGCCCGTCGCGCTCAATGTCCTGTCAGCTCATCTGACGGGACAGCGCGCCCCGGTCACATGAGCGACTGTTTCTTCGATTTGAGGGCGTGTGCAACGCAACCTTGCGCCTTGGCAATCAAGCCAATAACGGAAAGGTTAGCGTGAGATGTTGTACTCATAATTGGGCACACCCTGAATGAGGTTCGTATATTTATTCGTGGCTGGTTGGGGTGTCAAGCGCGTTGTGTGCCGATTATCCGCAAATGAATTGGCAAATACGTCAAAGCTCATTCAGCAGACGCTCTAGCTGCACACGCTCCCATCCGCTCAGAAGCTCGACTGGATCAGTGCCGTCGCGCTGCCGGGTTTCAAGAGATCCAATACGTCCGTCAGGCGACCTGCATTCCTCGCAGTAATCCAGAGTGTTGCAGTCATTGAAAAGCGTGAGTCGCCAGCCATCGATCTCAACGGGCATGAGTCCGTGATAGATCTCACTCCATGACTGATTGCAGGCTTTCTTCATGACTCGTGTGCCGAGTGCGACGTCCTTCAGTAACTGAGCTATCTAAGGGAGGGTGTGAGGATGGGACGGCAAGAGCCTGATTTTTTGGGAAACGGGGTTTTGTGGAAAAGCAACCGGGGGTGTCGGCGTTAACAGAAAAAACCCAAAATGTAACTTTTTGATTTCCAACGTTTTTTTGATAATTTCGACTATTAATCGTCAAAACAATCCGGTTTGACGATTATCTTCCAAAAATTTGGCGCTCACTGCCAACAGCGAATCCCCCCAGCACACCACGATTGAGATTGGCAATCCCAGCAGTGCTACCAGCCCTACAGCAGTAATGTGCAGACCGCACGATTTCTCGGCCAGCACACTTGCACATGTACGGCGCGGCTATGAATTAGCGCGAGTCCTCATAGATGGTGCCGCCTTCCGCGCACACGCCTAACGCGCTTGACGTATTACGTATCCATAACCTCATGAGTGTCACTCACCTGAGCTCTTCCTTCAGACAGCCCGACTGGTTAATCGGCGACTTACACTATCCCCAAATTGCCGATTGGCCGACCAAAACGACAGGCACTTCACATCAGAGGGCCAAGTGCCCATCGGAATGGCGACACGATGTATGAACATGGCAGGTGAAGCGCAGAAAAGCTCAGGAAGCCCAGCGTCTCGGACGTCTAGGTTATGCCAGGCACCCACAAGGTTTTCCCGGGGTGAATACCTTCAGCGAAAGCAGGAATCACATCTTGTGAGAGCCATTGGATGGCGATAGGAGCAACTTAATCCTGTCCGGTCTCAACAAAAATTCATCGAGTAGCACTGGTGCAGCGAAAGTTGTTTAGGTCATGTTGTTATAAGCATATTTCATTCAGTTATCAACAGCATACTAATGCAATACTTAAGCATAAATTGATTCGGGAACTTAAAAGATAACCTGATAGTTTTTCGTAAATTTAAACTTATGAAAATATGGGCAAAAACGAATGTGGCACATTGATTGCCTAAGATATCGGGACAATATTACAGAAAGTCGGCTTAAATTTAGCTGTGATTTTGACCCCTTGACGAGTCCAAGTGTTCTGGCAAAGCTAGCCGTTCGGCACCAAATCCTAACGGCGGCGGCTGATGGCAAAAGACACATGGAGCGAAGATGGTATAGATCCAGACAGTTTCGATGACGTATTCGTAGTCCCTCCGAGGATGACCAGAGAGGACGAGTTTGAGGCGGCGCGGCGATGGGACACGGTAGAACAGTTTCTGGCCGGAAACCTGAGCAGAGATGAAGCTGAGTCGGAGTTGGGTGTAAAAGGCAGTAGGTTTCGGGATCTATGCCGTGACTTTAGACGATCTGCTAATCACCTAGGACTGGTCAAAGGGAAAAGAGGGCCGAAACCCGGTACATCCAGAACGCCGCCTCACTACATACCAATTTTGGAAGCGTCATATAAAGTCGCGTTTAGAAGTAAGCGTGCGTCAATTGCAGCGGTCAAGAGAGAGGCTGACGCGCGAGCGAAGGCGGCGGGACTTCCTCCGCTCACGACGCACCAGGTGCGTACTTTTGTGCTCGCGATTCCGAGGAAGGAGAGAGATAAGAGACAACTTGGCAAAGATGAATTCAAGCAAAAGCATGAGGTGCGCGTAGGCAGCCGAGTTGTGACTCGACTGAATGAAGTCTGGCAGATGGATCACACTCAGGTCGATTTGTTGGTGGTGGATGAGTTTGATCGAAATAGAATTATTGGTCGGCCTTGGGTGACGATGATCATCTGCGTACTGACCCGAGTCATAGTTGGGTTTTATCTTTCGCTGAGGTATCCAAATCTAGATACCGTAGCCGCTGCTCTAGTATTTGCGGTATTAGATAAAGACCAAAGGCTTGTGGAGCATGGTAAAAAGCCAGGCATCTACCCGGCTTGTGGTTTGCCAGAGATAATCTACACAGATAATGCCGCAGAGTTTGTTAGTGACTATTTAAAAATTAAACTCAAGCGATATGGCGTGAAGTGGGATCATCGCCCTAAATACAAAAAATTCTACGGAGGAGGCATCGAGCGGGTTATAGGAACATTTATGACTCGTCATGTTCATTTTTTGCCAGGTTCGACAGGGTCTAATGTCGGCGAGAGAGAAGCATTTGAGAGCGAGTACAATGCCAAATTTGATTTCAAGCAATTCGCAAAGTGGTTTTTTCATCGCGTTATTGTGTATCACGGTACTATCCATCGAGCTTTAGGGCACTCCCCGCGTACAGCCTGGAACCGTCAGGCCCTGAAATTGACAAGTGTGCCGCGTAGGATCATTGGGATTCAGAACGAAACAGCGTTCCGGATGACGTTCTTACCCTCTGACACGCAAAAACACCCAGTGACCCGTCTAGGGGTTTATTTTGCAGGTAGACAGTATATGAGCGAGGAGCTGTTTCCGTACGTTAGTACGGGAGAGGCTTATGAGATTAAATACAATCCTTTAGGGGGGGTGTCAGAAATCTGGGTCAATGTCTCTGATGATGTATTTATCCGGGCTAAATGCGTGATATGCAAAGAAGGGCTGTCTGATAATTGGGAATCTTACACTGAAAGGCGAGACTACTTACGGCACAACCCTTTATTAAAAGGCCAAACACCGGGCTCATTGGATTGGAGTGATGAACATGTATTCGATGCTTATGAAGAGTCGCGTACGATAGAGGAGGAAGTTGAGGAGCAGCACAAGGCTTACAAGAAGTCGCAAAGCGTCGAGTCTAGAAAAAAGTGTCAAAAAAATATCAGTTCGAAATCTGAGGAAGAGTCGCCGGCTGCCACAAATGCACTTACTCCCGCAATACCTAAGATTAGAACCAACGATTATGATTTCTAGAATAGCGGTAGGTGATCGATGAGTGACTATACGCACGTGGTGGAGAGTCGGAAGCACTTGCTGGAGCTTGATATGACCCAGCGGATGGCGATTTGTGGTGATGATTTCTGGATCCCGATGGAGCGTTATGATAAATACTTTAAAATTATAAACAAGATTTTGACGCGTCAGAATCAACATCAAGCGCAATGTATTTTGTTTACAGCTCGACCAGGAGGCGGTAAGACTGCATTTGTTAACCAAATCATGGAGGTTTATCAATTCAAGCCAGAAAAAATCATGAAGATTCAGATGGAAGAAAATATTGATAAATTTAGACTCAAGGAGTTGATTCTTGATGCTTTCGATATAAGAACCGGGCCTCGTGCAGGACGAGCCTCCAGGACGGCCATGCTGCGTCGTGCTATCTCTGAAGGCAACTACAAGGCGCTGCTGGCGGATGAAACACACGACGCGTTAAATGAGGCGGAGCGCACACTACTGCAAAACATGTCTCTACTGAAGCATATGTGCGGCGGGGTTTACAAAATGGCACTCTTAGCATTTGGTAACGGTGCTGCAAGCGAGGTAATTCGCTCCGACGATCAGACTGGTCGGCGATTTGTTCACTATGTTCTCCCAGGGTGGGGGTTGGATGATGAGTTCAGAGAATTTGTCTGGAGTTATGTATCACATCTTCCGCTTCAGCTGCCGAGTAAAGATGTGCTCAAAGATGAATTCTTGGCCAAATTGTATAAAGCCTCCTGGGGAGTGATGGACAACTTTGTCAAAATTCTCAAAGCGGCTGCTGAGATCGGTATCGAATCTGGTGATGAATGTATCACCATAGAGCATATTGATAACTATAAGGACATTTGCAATCAATGTGGATACGCGATTGTCAAGCCTACTCCGGATAAGAAAAGGCCGCGTCGTGAAAAATTGTAATGTTGATAGAGTGGCATGTCGTGCATATGAAATATTGCAAATGGAAGTTGCTAAGTTTGTTAGAGTGACAGGCGAGGCCGGAAGTGGCTTTACTCCAATACTCAGAAAAATTCTGGCTTATCCCTCAGTAGGGCACTCATCAGTTTTTATAGAAGAAATTTTTTTTGACTCCGAGCATGGGTTGTTAGGCTGGGTTTCAAATGCTCTGGGGCTGTATGAGGGGGGCGTAGCTGCTCGGGGGAAAGTCCCGGCTCATCTGCCAGAGTTAATTAGATTGAGGGGTGTTAGGTATTTAATATTCGACAACTTTCATGATGCATTTTATGTGCAAGGGGTTTCGAGGGCGGGAATGGCAAAAGATATAAACTTGCTTTTGTCCGCATGTGCAGACCTGCGAATCATAGTAACTCAAAAAGTCGGGCGTGATGATTTTGTATTCATCGATCTACTAGAGCATCCAGTGTGTGACATTCGCACATAGCCAAACCGTAAGTCGGAGGACGCAACTTTGTCGCTTATTGAACGTTTTGCGCCCGTACCGGATGAAACTTTTTTTAGTTGGTTGCATCGACAATCTGTATTCAGTGAAGCGTTCCGATATCCGCTCTATATGCTGCTGGACGATTTTGAAAGATGCAGTCGGGTAGATTCATTTGATCGAGACTTTGACTTTGGATCAGCATTTGCCGCAGGAGCATTACATCATCTATCACTAACCTCTAATCAATGTGAAACTTTATTCGGGGCTTCGATTTGGTTGCTTCCTCAATATAATCGCCGTGCATTCTGCTGGGAATGCCTTCAAGAACATGTAGCGACAGTTCATTACCCTTGCCACTTGATCTCATGGTGCAGCGTAGTACGAACGCATTGCTCGACGCATTCGTTTATGCTCCGTGAGCACCCTAGATCGGATCGATTGTCGTTGAATCTAGGTCTTGGAGCATTCGCGTATTTTTGTGCGAACAAAAGCAAGTACGATCGTGACGAACTGCACGAGCTTTTTTCTTCCAAGGCGATAGCTGACTACTGCCTAAGAATGGCTAGCTGCATTGAGATGGTAAAACAAAGTAAGGATGCAAAGTGTTCTTCTTATTGGAGAACATGCAAAATATTAATGCAAATAATGCTGATCCCTTCCTACGGGATTATTAGCACCATCCTTCACCGCAAGAGGGAAATGCATCGGACGTCGAACATCTGGCAAGCGTTGGCATATGCTCCTATTGGCGCGTCCAGTATTGATCGGGCTTTGGCATTACTGTTGGTAGGGATTGCAACGCGTTATTTCACAGAATCAGAATGTGTTGAGATAATAAATACGTTAGGGTGCTCGCAATATCTGGATATCCGGTTTTACGACCGTAAGACGCTAGGTTCCGCCTGCAATGTTTTCACTCATGAAAACGGAAAAGCAATAGCCCAAGCCCTCACTTATTCATCCTTTAAACTGGTGGATGCGCCCTTGGAAGAATTCCTTGCAGGTTTTATGCGCGGGTTAGGGCGGCGGAGATAGGGGATGAAATTTTTAAAAATAGAACTCCATGCGCTATCGCTGGGATTAATAGTTGAGTCCGAGTTCACCACCTGGGTCAATGTCTTTGCTTTAGTCGCGACGCGATCAGATTATACACCAATGTTGACTACTGTTTATGGTCAGCCAGCGAAGGCTAACGCCCTTAGGCATGAAAAGATTGCAGAGGTGGGCACAGACTGTCAGTGCTCGTACAAAATCAGTTCTTTGTCTGTCACTAATTCTGCAATGTCTGTCGCGTCAAATCAGATCAAGATTAAATTCCCTACAATGGATGACACTCACTTTGGGTTTATTTTTCTATCTGAACTCTATGATAGCTCGGTCGTTAGGTTTAGATCATATTCAAGCCTTGCTCGCATCCAGCTTCAAGATTTAAGAAAAGATCTGCAAAGAACCCACCGAAATCTGAATTCTCGAAATTGCAGTTAGATTAGTGGTGTCAATATCGGCTGACCGTCATTTTGTTCACGCCCAGATTCAAAGATGTCTGCGCCTGACTTAGGCCTTGAGCCTTGCACTGCTGTATCGACGCTTTGATGTCTCGATCAATCACGCGGCCGGCTGGCCGGCTGCGTAGGCCATCGTCATCCAACTCTGCCCGCGCTGCAGCGAGTGCGCCGGCGGCATCCAATTCGCACATCCGTTCGGCGAATTTTCCTAAGAGTGCCTCGACGCTGATATTTTCCTGGATCAGGGTGGCTGCGCCTACCAGCAATAACCGTAACGATTTAGCCATCGGTGATTGGCAGCGGTGCGACAAGGTGAAGTGAGATCGACAGGTACAACGATTCGCCTATAGCATCCCAGTGGCATCGACTGAAACCGCCAATAAACCTGTATTTTTCGCCAAGGGAATGACGATCATGATTACCAGAATTCACATCCGTGGGTACCGCATCTACAAGGATTTCACCCTTCTCCCCAACCCCAAAATGAATATTTTGGTCGGTGGGAACGACGCGGGTAAGTCCACCCTGATGGAGGCGGTCTCTCTGGCCCTGAACGGTCGGATTGGCGGCCGCAGCGTGCTAGAAGAACTAAACCCGCACTGGTTCAATACGGAGCTCGTACAGGAGTTCCTAGCTAAGCGGGCCGCCGGCAAGAAACCTGCACTGCCCGAAATCCTGATCGAACTTTACCTTCGCGATGACGATGAGTTGCAGGTGCTCTGTGGTGCCGTGAACACAGCCGTCCCAACCCATGCATGCCCGGGCGTCTTCTTGAGGATCTACCCCAACGAAGAGTATCAGGACATGCTGGATGACTGGCTAAAGGCACCCAATGCTCTGCTACCTGTTGAGTACTACACGTGCGAATGGCGGTCGTTCGCTGACCGGGAGCTAACCAAGCGCCCGCGGGTACTGTCGGTGGCAACCATCGACTCCAGGACAGTCAAATCCTCAGCAGGTGTGGACTACCACCTGCGTCAAATTCTGAGTGATCACTTGGAGACCACCGAGAAAGCTGAGATCTCGTTGGGCTTTCGTACGGTGAAAGCATCGATGACTGATTGTGCTCTCGCGACAGTCAATACACGGTTCGCGACATTGGGCGCATCTTTGCTGGCGGAGCCTATGGCATTAGCTATGGATCAGACGTCGCGCACGTCCTGGGAAAGCGTCATTACCCCTCACGTAGACAACGTTCCCTTCTCGATGGCAGGCCAGGGTCAACAAGCTGCGATCAAGATATCGCTCGCGATGAAGCGTCACTCGGCCAAAGTGAAGATCGTCATGATCGAAGAACCAGAGAATCATCTCTCTCATACCAGCCTGTCGACGCTTCTTGATCGCGTAGAGAAGCTTGCATCTGACGACCAACAATTGTTTGTTTCCACGCACAGCACATACGTGCTGAATCGCCTTGGCCTAAACTCCCTGCACCTGCTGAATCGGAACCATGCCTCGAAGATCACTGCCCTTGACCCCGGCACCGTCCGGTACTTCCAGCGCCTTCCTGGATACGACACGCTCCGTCTCGTGCTGGCTAAAAAGGTTGTCCTTGTGGAAGGGCCGTCTGACGAAATTATTTTCGAAAGGGTGTTTAATGACCTGTATGGGTTGACGCCCATGGCTGCCGGCGTAGATGTCATCAGCATGCGCGGGCTTGCACTGGCGCGCTGTCTTGAATTGTGTGCTGCAGTCGATAAGCCGGTCGCGGTGATGAGAGACAACGATGATATTGAGCCTGCCGAGCTTCGGGTGCCGGTCGAGCAATGGCTGGATGGCAAAAAGCGCGAGCTCTTCATCGGCAAGGTGAGTGATGGCCGTACCCTCGAACCGCAATTGATCGCAGCGAATGGGGAAGAACATCTCAGGAATGTGCTTGGGATCACCGACAGGGCAGATTTGGTTACCTGGATGACGCGCAAAAAGACCGAGGGTGCTCTACTTATCGCCGAGTCCGATAAAGCCCTTAAAGCCCCGGCTTACATGAGAGAGGCGGCGGGGTTCATCCAGAATGCCTAACCATTTGACGCTGGCCGTTGCGGGCGGCAGAAAGACGCAGGGTTTGGTGGATTACTGCCGAGAAGCGAATGAACGTAAGATTGCGGTGCTCACTTTCACGCAAACGAACCAGCAGGAAATCCGCTCTCGTTTAGCGAGCCAAGCGGGCGATAGCAGCACGCTGGAAGTCATGGGGTGGTACACCTTCCTGCTTCGACATTTTGCCCAACCATTTCTACGGTTCAAGTTCCCTAAGGATCGGGTCATGGGCTTTGACTTCGAGGGTCGACCGTTCCAGTTTGCCAAAGGCAAAAGCAGGTTCATGGACTCGGGGAGCCGAGTGTATGGATGCGAACTGGGCAAGCTCGCCTTTGAGCTGATGGAGGCCACACCGGCGCTTCTTCGCAGGCTCGAGTGCATCTACGACGAGATATTGATCGATGAAGTCCAGGATCTTGCCAGCTTCGACTGGGAAATCCTGGAGGTGCTGCTCGGCTCTAAAATCGATGTGCGGATGGTGGGAGATGTCAGGCAGGCGGTTTTGTCTACAAATCCTCGTGGCAAAAAGAACAAGAAATTTGGGTACGCCGCTTCGGTTGAATGGTTCAGGGATCGGGAGGCGCAAGGGCTACTCACCATTGCCTATGCGACCATAACCTACCGGTGCAGAACCGAGATCGCTGCTTTTTCCGATACCATCTTCGACGCTACCTGGGGTTTCCCGAACACCACTTCAGAGAACTTCGACGAGACAGAGCATGACGGTGTATTCCTCCTGCACACTCAGCATGTCGATGAATACGTGGGCCGGTATAGACCTCAGTGCCTAAGACATTCTGTGAGCTCGGCGAAACACCTTAATCTTGATTTCCAGAACTTCAGAGGGGTAAAGGGAGCGACGTTCGAGCGGGTATTGCTTGCACCCACTACCAATATTGAGAGTTTTATTAAGAAGGGAACGCATCTAGAAACTACGGCAGCGGCGGCATTCTACGTAGCCGTAACCCGGGCCCGGCAGAGTCTTGCGATCGTCGTCGACAAGCCCGGGGCATCGAAGCTACCGATATGGACTCCGTAGACCCCTTTATAATTCCAGGTCGCTGAATACGAGGGACTCGGATTTGCAGAGCCGGTAGCTGCAACGGAACTAGAGGCCTTACTTGTCGTAGTTGGGAGGCAGGGGGCAATCATAGTTCACGTCAATCATGTCTAGATTTTTCAGGTCGAAATTCGCGTAGCTTTTACCGTTGGACGTCCGCACCGCAGGCTGCCCGTAGAGGAAAACGAAAGCTGTCGGTTTAGGCTTCTGGGCGATTTTGGAGAGTCTGACCGCCATCAGGTTCTTGAGCTTGTAGCTCTCAATCAATGCATCGGAAACAAAGCTTGAGGTTACGAGGCTTTCGTTTTCACGCATGAAGTTCTTTTTGAACCTGATCCGGTAGGCATTTTGAGCCTTTGTACGATCAACGAAGGCCCAGCCGTAGTAAATTATGGGGTGGTCAGGGAGATCGTTTAAATCCTGCTCCCATATGCATTTGAAGATGCTGGCATAGGGTACGTCCTGCCCAGCAATGTTCAATCGGCGAAATTCCAGGGTTTTGTCGGAGCGGTATCGTATATACCTACTCACCACAGAGCGGACTGAGTAAATCGGCCCAATTAGGCCAGACTCCCCAAGCCGGGGTGTGTAGGGCCTGCTGCTTTTGGCTCGTTTCTTCGCGACCTGCACATCAGCGCCAGGCTCGAACGAAGGCTCGTCATAGTACGAGTCGGGGCGTTCTAGCTTGAAGACATCCACAATGGACTGATCGACTGTTCTGCGTTCTTGCCCGTCCGATGCTGCTGGCTCGAGCTCAAGGTCTACCGGCGCGCCATTGGCAATCCCGCAAGCTTCACTATGGATTCCATAGACCTTGAAGTGAGGGACTACCCTCATGTTCTGGACATCTTTGTCCAGATTTGCACATGTCACCTGAGCAGCGCAGTCCGCGCCGGGACACAGGAATGCGCGTTTATTGGTAATGACACCTGACCAAAACAGGTCATAGGCCCGGTCTGGATCTACGAAGTCGTTAGCCTCGATGCTGTAGGCCACATCCAATGACATAGTTCACCAAGTCCTTTTAAGCTGTCTGAAGAGCGGTCGCTAGTATCGGCCATTGCCTTATTGATGAGCCAGGGCTTTGATGCCTAACCATGGTCTAATGAACTCGGCAGGAATATGGGCGGGTAAACGCAGGCGATGCCGTCGCCGAAACACTTCCAAAGGAAGATCAAATGGTAGAGATCTTGAATCCGTTCTTCAATCTTGGAGGCTAGCGCCTTCAAGCATAGAGATCGAGCCTTGGTGGGGAGTTTCCGATTCAAGATCTTGATGCGGCCTCTCGCTTTTTTGAGGCGATTTATCCGGAGCTCAACGGTAATGACCTTCCTCAGCAAGAAGCTCAGCAGGCTCAGAACTGGTGGTAAAACATCGGGATTACTTTGGATTTTGTTGAGCATTAATGCGGCCATTCCAAAGCGTTCAGTTTCCCTAGGAAATCTCATTCAAGCCACTCCGGTGCGGGTAGTCGGATGAGTAGACATTGGTGTTGCTGCAGATCCTCGGGATGTTCAAGGGGGGCGCTGCGACTCAGATACTGCGGAGTTGCACACGCTACCATCTGATAAGGCCGGAGCGGTCGGACTACCAGGCTGCTGTCGCCGACGCCTGGCGGGCCAATTCTGAAAACTGTCTCGTAGCCTTATTCGATCAAATTGACCGCGCGGTCGCTCCCGTTCAGATCAACATCGACCTTGGGGTGGCGCGCCATGAGTTCACTGACGAAATTCACCACGCTCAGCGACCCGAACTCCCGAACTGATGTGGGGCACTCAAGCGAAGGTGATCGTGAGGCTCAAGTTGAAGATCCAAGGCGGGAGCGTCTGCAGCATCCGCGCCCGCGAGAAGAGCTGCGCATCGGTCGTAATACTGCTTTCCAAACTCAGTCAGGCTTTGGCGGCGGGTGGTGCGATTTAGAAGGCGAATCTGAAGTCGTTGCTCCAATGACTGAACGTGGCGAGCGACCATTTGGGATGACATTCCCAGTCTGTCGGATGCTGCCGCGAACGATCCAGAATCCGCGGCAACTACAAAGACCTCCATGGATCTGAGGCGGTCGAGCATCAGCGTATCCCAGTCTGTCTTGGATAAATGCCCGATTCTTCACTCATCACAACCCTCCACGCCTGAAAATATCAAGTCCTTCCAGAATTCGGCTAGCGCCTCAGTCATGCGCTGAGCCATAGCGCTCACTTCGGGATCAACGGAGCTCTGGAGCATGCCGACTACCGTCCGGAGCCTCCACGCGAGAAAATACTGTTTCTTCTTAACCGCGTACAACACCAGCTCTTCGAATGGCTTAGGACGTTCTGATGCTACGACGTACATCGCTTGGACGATGGGTTCTACAATCCCGCTTGATGGGCACAACAACTGGCCCACATCTTGTATGTTGTGAAAATGCAGGCCAATCATGTCTTTGAGATTGCTAGGAGCAGGTTTAAAGATGAGATCCTCGTAATTGCCCAGATTGGCGAAAATCCTCAAGTTCTTGGAAATCTCGTCTGCTCCCATAGCCATAGGTAATGCGGCGAGGTGGCTCAGAACGAGCCAGGGCTGGAGATTCCCTAGCAGGCGTTCATTCATCCCTTCACCAAAATGAAGACGGATACCTCTGATATCTTTGGTCATCACCTCAAGCACTGCACCTTCCTGCCGCCATGTTGCTTGGGGTTCGTTGTCCTCCAATGCCTCGATGATCTCGGTTAGATGATTCCCGTCTTCAACGCGAAACACCGCATACGCAGCGCAAAGGTCACCGTAGGGTACGAAGTCTGAGTGTTGAAGGATCCGTTCTAGAGTTGCTGCAACACCCTCGCTATCTCGTTGCTCATTGAGTTCAGCGGCCCACTGGAGAGACACGTAATGCGCCAGCAATTCTGGGAAACGGATGATCAATCGTGGGCCGATTGTCTGAGTGTCAACCCAGTGAATCATCCCCTGGTCGCATAGACGTTCGAGTCGGCTCGCTCCGAGCAACTCTTCAAGGGTGTCAGGATCAATAGATGGGGCCCCGAATGTTTCGACGATTCGATCTTTGTCCGAGCCGTTCTCTGATATGTCCTTCAGGTATGCGATGGCTAATTTGGATAGGTCATGCTTGAGCCGGGCATCCGCTCCAATGAGCCTGCTCGCGCGCTCCAGCATACTGAATCCCTGTATCGCAGGCACAGTCATGCAGCTTCGAAGCTCTTCGCCGGAGGCCGATGTCGTGGCCTCAGGCCGAAAATCTTGAGGTATTTGAGAAACTATGAGACGGAGATGACGGGGGCGGCGCAAGTCAGGGATCTGCGCAGCTCCGGGAAGGAACATAGCGCCTTTTTCTTCAAAAAGGAGCTGACATGCTGCGCCGAATTCATCTTCCGATAAGTCGTAAAGCTCAACAGCTTTCGCCAGGCGACCAAGCATGGTTTCTTCGGTGCGCCCGGGCAGCATCCGCAACGAGTCAAACGTACCGGTATCTGTTCCGAGTACGAGTTGTAACCTCTCGAGTTCAGAAAGGAGCAGCAGTTCTTCGAGTTCATCGGAAGGGATGCCGTCTACGAGAAGGATAAGTCCAGCCAACGACTGTCCTGTGATGAGCCATTGCCGAACGTCGTCTCTCGACACACCAATCGAGAGCTCGCGAGTGAGCTTGGCGGACAGGAACTGAAGAACGTCGCCAGAGTTGCGGCGATCGATGTATAGGGCAGGGACATCCTTAAGCGCTTTGACGAGCTGGATCATTGTGCAAGTAATGCCTGTTAGAGGAGGGCCATGAAGCACAACCACTCCCGTATCTTGCGCGAGCTCCTCCCTGACCTGATCCACCGCTTCGCGAGGAATCTGAAAGGTGTCGGTGCATGCCCGGTGATGATCACCGATGGCTCCGGTTTTGCTACTGATTTCCTCTGTGTTCCAGTTGTTGAGTATCTCTGTCCAGACCGCCGGCTCGCTACCCAGTAGCCTACGAATTGCACCCTCCACAGAGCTGGCTGCGAGAGCTGAGGTAGCTGACAAAATTTTGCTCAAGCCAGCTGCATCAGTTTGATCTTTTGGGGCTGGGGTTCCATCGTAGGTGAGCACGAGTCGTGTCGCCGCAGGATCACCACTGGTGACGAGAACCAACGGCACCATTGGCTGGTTTAGCCGGGCATAGGACAGACCTTGGTCGACATCCCCGTCGGTGATAGGTACCCCTGGTGCCTTGAGCTCCGCGAGCAAAAGCGGTTCGTCGTCAAGAAATACGATGACATCAGATCGACCCTTGAACGCATCTCCTTTTCCAGTCCCATCCACCTTGATGTGATGATGGCCAAGCTTCAAATGCAGATAGCGTTCTGCTCGGATGTTTGCGGGCAATAATGGGAGAGCCTCGCGTAGGCGAGCGATTATTGCAGCTTGGAAATCCGCCTCATTTATCGTCGGCTTTTTCGAGGCGACAGTGGGCGGTTTGGGTTTTTTAGGGGCCATATCGTCCTTGAGACATTGTTGGAGTGGACTCGGTAGCTTACCCGGACTGAGGCATGCAGGAACCTGCTGGACTGCCTTTTTTATCTGGTTGGGGGATCGGTCGGGTTCCACCTCACTACCCGATTTCAGTATTGTGAGGTGGTGAACTTCTGCGCCCGGGAGCAGCGTTTTCGCTGTGCCGCTACCCCGCGATGTCCAACACCACTTTGCCAACGGCGTCCCCAGCTTCGACCAGGTTATGAGCGTCATGAACGCTGCCGAGATCAAAACGGCGCTCATCCAGCAGAGGACGGATCTGACCAGACTCGATGAGTTGAGTCGCCTGATTGAGTACGACGCCATGATGAGCTCGGTTCAGACCTGTCAGCATTGGGAGAGCACGCACACGCCGGAAAGCGTGGCGCAACGCAGGGATCCGGTGGCCAGGTTGTGCGTTCCGAAAGCCGAGCAACTGGTGATATGGCCGTAGTATTTGATGGCAGCCATTGCGTCATCTAGGCTCGACCCTCCGGCAGTGTTGCAGATCACATCAAAGCCGTGACCGTTTGTGAATTGCCCAACGTACTCATCCACTGACACTGTCTGGTAGTCGATCGCTGTTGCTCCAAGAATCGCCAGAATATGCTTCTTGGGGCCGGAAGCCGTTGCGAACACATCTGCTCCCTTAGCTCGTGCAATCTGGATCTTCAAGCCATCGCGGCGGGCCGGGGCGGCTGAATAGCGAATGATCCCAAGCACTCTGAAGATTTCCGGCGGCACAGCTGCTGAGGATGTCCCATTCCATCTGCCATGCCAGGAAGGTTCAACGTCCATGGACATACTGATGTCACTTCGCTACCTTGACGCTTTAGGCGCTCTTCAAGGATTGAAATGATCATCACAACCGTCGAATGTACTAGCTGGGCCGATTTTAAACAGAGAGTCATAAGTGAGTTGTTCCCCAGTGGTACCTTCCAAAAAGGCCGCTTTCTATTTCGTGGGCAAGGCGGGGAGTCTTGGAAACTCGCATCGACTTTTGATCGATGGTTTGAGGGTTACAAAGGGCTGCCGACCAACAAGATTGGAGTCGCTGACACCCTCTTGAATGGATTTATTCGAGAGTGTGAGCTGGAAGACATACGACCAGAGGTTCGAGCTGACCGCATGATGATGCTCAGTCTCGGGCAGCACCACGGGTTGCCGACACGGCTCTTGGACTGGAGTGAGAGCCCCTATGTTGCTGCGTTTTTCGCCTTTAGTGGGCACATCCGGCATGGGAACCCAACTGAGACGAACATTGCGATATGGGTGTTGGAATCTGGACTCTATATATGGACTGATCAGCACGGGTGCGCAATCGTCAATGTGCCTAGCTTCGGGAATGAACGTATACGGAACCAGCACGGAAGGTTCACTTACCTAAAAACACCAGCGAGCTCCATCGAAGAGTATGTGGCCCACTGCGCTGGCGATGACATTGCATTAAGAAAATTTCTCGTCCCAGTCAAGGACTCAGCCGTTGCGATGGCTGACCTTGACGCGATGGGCCTCAGCCATTCTCGTATCTATCCAGGACTTCAGGGCAACGCTAAGTCAGCCGAAGTCAGGGCTATCCTCAACATGTACGCGGAGAGAACTTGAGTGAGCGCTGCGGGGACGTTGATCGAGGTTACGAATCTGTCTGCAACCGTGAGACCGAGGTTTCAGAGTAGTGAATGCCCTGCCAAAGACTGAGTAGCATAAATGGACAATCAATGTTCACGACAGCCGTCCCCTCCCTGAGGGGCTCATATAAACTCAACGCCCTTCAGAGCTCCTTTAGCAGTCGTTCGAGTGTTTGGTGTTCCCACGTACTGAGCAACGCAATCCAGTGAAGATAAGTGCTGTGTTAGACCTGATCTGCGCGTCACGCGTTGTGGCTCCGAAGCTGAAATGCCACCATGATCGCAAGCTAGAGAAGATGGCCGCTGAACATCGCGTTTAATCAGGGACAGGGAAAAATGGAATTTCACATCATAGGAAGGGAAGAAAAATTCCCGAGCGGCAAACCCCGAACTGCTTTCCTGAAATATGACCGCTGGAACGATCACAGCTTTGTCACAATGTTCTATGTCATCGTATACGACGAGTTTGGCACGGCTCACGACCTTGAGAATGTCAAGGTTGGATTCAAAGGGCAGGATACTGCAACAACCACACGCTCCAAACTTCCAGATTCTTTCCAAACCCTTCCAGAAGGCTTCTTCTCACTAGGTACCAGTGTGGAGTACTACCAAAAAATCGCGAATTCATCCTTTGGTGATCTGCGGTACGACTTCCTCCGAGGGATGAACGACATCGTCGCGAACCCTGAAATCCTAGAAGCGATAATCGACGAGCCAGTGCTCTCAATCTCGTTGTTGCGCAACGTCAGCTTGAGCAGCGTCAAAAATCAATTTACGCGAGTCCTACTTGGTGGTGCTGTCCGAACCAATTTTTCATTCGTCTACACGAAGCAAGCGGACAGCTCTACCGCCGGCATTGAGTTGAGTTTCGATGTGAACATTGATTCCACACCCCTGACAAATGTGCACGCGCTAATCGGGCGAAATGGTATCGGAAAGACCACCATCCTGAATGGCATCACCAAAGCCATCCATAATCGCCACGCTGGTGCAGATGCCATCTACCAAGTTCAGTTTCGGGGCCAACAGCGAGCGATTATTGCCCCAGATTTTTTCAGCAGCGTAGTGCTCGTATCCTTCAGCGCATTTGACCCCTTTGATCCGCCTCCAGAGCAACCTGATCCAGCCAAAGGCACCTGCTTTTTCTATGTCGGGTTAAAGTCTAAAGGTGAGGACACATGGCATGAGTTGAAGCGCCGGGACGCTCTCAAATCTGACTTCATTGACGGTATGAGAGGGTGCCTGCGGGAAACGCATAAGCGAAATCGTTGGCGACAGGCCGTCAAAACCTTGCAGTCTGACGAGAATTTCGCAGGTTTGGGGTTCGACAGGCTCTTGTCTTTGAGTGGCGAGGAATGGGGCACGACGGCCAACGAAATCTTTTCGAACCTTAGCTCCGGCCATTCGATCGTGCTGCTGACTATCACCAAGTTGGTCGAACGGGTCGAAGAAAAAACTCTCGTCCTGATGGATGAACCCGAAAGCCATTTGCATCCGCCGCTGCTATCTGCATTGATTAGGGCGTTGAGTGAGCTGCTTCTGGATCGCAACGGTGTAGCGATCGTGGCCACGCATTCGCCGGTAGTGCTCCAAGAAATCCCTGCGTCGTGTGTCTGGAAAATTCATCGGTCTAATTTGGTGGCGTCAGCGCAGCGGCCAACAGTTGAGACGTTCGGCGAGAACGTAGGGATTCTGACCCGGGAAGTTTTTGGCTTGGAGGTGGCATCCTCGGGTTTTCATACACTGCTTGCAGCTGAAGCTGCCGAGGGGCACACCTTTGAGGTTATCCTTAGAAAATTTGGTGGGAGATTGGGGCTCGAAGGGCAGGCAGTTCTTCGGGCGTTAATCGCTGAGCGTGATTCGAAGGCGCAGGCATGAAGCAACTGTTAGCCCCGAGCTGCACTCCTGAGGAGGCCTACATGGCCTGCACCTCTGCGATCATCGATGATCAACAGAGAGACAGAATGAGGGGCATTCTTCCAGCTATCACAGCCAACGCCGCCGAATTCATCGAAAGAGTCGCCGCCGGATCCACGTGGGAGTTACCCTATTTGAGGTTGGCCAGGGGGGATGACCCCTTCGTGATCGATAACATTCGAAAAAGCGAGCTGGTTCACCTCTACGAATACTACATGGTACAGCGAGAACCTGGCCGAGCGCTCTACGACTCTATCTTGGTGGCTGCAGGTGACCATTGTCCGACATGTGGAGGAATAGGTCGGCCTCGAACCCTGGATCATTATTTGCCAAAGGCCAACTATCCAAAGCTGGCGATCGTTCCCCAAAACTTGATCCCTGCCTGCCGTGATTGCAATACCGACAAGCGCAACCCCCTGATTGACCACGCGCATCAGCAATTGCTTCATCCGTATCTGGACAAACGACAGTTTTTCGAAGAAAGGTGGATCAGCGTTTCGGTATCCCACACCAGCCCCTGCACGATCATTTACTCCGCCAGCCCACCGGATGACTGGAGTGATGAGGACAAGGCAAGGGTAATTAACCATTTTTCCCTGTTCGGAATTGCCGAGCGCTACAGCGTCCAAGCGGGCTCAGAACTCAGCTTCCTGATGGACATGCGTACAAACTACTTCAGTAGGCAGCCCCCTAAAGCTTTCTCAGACTTCCTCCGTTCAGGCGCTAATACACCTGACTTGTTGATCAATGGGTGGAAGAAAATACTCTACGAAGCCTTGGCGGATGACGCCTTGTTTTGCAATGCCGAGGTTCGGTAGAGGTGTTTTAACTAGCGATAGCTCTGCCCATAATTTGATGCGTTCTAGGTAAATGGTTATAACGATAACGGAGTAGTCGATGATGATAGGCAGTGATGATTTAGATAAATTGGAGGCGGAGCAGTTTCATGGTTTTGTCTGCTTTCCGGAAGGTAATCCGAAGGTCTCGCTAGGCTGGAGCACTCACTCGAAACTGGCCGAGGCGATAAATTCGACATTAATATTTTTTAAGAGTGAGTTAAACACGGAAGTGTATTTTCACGAGCATGAATATCTGATTTATGAGGATTTTTTCATCTGGTGGTTCAGCTTTTTTGAGAAGGATCCGCTAATCAAAAATCGAGTAGCCTCTGAACTGGAGAGGAAAATCAATGATGTGTTAAGAGCCTTTCCGGACACAGCCAATAAAGAGTTTGTGCGGACGGATCAACCAGATTTTAACCCGGATCCTGATTTTCTTATGCACTACTTCTCAATTGTGGGGGGGGCGGGTCTGGAGTTAAAGTCACGTGAAGCGCCCAAAAACAAAAGCTATGAGAAAGAATCTGTTGATATGTCCTTGTTTGAAAGGCCAATGTCTGTGGTCGCGTTCAAAGCCAGTATAAATAATTACTTTCAAAGCAGTACGGAAGATAACTTAAGCTATTTCGCTGCAGAGGATGGTTTCTTTTCCACCAGAAGGCCCGAAAACAAGCTTCTGCGCGAGGAACTTTTGCCAATATTTTATTATGTGCAAAAGATCAAGGCGGCTGATGACGAGATTTTGTCGTTTGGACTAAGGGCTGATATTTTTGATTTGAAGATATCGCAAGCAGACGGGTTAACCAAAGAAATATTGGAGATTACCTGGGCTTTGCCGGAGGGCGACCATAAACTGCTTTCATTAGTTTCTCAGGTAGGTAGTGGTTTTTTGCCTGTAAAAAATCGGGCTGATTTCAAAAAGATGAGTGATTCTCTAGGTGAGAAAATAGTATCTGCAATAAATGGCAAACATAAAAAGCAATACCCGGATCAAAGATCTCTTTTGGTGGTTATCCCCCAAGATTACACTTATCAAGGAGACGAGTCGCTGATTCAAGAAACTATCACTCAAGTTCAACAGAGTCTGGTAGGTGGAAAAAGGGAATTTGAAAAAATCCATCTTCTGTGTGGCAATAGATTTTACACGGTTTATTGACCTGAAACGTTAATGCACATTGATTCTACGGATCCGAATTTCAAGTGATCTGGTTTTGTCTTAGTGAGCATGTAGACAAGGTCGATTTGTGTGGGGCACTATTTGTTCGATCTCGCAGCTGTCGCTAAATGAGGGTGTGCGACCCTAAGTAAATCGTTTCAGAACTTCCTGGAGAGACTGGGTCTGCCCACTCCAGTGCAAGTTGCATCATCGACTGGCGGCGCGAGCTTTCAGTCGAGCTGCTCAATCAATCGACAGGCGAGTACCTAGGAGGGGAAAGGGCATTTCCATAGTTCAAGTTGACTCGCCGCACGATCGCAAACTTTGTAGCAGAAATGAAAGTGCAGCTACCGATGCCAAGTTACAGGACAGGTAGGTTCGCGCAGGAGTGGGGGCAGTCACGGACTCTTGAACAGATCCAGGATATTGCGGATGATTTGCCCGGATGTACTGGCTTATCGAAAGACTTCAACGAGCCTGAACATTAGCCCCGTGCTGGGCATCAGTCTCTGCCGGTCAGCCGCTTCCCTTCAGTGGGGGCTTCGTGTAACGCTATCCCACCGAACGAAACGCTAGCATCTACATACCGCAGCGCCGACTTCATATCCTTCCAGCCCACATATCTCATCAGCCCCTTGATGTCCCACCCATTGGCAGACGCCCAGGTTGCGAAGCCTCGCCTCATCGAGTGACTGCTATACAGTTCAGCTGGCAATCCTGCCTCTTTGAAAATGCGGCGTAGCACTGGGATCAGGCTATGCGGCTGCATGGCTTTGCCTGACAAATTGCCCCAGCGATCAATACGCTGGAACACCGGGCCTTTCGCGATCCCGGCAACTGTTATCCAGTTGATGTAGGCCTCTACTGGGCAGAGCATGGCTAGCGCCGGCGTCTGGAACGTAGTTCCTTCATGCTGGCGGTCACCTTTGGTGTAGGGCAGGAAAAAGGTAATGCCTTCACCGCTTATGGCTTGTGTGTCTTCTACCGTAAGCCTGGCCAACTCATCACCTCGAAAGCCACGCCAGAACCCAATCAAGATGATCGCCACCGAACGACGGTGACGCACCAGCGATTTGTAATCTCCGCGCTCAAGGGCGACTGCAGCTTCACCTTCAAGCCAAGCGACCGCCTGCTCGAGGTGCTTAAGCAGCAGTGGAGCGGCCTGTTTAACCTTCGCAGGGTGAACGACCCTGATGCCTTTGATCATCTGGCGAACGTCAGGCGTCTTGGTCGGATCAGGGAAACCCTGAGTGATGTGCCATTGCGCAAGGGCTGCTAGGCGCTGCTTCAGTGTGTTGATGGAAAGCTTGTCGGCGTATTCCGCCAGGTAGCGCACGACACCCACGCCGGTTGTGGGCAGGTATCCGCCCCAAGTCACTTCGAAGTGTTCGATCGCCGCCCGGTAGCTTTTTCGCGTGTTCTCCCGAGTGCCGGCACTGAGGTACCGATCTGCCTTTTCCATCGTACTCTGCCTTTAAAATCGGGGCCTTTCTGCCTTTCTGCCTTCCTGCGCTTCGCGGAGGCTTTCTGGGTGCCATAAAGGGTCAAGAAGCCATAAAGCACTATTATGGTCTTCTAGTAAATCAAGATCAAACGCCGTAATATTCTAATAAAATGCCATGTAGATACATGACATGTAACACAGTACGTAATCGTAGGAGACCCCATGGCCCGAGGCGGAATCAATAAAGCTGTTGTGCAAGAAGCACGTCAGGCGCTGCTGGCCAGGGGGGCAAACCCCAGCATCGATGCAGTGCGCGTAGAGCTCGGAAATACGGGCTCCAAGACAACGATTTCGCGGTACCTGAAAGAGCTTGAGCCGTCCAACCCAAAGCCCATGGCATCACGTGAACGTATGGGCGAGACGCTCAACGGTATGGTGCAAACGTTGCTGGATCAGCTTATGGAGGAGGGCCAGGAAGTAATTTCCCAGGCGACCGCAGCTTTTGACTTGCAGCGGGCCGCGCTGGAAAACCAGATCTCCGAGCTAAGATCGGAGCTGGCTACTGCCCAACGTAATTCGGCCACCCAACAGGCCGCGATAGAGACACAGAGCGCTGAGCTTGCAACCACCCAGTCCTCACTCCAGGCTGAACTGACCCGTAACGCCGGACTCAGTCAGCGCTGTACCGTCCTTGAGTCCCTGGTCGCAGAGAAGGACAAGCACATCCAATCGCTGGAGGAAAAGCACGTTCAGGCGCGTGGGGCGCTCGAGCACTATCGGGAAGCAGCGAAGGAACAGCGGGATCAGGATCAGCGCAAGCACGAGTCTCAACTGCATGAATTGCAAGTTGAGCAGCGCAAGTTGCGGGAGACCATCGCCGTGAAACAGGACGATTTGACGCGACTGAATCGTGACAATGAACGCCTGCTCGGTGAATCTAGGCAGCAAACCAAAGCCCTGCACACTCAGGAGGCCTTGGTTCAGTCTCTCAACACTCAAATTCAGGCACTACGCCACGGCGAGGCCAAGTCCGCTGGGGTGACAGAGCACCTCACGGAGGAGATTTCGGCTCTGCGCGAAGAGGTCAAGTCGCTGCACCAGGCGGTCGCTGTAGCCGATCTCCGTGAACAAGAAACGGTGGTGCTGGTGGCGGCGACTCAGAAAGAGAATGAACAACTGCGGAAGGCTGGAGTTGAAGAGCCAGGCCCGGGGGAGGGTAGCGACACTTCTTCAGGAGCAGAGGATAAGCAAATTGCCGGGCACGCCAAGCAATCGAAACGACCTAGGAGATGAAGCATGGATCAGATCACAAGAAATCCACGTAGCCATGATGAAGGCACCTCAGGTTGGAAATTCGCTCATCAACGTCTATCCCAAATGCTCATAGAAAGGGTTGAGCCATTCGGCTCCCTGACTCCGATTATGAAGCTGGATGCCGCCGGTACCAGGTCTCTATTGTTGCCCGTTTCATCGTCAGATAGAAAGGCCGTAAGAGCCTGAGAAAACATGCCCCTCCTATCGGTTTGAAAGGTGTCACACTTCGTGCCAGCCCGGCGCAGCCTCTCACTACGGATAGCGAAAAAAGGCAAAACGTCCGCGGCCCAACAGGCTTTTTTCTTTTGATCGCACCTGGCGCGGCGTTACCGGTGCGATCATTCACTCCTCAACACGTTTCCAGATCCGGCCAACCGTTGATGTCGGCATGCCCAGAATGTCCGAAGCCTGTTTTTGAGTCAGCCCGTGCGCTCGGCAGCGGAGCACCGCGTCGACCTTCTCAGGCGGAGTGCGCTGCCCCGGTAGTCGCGGTTTCAGGGCGCCGTCTACGAACTGCGTCGGCAATCCTTCCAAAACTCCCAGATCCTTGAGTTTCTTGATCTCTTTGTTGAGGTACTTGAGAAAGTCTTCGGGTGACTGCTGCTTTTCAAAGCTGGCCGCAACGGCGAGCAGAGCCAGGGGCTCTACATCCAAGTGGTCAGCGAGGATTTCTAGGGTGTCGAGGGTTACGCTGGCCTTGGCGTGCTCCAAGTTATAGACGTGCTTGGCATCCACTTGGCCATGGAAATCTTCTTTCGCCAGGCCACGGGCCGACCGAACGAGGCGGATGACTGCTGCCAACGGATCTCTCAACGGCATTACAAATCCCCAAAGCTGAGGATAAAGCCATATTGATCAATCCCAATCCATGGAATATAGTCCCCGTACTGGGATTTCACTTGGCTACGGCTTTCACATGGATTGCCCTTTGTTGGGATGAGCCTGATCCAGATGCATGCCATCCGTGTTGATCTTTTCCTTGCGTCTCTAATCGGTTAGCCCGAAATTTGTGAGCGGTAAGACGGCTATCAATATATCGCTTAATCGAAGTTGCCTGTTCACCATGAAGCTCCAAATTTACTCAGACCTGCACAACGAATTTACTGTCTTCGAGGCACCAGCCGTCTCCGCGGATTTGGTCATCCTCGCGGGCGATATCCACACGAAAGCCAGAGGCGTCATCTGGGCCGGCGAGGCCTTTTCCTGCCCGGTGATTTACGTCTGCGGCAACCATGAGTTTTATGGTGGCCACATCGATCACACGCTACAAAAAATGAAGGAATCCGCCTTACCGCGCGTTCACGTCCTGGAAAATGAGGTCTTTGTTTGGAATCAAACAAGGTTCCTCTGCGCTACCGCTTGGACTGATTTCTCCGCCACCGGAAATGTCGTGGCAGCTGCCAAAACCGCGTCGGAATGGATGAATGACTTTCGTGTGATCCTTACTGATGACAGTTTTCGTAAGCTGCGCCCCTGCGACCTGGTCAAGCGAAATCATGCAACGCACGACTGGCTCGCCCAGGAACTGGATAAACCTTTCGACGGCAAAACAGTTGTCGTGACGCATCACTCACCTGTTCCAGAGATAGCGGGTGAGAAACATGATGGTCATCTCAGCGCCGCGTACATGAACCGTTGGCACACGTTGCTTGAGAAAGCTGATCTCTGGATTTTCGGTCATACACACAGGGCAATCGACATCACACTGGGTCGGTGTCGTGTGGTCTCTAACCCTCGGGGTTATCCAGGTGAACGAACGGGGTTCGATCCTGGCTTTGTAATTGACCTTGCTTAAGGGCGCGCTTACCCATGAGGGCTTTGGGGTTTGGCCTAATTCTATGTTGATAGTTAAGGGGGACTGAAAGGTGTGTGGAGTAGACAGCAAAATATGTACTTCGGTTTTTCCGGCTGACCCGGCAGGCGCGTTGCGGCATGGTTGAGCAACAATATTCGCCATCCATTCCGGCGGCAGTTGCCGTGGCAATGGTGAAGGATTTCGGTGTGTGCATCACCGCGTTCCTGTTCGCCGCCGTCGACAGTCCACCTGTGATCATGGGAACAATCTATGGCGATACAACAGGCCGTTTTAGAGAGGGCGCGAGTATGCGGACGTCCCGGATAACCAGCGTCAGCTTCATCGACGGTTATTCATTATTTCAGACCGTCGCAGGCAGCCTATACGTAGTAGTGAGTTGGGCGCCTGGCGGCGGCAACATCTACATGAACCGCATTTATCACTGAGCGATCTGCGGATAAGGCTACGTGGCGCGAAAAGGCATTCGGGTCACCCAGGTAGAAATGGTGATCGGGAAAGTGATCGCTGGTCTGGCGCTGGCGGGAAGAGCAGTTTAAAGCGAGATTTATGAATACGATCGTTACGGATACAGATCTGCTAAGCGATTTATTGTTCGGCCCAGCACAATCCCTTGGGGGTTCAAGGCTTGGCGACCATGAGTTGATCGAATTGGCCACTGATACTTTCGGAGAAAAGCCTTTTTGCATCGTCCGACGTTGGATGTTGTTGGATGTCATGCTCCCGGAATCTCAAGAGCGTGAAATCAAAACGCAAGGCCTTGAGGCAACTCTCTTGTATGCCCAAGCAACGGTTTTCGACAGTCAGAACAAACTCCAACCGGGCGACAGCATCCTCAGTGATTTCCAACGGGAATTAGATGGCTGCATTTTTGAAAGCAAAACCACGATTTTCATCTTGGCCGGCCGAGGTGCGCGCAAACACGTGAGCTTGTCCGCTGTTCAGGTACTAGCAATGCATAGCAAACGAGCACAAAAATCCTATGATTGACGATCTGTTCCCGATCTGTTCCCGATCTTGCGTGATCGCTATCCGGAATTCTTTTCCAGTGCGCCGCTTCGCGATATTGCGTGTTTGCCAGGGTGGCTGGATTTGATAGATGAGCTGTGTGGCACGCTGAAAACCTACCTGAAAGCTCACCCCGAGGTGCCTCAAGTGCGGGCGCGTCAGGTGAAGGAAAAATTCGGGGAGCTGCGGTTTTACTATTCGGGTGGTGATGCGGTGTGCCGTGAGTTGGTTGCTCGCGCAGAAGAGAGGTCAATGTCGATCTGCGAGGTTTGTGGGCAGGCCGGTACGTTAGGAGGGGAGCACTGGCTCAGCGTACGATGCCTCGATCACTTCAACTGGTCACCCTCAGGCGACTGCGCATGAACTCACGGAAACTTCCCTGTTGAATCCATGAAAACAGACATCTGGGGTACTGTGAATTTGCCTTCGTCAGGCATTGAACTTCGCGATGTCGTTCTGCGCCGTATGCCTTTTTCCTCATTTCAATCTCTAGCCGAGATGTTGTGTATCGATGAAGAGATGCTTGGTAAGCACATCGGTATTTCTTCCGGACTCTTGTCGAACGCGACGACTGTAGGTTTTTTTTCTTTGTGCGAGAGCAGACGTCTGTATGGATTGGTTGTTGCTCTACAGGCGTCCTGCGAACTGTTCGAAGGTGATGTCCATGCAGCCAGGGATTTCTTACGCTCGCCGCTGCGTTGTTTTAACTCAAAAACCCCTTTGGAAATGCTCGTTACCGAGGAGGGCACGAGCGCCGTGATTGATCTGATCGGTCGACTTGAGCACGGAATCCCCACCTGAATGGCTTCTTTTTTGTGGGGGAACTAACACGGCATTGGAGGGGGGTGAACCCTTGAAGGAAGATAATGCGGTAGTCCAGATGCTGGATTTCTTGGCGGCTGACATTCTTCACCGACCCGAACAATTGCAGTCTTTGAACTGGGAGTTGATCGCCCGCATCACCTCGCTCGTCGGTGATGTAGACGTTGATCTGAACGCACCACTCGTGTTCGATGACGAATGACGTGATTTCTATTCTTTTATGAGTAACGCCTGTCATATTGGCAGGGTTAAAGCCCGCTTATGTCAGCTCAGCGGGCTCTCCAGCCATCGTTTATAAAACTATGCCTTCATCAGTTTCCGTCTTCATCGTCTGCAAACAGCGTGTCTTGATGACCCATTAGAAAATTGACATGGGATTTGATGCCAACCATTTGTCCACAATTGAAGTAATCATGGCACAGCGATTCGATACCGATCAGCGTTTCAACGGGCGTCTTGATAGAAATATACCCAATTAAAACGGCTTTGCCTGGATCCGATGGATGGGTGTTCAAATGAAAAATTTTTAAGAAACCTTCATGTTCCTCATCATCGCAGAGTTCAATTTCCCAGTGTGACTCTTTGCCCAGTTCGTCATTGTATTGCTTGATATATTCTGCTGACTCGTAATTCATAATCATCTCCTTTTTTGTTATGAGATAATTGTAAAATTGGAGCAAGCAGGGTTGCAACTATCTTGTTCGTGGTTTTTTAGTAAATGTTGGCCGGCCGTGAAGAGCGAAAAATGCTGATTGCCTTCTTAACAACGTCGAGTAGTGCGGCGTGTTAAGGCCGGTGCCAATGCACAGGATTTGCGAGCAGAGAGCGGGGAGCATGGTGAAGATAAGCTATGAGGGAAAGGTCGGCATTTTATGGTGAACCTTCGGCTTCTAATGACGGTAATAGAGAGGAAATGCTGCACAAAGAGCCTAGGCTGCTCCAGTTTCTGGATTGTGTTGATAGCGGCGTTGCAACACAGGCCGAGTGCGTGGAGGCAGTGAGTCAACGTACGTTGATGAAATATGCTCACCGATAGCGGGTGTGGTTAGACCTCAACGACCTAGTGCAGGTAAAGCCCTCTAGCGACACTCATAAAAGGTCGTTGAAGCCCCTTGGGAAAACCAGAGCCATAGACATTCAGAGTCTTGGCTCTTGGAGGATGTTCGCGCTATAAATTGAAATGATTGCAATGATAAGGGGCTGCGATGGGCTGGAGGGACGAGTCTGTGAGGATTAATTAGTCATTTTTTGAAAGCCACGACCTTTGTTCACCGAGCAGCCAAGCCTGCACGTTAGCGACCATATTTTCCATGTCCTCAACCTCACGCTCAGGCTCTTTGGATACGCCATGTTTAGCCGCGAAATATACCCCCCAATCTTCAACTGCGAGGTCAGCGTAATGCTCCAATAAGGTGTCGCTCCCGAGCATCTCCTCAAAAGAATGAAAATTATTTCCTTTTGCGCCGCCAAAGCGCAAATAGGACAAAAGCTGTTCCATAAAAAGCGCAACCTGATTGGACAGCCCAGTATTACTTTCTGAGCTGAAGAGAGAAGGGATGTACTTTCCATTTTTTGTCTTATTATACATAGTGAATACAAAATTTTTGTCTATCACACACGCACATGTCAGATGTTCAAAAGGTCTAGAGATAATTCGAGGGATTTCCTGGTCTTCCCCAATGTCAAAATCATCATATAAATAGTGGAGTTTTATCTGATCACAAAGTGTGCTTTTGCTCACGTCACTTTCAAACGCAAAAATCCCCTTAAACATAGGCGGGAATCCGTCATCAAGAGCGCCGACATCGGACAGCAATGAAAGGCTGTTTTTTAGTTGAGTCGTCGTTAAGTTGGTTTTTACTTCAATCACTGCTCTAGCGGCGGATGCAGGAATCACTACTAAATCGCCTTCGCGGAACAGCGGAGCATATTCAATTCGGTCATATATTAGGATGTCAATCTGTCTAGGGCATCCATATATAAAGCCGGTGGCTACGTGATACCGTTCAGGCAGATGTTTTTGTAGCACCTTCTGCAGCAGACCTTCTCGGTACGTGCCGACTGTACCGGGGTGTGAAATTATTAATCTAATCCGTTGGCTCAGAGCATCAAGCTCACCAGCCATTGAACCGGCGAAACGTCTCTTTTTCTCAAACTCTCTACGGTCTTCCCCCAAGGTTAGAGTGATCGCTTGAGTCTTTGTATTACTATCCTTTAGAACTTCAAAATTTCCACTCGCGACAAGGCCTTTAAGAAAATATTCAATAATATGCTTTTCTATATAAATTCGAGTGTCTTCGTGAATGCGCTCAACGAGCGCATCAAGATGCATAGAGCCGTATTGGCTGATTAGTGAGCTCGCGACATCGAGTACAAATCTATAACCTCTGTAGGCTAATGGATTTGACTCTTTTAAGCGCCTGTCGGACGGATGACGCACCAGTCGCTCATTTTTACTTACTTTTCTTTTAAGCTCTCCGCTGACTTCTCTAAGTGTGATTTCTCCGTCGTCAATCTCTCCGATGAAAAAATAATTTTTCAAATCTTTCCAATCATCGTTGAATACAATACAAGTATCGTAAGGCTCTAAGTCCATGTTAATCTCAATTGTTCGGTGAAGGGAAATGAAAATCGTTGCGTAGAATGCACCATCTACTACCCATAGCGGAAGGCAATTTTCAGCAGGCTGAGTGACCCCAGAATTGTTAAGCGATACTCCATGCGGCACGACGATAATAAGTGGCTCCGAGGTACATCGACAGCAAGGAAGAATCGAGGATTCGCGACCCACTTGCTAGTGCCTCAATGGAAGCTAGAGGCTTTGACATATAGCCGGTATCCCCACACAGATGAAGAAGGTGCCAGAGTATTCGTCATGAGGAGGGTGATGTGCATAAGGTTTGGTTGCAGGAGGGAAGGTACTCGACCCGTAGGGTATGGCAAAATCGTTAACCTTTGCGGCTATAAGCTGTTGCTTTCAGGTTTGGCTTCAAAAAACGGGTGTTTTTTTGAAAAAATACTCGTGTTGGACAACATGCAACGCAAACCCACTTATAAGGGGGCGGTGATGTATAGGGAGTGTGAAATGGCCATTTGGAGGTCAGTGTATGAGACATGTGGAGCCCTACATTTGTGCGCCTAATTGAAGAGGTGCTCGACAGTTACAAGCGCGTACCTAGGGTTGATTAACCGTAGACTCGGCCAAGGAGGAAGGTCATGAGAGACGGTGAGCCGCCAAATGCTCCATGTCTCGAATCCAGCCTCTTAGAAATCGACGCCAGTCGTGGGCATAGCTTCCTTCCGAAAAACGTTCGGAGAGTGCATTGGCTGCTTCGAATCTCGTTCGCCAAACTGAAGGAATGTGCTGGTCTAGAACGATCACGAAATTGTGGCCATCGCAGCTTTTGTACGGCGTTTCTGGCACAGAATCTCTCAACTCCTCAATCGTCATAAATTGAGCCTCCCCATGAGGTTGTTCGAGATCTTGCCGATCAATTTCATCGAGAATGTTCAGGTGAGGTTTTGCGTGTTCATCACCAGGTCGCAATCCCTCCAGACCCCACAAAGCCGCCCGTCTTGCACGCTCGCGCTGCCACAGATTTTTCAAGTCGACCGCCATCAGTGTTTCCTTAATACATTCACATTCCGCGCTAACGCTAATCGGCAGGAGTGGAATCAAGCTCATCCACCACCTTCCTGGACGATCCTAGGAGTTTCCAACACCAAGCGTAATTGTACGCTTCTGGAGGTTTAGATCTGAATGCGCTTACCGCACACTCTTCAAACAAAACGAGTGTGGGATCGTCGTGAATTCTTGTTGGGTGGTGTCAACAAAAATATTTTTTCAGACGGCCCCTTGAAAATTTTTTTCAGCGACGGATCTTTATTATTTGAGAGCAATAAAAAAGCGGCGATCTCAGCGCTCCTCCTTCCACCGATCCTGCAGGGGAAACGGTGTTGGTTTTTACTTTTGCGGTGCTTCTGTTTCTGTCCTTTTTCTTGCGGTGAGTCCTGCTGACGCTGATGTACGACTGCCCTTTGGGGATAGCAAAATCGCCCCTTCGCGGCGTAAGCCGCTGCTTTCAGGTTTGATTTCAAATAACGATCCATTTTTTTTGAAAAAATACCCATGGCGGACAACATCTGGGTGGGAGTTCCTAGTGGGCGAGGAGTGAGGTGTGAATGAACAGTGAACTCGAATCTGAAGTGTGGCTATTGGCACAGCAAGCTTGTGACGCCTTAACGTTTGAAGCATTAATTCAGCGGGCCGTGGATAGCTTCAAGAGGCATCCGGGATATGATCCTCTAGTGCGATTACATGCTTCCGACATTGGCCCGCTAGGTGTTCAGGTGCTACGTGCAGTGCTGCAGAAACGAGGGCTTGATCCTGAATCCTGTATTGATGTTCCTGGTTACCTTGAACTGCGGTCTCGACTCAAAGACCACCTACGCTCTCAGCTCCAGTGGTATCTGGTGAAGGGTGGGCATGCAACTGAGGAGATCCAAGAGGAGCAACTCCAAAGAGATTTGGGGCTGTAAAACGATCTATTATGTGTCCCTACACTACGTGTTAACCAAATTGAAGGAAATTATCCATGTCTCGTCTCGCAGAGTTTCGTAAGCTCGAACAACAACTCGCAGCTCAGCTCGCAGAGCTCGAATCAATGAAAAGCGATTCTGGCCTTAAGAAGGAAATGGAGTTTGAGAGCAAACTGCGCGCTTTGCTTGGTGAGTACGGCTACAGCCTGAAAGACGTGATCAACCTGCTTGATCCACAAGCCAACCGTCGAGCACCAGTTACCGAGCCCAAAGCCGGCAGCCGCAAACCGCGCCAAGTGAAGATCTACAAAAATCCGCATACCGGCGAGATGGTTGAAACCAAGGGCGGTAACCACAAAACTCTGAAGGAATGGAAAGCTGAATACGGCTCCGACATTGTCGAGTCCTGGCTGACCAAGTAATTCGTTTGAGTACAAAAGGGCCCTTCAAGGGCTCTTTATGTTGGTGAGGAGAGGTGCGTATGCATCTTATCATCTGAATCCAAACGATCTTATAGTGATTTATGACGGAAGATCGGGTGAAAGTGTGGCATTACTACTTTGGCTTTTGGTTTGTGGAGCGCTAGGCCTCGAGGCGAGGAAATAGTCACGAAGTGTGCAGTTAAAAGAATCAAATCCTGGCCAGTAATTATCCCAGTAATCATAATCCAAATATAAGGCTTCATCACGCTCATCGTTATTCAGTTGTTGCCAAGCCGTCTCGAATCGCCTCCTCCAATCGCGAGAATTTAAGAGCTGATCTGCTGAGGTTTCATCCAATTTGGCAAATTTTATCAGCGCTTTCTTCGCATATTTTTCATCGGCTAGGCATCTTGGATCTACTTTCGCATTCACCATATCTACGATGTCCAGTATCCAACCAATAGTTTGGAAGCGACAGCGCCGTGCGGATCGAGACTCCTGGCTTAAATAGTTTATTTCAACCCATGCTAGGTCTTGTTCTTCTCTATGTTCGATATGGATGATGTAAGCAGACATGAGGTGCTCCTGTTTTTGTTATTATGAATTAAGCCTAGCATGAGAATTTTTTGCCAGCAAATGCTTTTGGCTTGACATTTTTCAAGTGTTGGTTATACAGCGTTATAACTAACTGAGCCGTGTAAGAAAGTTAAAGCTCTGAGTAGGGTATTTACTAAAAGAGCGGTCTGGGCCCAAAGTCAGCGGTCACGCCCTTCGGCATCCAGATGCAATTCCAATGCTCCCAGTGGTTCATGCAGAGCACCTTTTCGAATGAGCAGAGGGCCGAGACTAGGAGATTCTCCGGTGGTTGGCGTGCCTGAGTTCTAGCGAGCTGATAATTCGACTTTTTCAACAGAATCGGCCGGTGTCTGCCGGTTGTTATCAGTCGTATTGGTTCGGTTAGCGACCATGCTTGACTCTGTCCATCCTTGTCCTCCTCCATCGAGGAGGACAAGCCATGAACACGATAGCTATCAATAGCCACGAGCTATGGAGCAAGGAAAGACTCGTCGATAAAAACACTCCGTCTCAGAGATATCTGGGCCATTCGAGTAAGGTTCCAACTCACGGAGAAGGTACCGGATCCGACTCTCTTTGACTCAGCAATCGACAGCCAGCTGCAAGCCTGCGACCAGAGTATGAGACGTAGCTTGATTGACTGAAGCGGATGGCCGTTTGAACGGCTCCGAGCGGCTACTACCGCGCATTCACACGTCTCAGCCAAAACCTGAAAACGAGCGTGAGCTGCGCAGCAACCAAGCTCGCCAGCAAAGTCTTGCATCCTGGCCGGTCGCTCATGGCCGATTCCTGTGTCCTCATGAAGGTCATCGCTTTCCAGCTCCTTGGATGAGGCATCGAGCTTCGTATAGCGCTTGCTTCTACTTATTCATAACTTCTGCTGTTTGCTCCCGAGCTCGGCTGCGCCTAGGTTAGCGCCTAGCCGAGCTTCAAGCTTTGCGTCAAAGAACAACAATAAGAGAGGCGAAAAATGCCTGTGATAACCATCGGTATGGTGGGAATCGGCCAACTTGGCCTTCCTATCGCAACCAACCTGCTTGCGGCCGGATTTCGCGTGGTCGGTTACCGACGTCGAGATCGCGAGGCCTTCATCCGTCAGGGTGGCATCGCGCTCGAAAGTCCAGCCGCCGTAGCGGCGCAATCAAACTTCATCCTCACTTGCCTGCCCAGCGAAGTGGCCCACATGGGAATCATGGAGGGGCCTGATGGCCTGCTTCAGTCCATAGGGTCACAGCACACGCTCATCGAGATCGGCACCTATCACAAAGCCTTCAAGCAACGTATGGCTCAGCGCATCGAACAACGTGGTGCGCGGGTGTTGGAGGCGGAGGTCAGTGGTACGCCATCAATGGTTTCCCAACGCAAGGCTTCCTTGTTTCTGGGCGGCGACCCTGACCTGGTGGAGCACTGCAAGCCGGTGCTCGATGCGATCGCCGACATCCAGTTCCACATTGGTGGGTTTGGGTGCGCGGTCGCGATGAAATTGATCGCTAACTATCTCGTGACTATTCACACCCTGGCCGCAGCTGAGGCGCTAAACCTTGGCGTGAAAGCAGGGTTCAGCGCACAGCAGGTGGTTGAGGTGATACGCCAAAGCGCGGGTGGCTCAACGATGTTCAGCGCAAGAGCACCGATGATGGCTGATCGTCACTTCCTACCGGCGCCAGGACCTTTCGCCACGCTGGAAAAGTACATCGACATGGCCAGTGAGCTGTCCGAGGAACTCGGTAGCGCCGCGCCTTTGTTCAATGCCGCCAAGCCCTATTTTCTAAGGGCTATCGAAGAAGGCATTGGTGAAGAAGATATCTCGGCAGTGATCAAGTTGATCGAAGCCGACTCCCAGGCCGACTCCCAGGCACATTCCAAAAAAGAGAAAACAACATGCTGATTGAACAACGTACCTATCAACTCAAGCCTGGCGCCCTGCACGAATTCCTCCGTGCTTACGAGGAGGAGGGGCTACCACTTCAGGGTGAGGCGCTGGGCAACTTGATCGGTTATTTCAAGCCGGAAACAGGGGACATCAATCGAGTCATTCAGTTGTGGGGGTATTCCAGCTACGAGGACCGCGCCCAACGCCGTGCGGCGCTGTCCAGCGATCCAAGATGGCGTACGTTCCTCGGCAAAAATGGTCATCTGGTGGTTGCCCAGCAGGTTGAACTATTGAGCTCCGCACCCTTTTCCCCTATTCGTTAAGAAGGAGCATCCAAGATGATTCGTTCTCTACAACACGTAGGCGTGACAGTTCCAGATCTTGAAGTGGGTCGTTCCTTCTACGAAGCTGTTGGGCTCGAAGCCCGCATGGCAGGTGAGCATTTGGTGTTGCGTTGCAAAGGGCGCGCCCAGGATCAAGTGCGACTGATGCCCGGCACTACAAAGCGCCTCAGCTATGTCTCGTTTGGTACCGATGCTGAGGGGCTGCAGACCATTCGCGAAAACCTGAGCTACCACGGTGTGGTCATCCATCCGGCACCTTTTGATATTGACCAGGAAGGGCTGTGGTTTCGTGACCCCTCCGGCGACTGGGTACACGTCAGTGAGGCCGAGTCCATGCCGATGGCTCCGTTACCGGCGCCAGAGTTGAATACCCCTGGACGGTACCGTCGCATCGGTCAGCGCGGGTGCACACCGGCCTCGAAGTTGCGTCGAGTCACACCGTTACGCCTGGGCCACTTGATAAAATTCACCCCCGATGTGGATCGTTCGATTGATTTCTATACCCGGGTGCTAGGGATGAAAGTCTCTGACCGCGCGGGGGACAAGATCGCCTTTCTGCGTTGTGGCTGTGGCGGTGATCACCATGTGCTGGGCCTGGCCAAGAGCAGCCATAGTGGCCTGCATCATCTCAGTTTCGAGGTGATGGGTATTGATGAGATCGAACTGGGCGCTCAACACCTGATGAGCCTGGGCTACGAAAGCGCTTTTGGCATGGGACGACATGTGGCCGGCTCCAACTACTTCCATTACATCCGCGATCCTTGGGACAGCATGGTCGAATATTTCTGGGACATCGATGTCATTCCCGAAGATGACAGCGAATGGCTGGCTATCGACGGGGCACCGCCAGACCTGATCGCCGTGTGGGCAACCAATCCACCCCCTGAGGCGTTCATTCAGAACTTCGAGGCGGTGCGTGATGAGTGATAGCTCTAAGACCAAGGAACTGCTGGCAGGGATGTTGAACAAGCCGCTGTTCGTGGTCATGCGTACGCCACGGGATCTGACCCGCGTACCAGAGCTGCTGGACGCCCACTTGAAGTGGGCGATTCTGGCGCAACAACGCGGCGAGTTGTTCGCTTCCGGGCCCTTTGTTTCGGATCAGACCTTTCCCGGTGAGCTGGGTGGCATGAGCATTCTGCGTGCGGCGGATCATGCCGAAGCGCAGCGCATTGTCCAGTCAGATCCCTTTATCGCCCACGGCGTTTATGACGTGGACATACGCAAGTGGCTGCTCATGGAAGGCGGCCTGACGCTCCACGTCAGCTTTTCCAACCAACGCTTTTCGCTCCTGTGATGGTGGCCCCATGAAGTATCAGCTTTTCACCTATCGGATGGATGTCCAGTCAAACGCTACCGGCCTGCTGGTTGGCGAATACGCCTATGATCTCGGTCAGCTGGTAGCCACGGCCGGCCTTGAGTTGCCGACAGCTTCCATTGATACATTGCTCGAGAGCTGGGAGACGTCCAATCCAAAGCTTCAAGACCTTGCAATATCAGTATTTGAAGCACCAGCGCATTATGAGTCGCAACGGCTCGACCTTGACGCTTTGCACTTCGCGCCGTTCCTGGAGCGTCCCGGCACCCTCTATTGCGCGGGCGCAAACTACCGTGACCATGTCGAAGCCATGGCTCGTGCGTTCAACATGAAACTGTCGCTGGATCCGCGCAGCGAGGGCATTGCTCCATGGCATTTCATCAAGCCCGGTCGCGGCAGTCTGGTCGCACACAAGCAAGCGGTAGACATTCCCGAAGGTGTCCGCATGCTCGATTGGGAAGCCGAGTTGGCGGTGGTGATCGGCAAGAGAGCGTCGCGTGTCTCCATTGAAGATGCACTCGACTATGTGGCGGGTTATACCTGCGCCAATGACCTGTCCGCGCGTGATCGACTGCGCCGAGAGCAAGTCGATCCGAGCTCGCCGTTTCGCTTCGACTGGATTGGACACAAATGCTTCACGGGCTCTTGCCCGCTGGGCCCGTACCTGACGCCGGCACAATTCGTCAAAGATCCCGAGAACTTGAATATCAAGCTGTCGAGGAACGGCGCTTGGGTACAGGATTCCAATACCCGCAATCATATGTACGGAATTGCAGAGCAGATTTCCTATCTGAGCCAGACCATCGATCTGTTTCCCGGCGATGTTCTGTTGACGGGAACCCCGGCAGGCGTGGGCATGGAAAGCCACACATTCCTGGACCGCGGTGATGTTTTGAAAGTCTGCATTGAAGGGCTGGGCGAGCTGGAAACCACTATTCGGTAATACCTCTCGGAGGGCCGGGCAATCAGTGCCCGGCCGTTGAATAACTCAACTGTTTGCAGCGTCCTGACAAATGACGGCATGCATCGCCGCACCTGAAATTTGCCAGCCGCTTTTAAGTAACGCTAGGGCTGAAAGTTAAAAAATTCTCCTCCGTAATACAAAAATAAAAATGGAACATGAGATGAACACACTAAGATCAAATACCCATCGCGCGTCAAACACCTGGATCAGTACCCTCTGCATAGGTCTTTTTTTTGTTCCGCTTGCCCAGGCAACAGAAGGCGGCGGCACCTCATACCCACTGGGTGTGAATACGGTCCTCGCGGGAAAGATGCCACCGCCAGGCTTTACCGAGTTTTTCTACTTGTCCGACTACAGTGCGAATAAAACGCTGGATGGCGATGGCAATCAAAAACAAGGTATTCACAACTTTGACCTTGATGTTCAAGCACTGTCGATGCGAGTGGATTACGTCTATCAGGACTACTCGATTTTGGGTGCCAAGCTGGCCAGTCGCATTGCCTTGCCCTTGGTCAAGGGCGACGTCAAGTTCGATGTCGATACGCCTGCTGGTCGAGTTCATCGCAGCGATCACCAAGAAGGCATCGGCGATCTGACGGTAACTCCATTTGTATTGGGGTGGAGCTCTCCACGGTACAGCCAAATACTCGCTCTGGATGTGTTTGCGCCTGTGGGGTCCTATGACAAGGACCGCCTTTTCAACCCGGGTCGAAACTACTGGGCTTACGGGCCATGGTATTCGTTTACCGCCTATCCGTTGGAAAAACTGGAGGTCAGCGCCAAGCTCATTTATATGATCAATGGTGAGAACCCCGCTACCCACTATCGTTCCGGCCGTGAGTTCAACGCCGACTACAACATTGGCTATAACATTACTCCCGAATGGCAAGTGGGCGTGAACGGCTATTTGT
The DNA here is from genome assembly GCF_018986375.1 of Pseudomonas sp. CVAP#3. Lineage (NCBI taxonomy): Bacteria > Pseudomonadati > Pseudomonadota > Gammaproteobacteria > Pseudomonadales > Pseudomonadaceae > Pseudomonas > Pseudomonas sp. CVAP#3. The sequence goes on from NZ_JAHMSC010000007.1 coordinate 176,214, forward strand.
ATAAGCAGGTCAGCGATGATGAGAAGAATGGTCAGACGTACCTGGATGGTAACCGTGGTCAGGTCGCCGCAATCGGCCCCTCGATCAAATACCAAACCCCGGCAATCGGGTTTGTCATGAAAGTGCAGCACGAGATGCTGGTCGAGAACCGTGCTGAAGGTAATAAAGTCTGGCTGCAGGCCGTTTACCGATTCTGAACTTTGCCTCTTTCCAAGGCTGCCATAAACAACATGGCAGCCCGCGGAACGAACATCACTGTCCAATAATTAAAATCAGGTGAAATCGTGACTGGAATATCCAAGTGGCATGTACTGATCGGTGGGTTTATCGCCTACCTTTTTGATGCAATGGAGATCATCCTGCTAACGCTCGCTCTGCCCGTTATCCGTCAGGATCTGGGGCTGAGCCTCAATGAAGTGGGAGCGCTGGCAAGCGCTACATTGCTGGGTATTGGTGTGAGCGGCGTTGCCACAGGCTGGTACTCCGACAACTTCGGTCGGCGCAGGGCATTGATGGTATCGCTGGCAATCTTCGGCGCACTGACCTGTTTCTTTGCATTCGCTCATGATCTCTACGTACTGATGGGCTTGAGATTTATCTCGGGTCTTGGACTTGGCGGGGTATGGACGATCCTCTCGGCTTATATCGTCGAAACGTGGCCGCCCACGCAACGCGCCAGAGCCATATCCTTCGTGATCAGTGCCTTCCCGGTTGGCGCCATCGTGGCTGCCATGGCCGCAAAGTTCATGCTGCCGGAATGGCGTTTGATGTTTTTCGTGTCCGGCGCCTCGGTGATACTGCCGATCATTTATGTGTACTTTCTAATTCCGGAATCTCCGGCCTGGAAGGCTCAGCGCGATACTCAGGGAACGGCTGCGAAGCGGATATCCGTCAGCGAGATTTTTTCGCCTGATCTACTTCGTAACACCTTGCTGGGGTCTCTTGCAGCCAGCTTTGCATTGCTTGGCTCCTGGGGAGTCAGCACGTGGCTGCCCACCTACCTGATACAGGACCGTGGCTTGAGTGTGGCGTCGATGACCAGCTTTATGGCGGTACTCCATCTAGGGAATTTCTTTGGCCTGAACGTATTCGGTTTCATCGCTGACCGCATTGGCAAGTGGCTTACGATTGTCATATCGCTACTACTCACATCAACGATGGCGCTGGTCTACGTCTATACCGTCCAGACCCAATCGCTGATCTGGATAGGGGCGGGGTACGCATTTTTCATGGTGTTTGCAGGATTGTTCGGCTCTTACTTCGGCGAGATGTACCCCGTCCGGGTGCGAACGCTGGGGGCGGGCTTCTGTTTCAATGCAGGCCGCGGGTTAGCAGCTTTTGCCCCCTTGCTGCTCAGTGGCATTGCCAGCTTTTATAGCCTGGCTGCGGGACTGATGGTCTGCGCTGGCTTCTACGTCATTTCCGCCTTGTTCGTGATCTCCATGCCAAGGAATAAAGCAGTGGGTGAGGTGAGTACGCTGATGGGCACTTCAGACATTGCCAAAGAGGCAATCGGGTAACCTAATCCGTTGGTGCCAATGCCTCGTATCTACTGATACGGGGCATTTTTTTTGCTCCAGAAAACAGGTGGCTGGTGGTGATATCTGTATAAATATTTCAGATAGTGCGAATAACTAATATTTGCTTCTTTTATTTATTGGTCAACGGGAAGATGAATCCCAGACAACAATAAATAAGAGGACATCCCTCATGATCAACCTGCATGACATTCGATACATACGGTTGGGAACCGCGAATCTGGATGACGCGCGTCGCTACGCCACTCAGATTCTCGGGCTGCAGGTCGCCCGAGAAGCCAACGGCGCGGTGTATTTCCGATCGGACAGTCGTGACCACACGCTCTGCTATTACGAAGGCGATCCGCAGGAAACCACGACAGCGTTCGAGGTCAGGACGGCGCAAGATCTGGAAGACGCAGCGGTGTTGCTCGAGCATCATGAATTCGACGTGCAGCATGGCTCACGTGCAGACGCTGAAGTGCGCTATGTCGACGACTTCGTTCGCTTCAAGGATCCCAGCGGCAACAACATCGAACTGGTGTTGCGTCCCCTTGCCAGCGGGCGACGCTATTTCCCAAGCCGCGATGCGGGTATCACCGGTTTCAGCCACATTGGCTTGCGCACCATGAATGCCCGGCGTGACGAACTGTTCTGGACTCAGCTGGCAAACGCCAGGGTAAGTGACCGAATTGGCGAGGCGCCGTTACTGCGCATCGACGAGGTTCACCACAAAATCGCATTGTTCCCTTCGTCCCATCCCGGCGTGCAACACATCAACCACCAGGTGGAAACCGTCGATGACTTGATGCGCGCCTATTACTTCCTGGTTGAGCGGGGCATTCGCATCCTCTTCGGTCCGGGCCGCCACCCCACCTCGGGCGCGATGTTCCTCTATTTCGAGGGACCTGACGGCATGACCTACGAATACTCGACAGGGGTCAGCTTGATCTCTCCGGAGAATGATGCAAGCCACCAGCCTCGCCAGTTTCCGGCGGAGGGTGCGGGATTCTGCATGTGGGGCGCCAAGCCAGACATTCCGGAGTTCAAATCGTGAATCGCTTGCCAACTCCCAGCCGCGATCAGCAATCGCAAGTACGGGTGGCCGCGCGCGCCTTGGCCCGCGCTGGTCTGGTTCATGCCTACGGGCACTGCAGCCTGCGGCTGGATGAGGAGCACTTTCTGGTTTGCGCAGCGCAACCGATGGGTTTGATCCGGCCGGGCGAGTCAGGAATTGTGGTGCCGATCAAAGGTGAATTGCCCGACGGAGTGCTGGGTGAAGTCCGCATCCACCAGCAAATATACCGTCGCCGCCCGGATGTCCACGCAGTGATTCGAAGCATGCCTGCCCAGGTCATGACCCTGTCTTGCGCAAGGCTCACACCCCGTCCTCGCCATGGAATGGGCAGCTATTTCCAGTCGCCAATCCCGCTGTGGGACGACCCGCAGCTGCTGCGCAGCGACGAACAGGCCAGCGCCCTGGCCAATCAATTAGGACAGGGCAACGCCTTGGTCATGCGTGGCAACGGCGCCATCGTCGTTGGCGCGTCGCTGATCGAAGCGTTGACGTTGACCTGGTACCTGGAAGACGCCGCGCGAATTGAATTGCAACTGCACAGCGCAGGTCTTGCAGCTCAAGGGCCGGTACTCGACGCACAGGCCTGCGCACGACGGGCTGTCACCAGCGGCCGAATTTACGAGCGCATGTGGGAATACCTGACGGCGGGCGACCCCGAATCCAGCGCTCCAACACTCTAAAACAAGAAGGAATACCTTATGCCTGCGAAAGAATTCCGCCATTTCATCAATGGTGAATGGGTGAGTAGCGCCCGTACCTTCGAGAACCGAAACCCGGCCGATAACAGTCTGATCGGCCTGGTGCATGAGGCCGGCAAAGCTGAGGTCGATGCCGCCGTACGAGCTGCGCGCGATGCATTGAAAGGCCCTTGGGGCAGCATGACCGTCGCCCAGCGAACGGCCCTGTTGCACAAAGTGGCGGATGGCATCGAACGTCGCCATGAAGAGTTTGTGGCTGCCGAAGTGGCCGATACCGGCAAACCCCGCGCACTCGCCGGGCACTTGGACATTCCCCGTGGTGCGGCCAACTTCAAGGTGTTCGCCGATCTGATAAAGAATGTGCCGACAGAAAGTTTCGTGATGGACACCCCTGACGGTGGCAAGGCGGTGAACTACAGCGTGCGAGCACCGCGTGGTGTCATCGCTGTTGTTTGTCCTTGGAATCTGCCGCTGTTGCTGATGACCTGGAAGGTCGGGCCGGCCCTGGCCTGTGGCAATACTGTGGTGGTTAAACCCTCTGAAGAGACACCGGCCACTGCCACACTGCTCGCCGAGGTCATGAATGAGGCCGGCGTGCCACCGGGTGTGTACAACGTGGTGCATGGTTTCGGCGGTGACTCGGCTGGAGCCTTCCTCACCGCTCACCCAGAGGTCAATGGTGTCACCTTCACCGGTGAAACCGGCACGGGCGAGATCATCATGAAAGCCGCAGCCAAGGGTATCCGCCCGGTATCGCTGGAACTGGGCGGCAAGAACGCCGGCATCGTTTTCGCCGATGCGGACCTGGAAAAGGCCGTCAAAGGATTGGGGCGCGCCGTGTTCGAGAACAGCGGTCAGGTCTGCCTAGGGACCGAGCGCATCTACGTGCAGCGTCCGCTGTTCGAGCGCTTTGTCGCTGCATTCAAGGCCCACGCAGAAGGCATCAAAGTGGGTGACCCGAACCAGCACGACAGCACTATGGGACCAGTGATCTCGCTCGGTCACCGCGAAAAAATTCTCTCTTATTGCCGTCAGGCGGTGGCCGACGGTGCCACGGTGGTCCACGGCGGTGGCATTGCCCAGGTACCGGAACACCTGGCCGAAGGGGCCTGGTTCGAGCCGACGATCTGGACCGGTCTTTCGGAAACCTCGGCCGTGGTTCGCGAGGAAATCTTCGGCCCGGTTTGCCATATCGCCCCCTTTGATACCGAAGAAGAAGTCGTCCGTCTGGCTAACGACACACCCTATGGCCTGGCGGCCAGCGTGTGGACCAGCAACCTGCAGGTCGCCCATCGCCTGGGCAGCGCGCTGGACGTGGGTGTCTGCTGGATCAACTCATGGTTCCTGCGCGACCTGCGTACCGCCTTCGGCGGCGCCAAACAGTCGGGTATCGGCCGTGAGGGGGGCGTGCATTCGCTTGAGTTCTACACCGAGCTGCGCAACGTCTGCGTGCGGCTGTAAGGAGCCATTCATGAATAAGCAAGAGATCCACGTTCTCGGCCAGCAACTGCACCAGGCCCTCAGCAACTGCCAGGCTCTGGCGCCGCTGACCGACACCTACCCGGACATGACGCTGGAGCAGGCCTATGAGGTACAGCTGTCGATGATCCAGCGACGCCTTGACGACGGCCAGAGAGTCATCGGAAAAAAGATCGGCGTCACCAGCAAAGTGGTGATGGACATGCTCGGCGTCGATCAACCGGACTTCGGTCATCTGCTCTCGGACATGCTCTATGCCGACGGCGCCGCCATCGCCATCGACGGTTTGATCGCCCCCAAGGCCGAAGGCGAAATCGCGTTCGTGCTCAAGGAAGACCTGCATGGCCCTGGTATCACCGTGGCTGATGTTTTACGGGCTACTGACTATGTGATGCCGTGCTTCGAGATCGTCGATTCGCGCATCCGTGACTGGAAGATCCGTATCCAGGACACCGTCGCCGACAACGCTTCCGCCGGGGCTTTCGTTCTGGGCGGGCAGGGCGTGGCCCCGCGTGACGTCGATCTGGCGTGCGTCGGCATGACCCTGGAAAAGAACGGTGAAGTGGTTGCCACTGGCGCCGGTGCTGCGGCCCTCGGCCATCCGGCGAATGCCGTGGCCTGGCTGGCTAACAAACTCGGTCAACTTGGCATTGGCCTGAATAAGGGCGAAGTCATCCTCTCTGGTTCGCTGGCGGCCATGGTGCCGGTCAAGGCCGGTGATCAATTGCGCATCAGCCTGGGCGGCATTGGCTCGGCCTCCGTTCGTTTCGTTTGAAGGAAACCTTTATGAATCTCTCTGCAAGCACTATCGCCCAACTGGCCGAACACCTGGAAAACGCCGAGCTCAACCGCGAGGCGGTGGCCAAGATTACCGACGCCCACCCGGACATGGACTGGGAAGACGCCTACGCCATCCAGGACTCCATTCGCCAGCGCAAGGAGTCTCGCGGTGTACGTATCGCCGGCCTGAAAATGGGCCTGACCTCTTTCGCAAAAATGAAGCAAATGGGGGTCACTGAGCCGATCCACGGCTTCCTTACGGACTACGGCTCTTGCCTGGACGGCGCGGCTATCGATGTTGACGGGTTGATCCATCCCAAGGTCGAGGCCGAGATCGCCTTTGTCCTCAAGCATCCGCTCAAGGGACCGGGCGTCCATGTTGGAGACGTATTGGCAGCTACCGATTTTATTTTGCCGGCAGTTGAAGTGATCGACTCGCGCTACGAGAACTTCCGCTTCGATCTCAAGAGCGTCATTGCCGACAACACCTCTTCGGCGCGCTTCGTCACCGGCGGGCAGATGTGCGGTGTGCAGGGAATCGACCTCAAATGCCTGGGCGTGGTGCTGGAGAAGAACGGCGAAGTGGTCGCGACCGGTGCCGGCGCCGCGGTGCTCGGGCACCCGGCGCAGAGCGTCGCCATGCTGGCCAACATGCTCGGCGCCAAGGGGCGTGAACTACCGGCGGGCTGTTTCATCATGACCGGTGGTATCACTGAAGCCATTGCCGTTGCTGCCGGGGACAACATCACCGTCCGCTACCAGCATTTGGGCAGCGTCTCCATGCGCTTCACTTCATCCAGCCAACGTTGATCCGGAGCTATCGACCATGCCTATCGCCATGATCCACCTCGCCGAAGGCCGCAGTGAAGAGAAGAAGCATGCACTGCTGCTCAACGTCACCCAGGCCATCGCGCAAAGCCTCGATGTGCCCGTAGATAGCGTACGCGTGCTGCTTCAAGAGATTCCCGAAACCCAGTGGGCTGCGGGTGGCAAGACACTTGCCGAACGCCGGCGTGGTAACGCCTGATCCCAGGCTGTGTGCAACGACAGGACACAATAACAATGAGTAATCCAATCAGCGTCGCCATCATCGGCTCGGGCAACATCGGCACCGACCTGATGATCAAGATTTTGCGTCACGGCAAACACCTGAAAATGGCCGCCATGGTCGGCATCGACCCGGCTTCCGACGGCTTGGCCCGCGCCCAACGCATGGGCGTGGCGGTGACCCATGAAGGTGTTGAAGGCCTGACCCGCATGGACGTGTTCAAGGACATCGATTTCGTCTTCGATGCCACCTCGGCCGGCGCCCACGTGAAAAACGATGCCTTCCTGCGCTCGATCAAACCCGGCATCCGTCTGATCGACCTGACACCTGCAGCCATCGGCCCGTATTGCGTGCCGGTGGTCAATCTGGAACAGAATCTCGGCCAACTCAACGTCAACATGGTTACCTGCGGTGGCCAGGCGACCATCCCCATGGTCGCAGCGGTATCACGCGTGGCCAAGGTGCACTATGCCGAAATTGTCGCCTCGATCGCCAGCAAGTCCGCGGGTCCTGGCACTCGTGCCAACATTGACGAATTCACCGAAACCACCTCCAAGGCTATCGAAGCGATCGGCGGCGCAGCCAAGGGCAAGGCGATCATCGTGATGAACCCGGCCGAACCGCCGCTGATGATGCGTGACACGGTGTTTGTGCTGTCCGAAGCCGCTGATCAGGCGCTGGTCGAAGCCTCTATCGTCGAGATGGCTGCCGCCGTACAGGCCTATGTACCGGGCTATCGCCTGAAGCAAAAAGTCCAGTTCGACGTGATCCCGGAAGACGCCCCGCTGAACATCCCCGGCCTCGGAAAGTTCTCCGGGCTCAAGACTTCAGTGTTCCTCGAAGTCGAAGGTGCCGCCCACTACCTGCCAGCCTATGCCGGCAACCTCGACATCATGACTTCCGCTGCCTTGGCCACCGCCGAGCGCATGGCGCAGTCGATGCTGAACGCCTGAGGAGACCGACATGACCTTTAATCCCGGTAAAAAACTCTACATCTCCGACGTCACCCTGCGCGATGGCAGCCATGCCATTCGCCATCAGTATTCGCTGCAAAACGTGCAGGATATTGCCCGCGCCCTGGACAAAGCCAAGGTTGACTCGATCGAAGTCGCCCATGGCGATGGCCTGCAAGGCTCAAGCTTCAACTATGGCTTCGCTGCGCACACCGACCTTGAGTGGATCGAGGCCGCGGCCGATGTGATCAGCCACGCCAAGATCACTACCTTGTTGTTGCCTGGCATCGGCACCGTGCATGACCTGAAAGCAGCCTACAACGCCGGTGCCCGGGTGGTGCGCATCGCCACTCATTGCACCGAGGCCGATGTGTCGAAACAGCACATCGAATATGCCCGCGAGCTGGGCATGGACACCGTCGGTTTCCTGATGATGAGCCACATGATTCCGGCCGAGCAGTTGGCTGCCCAAGCCAAGTTGATGGAGAGCTACGGCGCGACCTGCGTGTACATGGCCGACTCCGGTGGGGCGATGAACATGCAGGACATCCGCGAGCGTTTCCGTGCGTTCAAGGCGGTGCTCAAGCCGGAAACCGAAACCGGCATGCACGCCCACCACAACTTAAGCCTGGGCGTGGCCAACTCCATCGTCGCGGTGGAAGAGGGCTGTGACCGCATTGACGCCAGCCTGGCTGGCATGGGGGCGGGGGCGGGCAACGCGCCATTGGAGGTGTTCATCGCTGCCGCCGAGAGACTGGGCTGGAATCATGGCACCGACCTCTACACCTTGATGGATGCCGCCGATGACATCATCCGTCCGCTGCAGGACCGTCCGGTGCGGGTAGATCGCGAGACGCTGGCGCTGGGTTATGCAGGCGTTTACTCCAGCTTCCTGCGTCATGCCGAAGCGGCGGCCCAGCGCTACGGGTTGCGTACCGTCGACATCCTGGTCGAATTGGGACGGCGAAAAATGGTCGGTGGGCAAGAGGACATGATCGTCGATGTGGCACTGGACCTGACACGACGTTGAGTTATCCACGCGTCCGCATAACACTCAAGAATTCCAGTTTTACTGCACCTGCCGGTCGAAGCCCACGTCGCTTTGCTGGCAAGTGCAGTGTTTTGGTTTCTGAATGTCAGTCAGGGCGCTGTGATGAAAGATCTAAATCTGCTCTATACCTTTGAAGCGTTGTGGCGAGACCACTCCGCTTCAATAGCGGCGCAGAGTCTGGGTGTTACGCAGGCAGCCGTCAGCGGGGCGCTCAAGCGGTTACGAAACGACTAAGGTGACAGGTTGTTTACTCTGGTAGGTCGCCGAATGGAACCCACACCGTTTTGTCTCCACATCGCGCCGCGACTGTTGGCCTCCCTTGCGATGGTCAGGGAGGCTGGAAGCCAAATGCCGGTGTTTGATCCGAAACGTTGTGAAAAGACATTTACCATCAGAATGCGCAACGTTGGCGAAGTCGTTAGGTTCCCCGCCATCGTAAGCGAATTGTCCAAGGTTGCACCTCAAGCGCGGATACATGATTTTAGAGGAGAGTGAAATGCTCAAGGCTTCAGACGTCGTAGTGCAGTGCCTCGAGAATGAGGGCGTAGAGTTCGTGTTCGGGATTCCTGGTGAAGAGAACCTGGATTTACTTGAATCACTCAGGCGCTCCAACATCCGGCTCGTTCTCACTCGACATGAGCAATCGGCTGGTTTCATGGCGGCAACCTATGGCCGGTTAACCGGCAAAACGGGAGTCAGCTTATCGACCCTTGGCCCTGGCGCTACGAACCTGGTCACTGCTGGCGCCTATGCCTACTTGGGTGGAATGCCAATGCTCATGATTACCGGGCAGAAGCCAATCAAAAAGTCCAAGCAGGGCCGTTTCCAGATTCTTGATGTTGTTGGGATGATGCAACCGCTGACCAAGTACACCCACCAGTTGGCGTCCGCTGACAACATTCCCTCGCGTGTGCGTGAAGCCTTCCGCCTTGCTGAGGAAGAAAAGCCCGGAGCGGTTCATCTTGAACTTCCCGAGGACATCGCCGCGGAGCAGACCGAAAGCCGGCCAATTCCTCCGAGCCTGCATCGTCGCCCACTGGCCGAACACAAGGCCATCGAGGCCGCAGTCGAGAAATTGCAGACAGCCCGTAGCCCGATCCTCGTGATTGGTGCCGGCGCCAATCGCAAGATGACTGCCAAGGTACTCAAGCAACTGATCGACAAGACCGGCATCCCTTTTGTCACCACTCAGATGGGCAAAGGCGTGGTAGATGAGCGTCATCCACGCTTCCTTGGCAATGCCGCACTGTCTTCCGGCGACTTCGTGCACCGTGCCGTCGAGGCGGCTGATCTGATCGTAAACATTGGCCACGACGTGATTGAAAAACCGCCATTTTTCATGGTCCGTGGCGGCACCGAAGTCATCCACATCAACTTCCGCTCCGCCGAGGTCGATCCGGTGTACTTCCCACAGGTCGAAGTGATCGGCGATATCGCCAATGCTGTTTGGCAGATCGGCGAGTCCTTGAATGACACTTCACACTGGGACTTCACCCGCCTTATGACGATCCGTGAATCCAACGAGGCCCAAGTGATCGAGGGCGCGGACGACAACCGTTTCCCGATCTACCCGCAGCGCTTTGTCGCCGACGTGCGTCGTGCCATGCCCTCGGAAGGCATCGTGGCTCTGGATAACGGCATCTACAAAATCTGGTTCGCGCGCAACTACAAGGCACATAAACCCAACACCGTACTGTTAGACAATGCCTTGGCAACGATGGGTGCGGGCCTGCCTTCGGCGATGGCTTCACATTTGGTCTATCCGGATCGTCCTGTGGTAGCTGTGTGCGGTGACGGCGGCTTCATGATGAACAGCCAGGAGCTGGAAACCGCCGTACGTTTGAAGATGAACCTGACGGTCATCATCCTACGCGATGATGGCTACGGCATGATCCGTTGGAAGCAGTCCAACATGGGGTTCACTGATTTTGGGCTGGACTACGGCAACCCGGATTTCGTCATGTATGCGCGAAGCTATGGTGCCAAGGGCCACCGGGTGGAAAGCGCCGAAGGCTTCTTGCCGCTACTGCAGCGCTGCATCAGTGAGCCGGGTGTGCACGTTATCGATTGCCCGGTGGATTATTCCGAGAACGATTTCATTCTGAACCATGAGCTGAAAAGACGTAGCGCTTTGGTTTAAGCCAACGCTCGCCAACCCCTCATTCAGATAAGGAAACGTCATGCAGCTTAAAGACACCCTGTTGTTCCGCCAGCAAGCCTTCATTGATGGCGCTTGGGTCGATGCGGACAATGGTCAGACGATCAACGTCACTAACCCGGCAACGGGCGAAGTTCTGGGCACCGTGCCGAAAATGGGCGCAGCGGAAACCCGCCGTGCCATCGAAGCCGCTGACAAAGCGCTGCCGGCCTGGCGTGCACTGACCGCCAAAGAGCGCGCGAACAAGCTGCGTCGCTGGTTCGAACTGATCATTGAGAACCAGGACGACCTGGCTCGCCTGATGACCCTGGAGCAGGGCAAGCCATTGGCCGAAGCCAAGGGCGAAATCGTTTACGCCGCGTCCTTCATCGAATGGTTCGCCGAAGAAGCCAAGCGCATCTACGGTGACGTGATTCCGGGCCACCAGCCAGACAAGCGCCTGATCGTGATCAAGCAGCCAATCGGCGTGACCGCTGCGATCACTCCGTGGAACTTCCCGGCTGCCATGATCACCCGTAAAGCCGGCCCGGCCCTGGCCGCCGGCTGCACCATGGTGCTCAAGCCTGCTTCGCAAACGCCTTACTCGGCCTTCGCCCTGGCTGAACTGGCCCAACGTGCCGGTATCCCGAAAGGCGTGCTGAGCGTGGTGACCGGCAGCGCCGGCGACATCGGCAGCGAGCTGACCAGCAACCCGATCGTGCGCAAGCTGTCCTTCACCGGTTCGACCGAAATCGGTCGTCAACTGATAGCCGAATGCGCCAAGGACATCAAGAAAGTGTCCCTGGAACTGGGCGGCAACGCGCCGTTCATCGTGTTCGACGACGCGGACCTGGATAAGGCCGTCGAAGGCGCGATCATTTCCAAGTACCGCAACAACGGCCAGACTTGCGTCTGCGCCAACCGTCTGTACATTCAGGACGGCGTTTACGACGCATTCGCCGAGAAGCTGAAAGTGGCTGTCGCCAAACTGAAGATCGGCAACGGTCTGGAAGCCGGTACCACCACTGGTCCGCTGATCGACGAAAAAGCCGTGGCCAAGGTCAAAGAACACATCGCCGACGCCTTGAGCAAAGGCGCCCAGGTACTGGCCGGTGGCAACACCATCGAAGGCAACTTCTTCGAGCCGACCATCCTGACCAACGTGCCGAACAGCGCTGCCGTGGCCAAGGAAGAAACCTTTGGTCCACTGGCGCCACTGTTCCGCTTCAAAGACGAAGCCGAGGTGATCGCGATGTCCAACGACACCGAGTTCGGCCTGGCCTCGTACTTCTATGCGCGTGACCTGGGTCGTGTGTTCCGTGTGGCGGAAGCCCTGGAATACGGCATGGTCGGCGTCAACACCGGGTTGATCTCCAACGAAGTCGCGCCGTTCGGTGGCATCAAGGCCTCGGGCCTGGGCCGTGAAGGCTCCAAGTACGGCATCGAAGACTATCTGGAAATCAAGTATCTGTGCTTGAGCGTGTAATAGGTTTTCAACCTTATTAGTCTGATTGACTGAAAGGAATGGGGCCGGCGAGTCCGGCTCCGATTTTTTCTTCTGTCCTTTCATATCACTGAAGCTATCGCTCCGCGGCTACAAGCCACCCCAATTTTCAATGGAAGTGGGCGTAGGACCAACGGATACGCACGAAAGCTGGACATGGATGTGGTTGGCTTCTTGATGATGAGCCATATGTAGCCCTCCCAAGGGGTGGTGCAGCAGGGCAAGCTGATGGAAAGCTACGGTGCGCCGCAGCCGAGCGCCTGGGCTGGAACCATGGCACCGATCTGTACACCCTGATGGATGCCGCCGATGACATCATCCGTCCCCTGCAGGACCGTCCAGTGCGCGTTGATCGCGAAACGCTGGCACTGGGTTGTGCCGGAGTTTACTCAAGCTTCCTTCGCCATGCCGAAGCGGCTGCCCAGCGCTACGGGTTGCGTACCGTCGACATCCTGGTCGAATTGGTTCGGCGAAAAATGGTCTGTGGGCAAGAGGACATGATCGTCGATGTGGCGCTGGATTTGACCCGCCGCTGATTGGTGCAACAGCGCAACAGTCTTTGGTGGTTTTACGGGATTCTCGATCGTTGCCCCGGTAAATACAGTAAGTGGCATTACAAAACGAGAGTGTGGATATGAGCAACCTTGACGACCGGAACATCATTATCACTGGCGCCTCGGGCGGAATTGGCCGTGCTTCGGCACTGGCTTTTGCCAAAGCGGGCGCGAGGGTTGTGCTGCTTGATCGCGATACCGCAGGCATCGAAGAAACCGCCAGTGCTGTCACGGCTGCCGGCGGCAAGGTTTATTCAATCCCCTGCGACGTTACCGACGAAGATGCTGTGGCCGCAGCAGTCGATGATGTCGTCACTCGATTTGGCCGTCTGCATGGCGCGTTCAACAATGCAGGGGTCGAGCAAAGCAATTTGCCTCTGCATGAAATCTCGTCTGCGGCGTGGGATCGCATTATCCGCATCGACCTGACCGGTGTTTTCTACTGCATGAAGCATCAGATCCGCGCCATGTTGAACAGTGGCGGTGGCGCCATCGTGAATACCGCTTCGTCCCTGGGCTCGGTAGCGATTGCCGCTGCGTCGGACTATATCGCTGCCAAGCATGGGGTGGTCGGTTTGACCAAGGCTGCCGCCGTCGACTACGGCACCCTCAATATCCGGGTCAACGCAATCATGCCAGGCATCATCGAAACGCCGATGATCGTGCGTGCGAGTGAAGAGCCTAATTTTGCCAAACAGTTCGCTGCATTGCGCGAACGACACCCTATCGGTCGTTTCGGAAAACCGGAAGAAATCGCCAAGGCTGCGCTATGGCTGCTGTCCGATGACGCCAGTTTTGTGACCGGTACGGCAATGGCCGTAGACGGTGGTTATCTCACCGTTTGAGACCCCCTGACAGACTGTCCCTGACACTCGACAGGGAGTCGGTCACTTTTGAACCTGAAACCCCGGAGTACCCCATGATCAATGTAAGTCGTCGCTTGAAAGTCAATGCCCCTGAGGAGTCGGACGGTGTGAACCTGAACCGCAGCCAGGTATGGGAAGGGTTGGTGAGCAAGGCTCGCAATGCGGTGCCGTTCGTTGATGCCATTACCGAATGTAATGTCGTTGAGGACCAGGGCAATACCTTTATCCGCGAAGTGGTGCTTTACGGTGAGCGCCTTCAGGAAATGGTCCTGCTTACTGAAGAGCAGCAAGTCGAGTTCGTGCGCCTCTCCGGTAATGCCCGTGGTCTGATCAAGAACGTCATCGAGGAAGAGGATGGCGAACTGTTCCTGCGCTTCTCCTTCGATTTCTCCCTGCCGGGCGTATCGGCGGGCAGCGAGAAGGAAGTCGAGTTCTCAACCGGCATGCAGACGTCCTACCTGAGCGCCGTGCGATCCACCCTGCAAGCCATCCGTAACAAGGTCAGCAAAGCGGCATAAGATTCACCGCAGCGACCAGAAATGAAAAAACAAAAACAAGAAATGAGGCGTGCAATGAACCATGAATTGACAGGTATGTTTGAAAGTGTCGATCGGATGTCGATCGAAGGTTTTTTGAGTTATCTGGCTGATGATGTCGTGTTTCGGTTTGGCAATCCCCCGGAAATGAAGGGGAAAAAAGTTGTCGGGGAGGCGATTGAGTTATTTTTTACTCAAATAGCCTCTCTGAAACACGTTCTTCAAGGCGTGTGGAGCGAAGGCGACACAACAATAATGCGCTTTGATACGTATTACACAAAGCATGACGGCACGGTTATCAATGTTCCTTGCTGTGTCGTCGTTCACTTCAATGCTTCCCGCTTGATCAATGATTATCGAATTCACATTGATCTTTCACCGCTGCACAGTAGCGCATCTGCCAGTGATGTTATCCACGCGACTGCATAACACTCATGAGTGCCAGTTTTACTGCACTTGCCGGTTGGAGCCCACGACGCTTTGCTGGCGAGTGCAGTGTTTTGATTTCCGGACATCAGTCAAGGCGTTGTGATGAAGGATTTGAATCTGCTCTATACGTTTGAGGCGTTGTGGCGAGACCACTCAGCTTCAATTGCGGCGCAGAATCTGGGTGTCACGCAGGCTGCCGTCAGCGGTTCGCTCAAGCGGTTACGAAATGATTATGGTGACAGGTTGTTTACGCTGGTCGGTCGCCGAATGGAACCCACTCCGTTTTGCGTCCATATCGCGCCGCGACTGTTGGCCTCCCTTGCGATGGTCAGGGAGGCCGGATGCCAAATGCCGGCGTTTGATCCGAAAAACTGTGAAAAATCATTTATCTTCAGAATGCGCGATATTGGCGAAGTCGTTTGTTTGCCCCCTATCTTGAGTGAATTGTCCAGGGTTGCACCTCAAGCGCGGATACACACCGTCGGGGGTGGGATGGATGAGACGCTCAATGGCCTGTCCACTGGCCGGATCGACTTGGCACTCGGCTTTATGCCGACCCTTCAGACTGACATTCACCGTACACCGGTTTTTTCTCAGCATTATGTCTGCGCCATGCGCAAAGACCACCCCTTGGCACATTGCGGCTTAAGCCTTGAAGCCTTTGTCACCAGTGAGCATTTGTTGGTGGAATCCGGTGGTAGTGGTCACCAGGCACTGGAGCGTGCCCTGATCGATGCGGGTGGCAGAGACTGCATTAAAATGCGCACCCCTCAGTTCTTGTCCGGTCCGCACTTGCTGCTGGATACCGACATGATATGGACGCTGCCTATCGCCTTGGGTAAAACCTTGGCGCGATTTTATCCTCTCGTCATACACCCTCTGCCTCTGCAAATACCCTCGTTCGAGATTGATCTGTACTGGCATGACCGATTTCATCGAGACCCTCAGAACAAGTGGCTGAGAGAAATGGTTGGCCAGGTACTGCGCAGCCAGCAATCGGCCTGGCAGTAGTCGTTTTCAAGAGAGCTGCAATCCTCATTCCCAAACTCAAAGCATGAGCGCGCGGGGCGTTTGCACCTTTATCAAACGACCCTCTCAACGGTGATGCTTCGCTCCTGGATGCTTTGGGGTAAATGGAGGCTCAGGTAGTCGATCAGGCTGCGAACGGAGGGCAACATCCCCTTCGGTTTGGGGTAGAGCAGATGGATGATATGCGTTGCACCGGTCCAGGAGGGGATGACGACTTCCAGAGCCTTCGCGCGCACAGAGGCTGCAGCTATGGGCTCTGGCAACAAGGCGACGCCCAACCCATTAACAGCGGCCTCCAACTGCATACGTAGATCATCGCAGATGAGACGTGGCTGATGGCTGACCAGCCGCTCTTCACCTGATGAACTGCGCAGGAACCAGCGACCGACACCATCATGGATGTCACCAGGACGAGAAAGTGTCTCGATTTCTGAAATGGCCTTGATCGTGGCAGGCCGGCCGACACGATCGAGAAACCGAGGGCTTGCTACCAGTATCTGCTGGGTTGCCCCTAATTCCTTTGCGACCAACCCGGCCGTTTCTTCAATCCGGGCACGCGATCGCAAGGCCACGTCGAAGCGCTCTTCAAAGAGGTCGACCTCCCGATCTACTGCATTCAACTCAAGCCGTACCTTCGGATATTTTTCCATATACCCAGGCAGCAGGGGGGCCAAATAGCTCTGCGCCATGACCTGAGGACAGCTCAGCCGTACCAACCCGACAGGTTCTCGTCGAAGATGCTCCACACTTTCATAGGCGGTATGCGCACCCTCGACAACGGGTTGGCTGAGCGTAAAGAAATGATGGCCAGCTTCGGTCAGCGAAACCTGGCGTGTTGTGCGATGTAACAGTCTGGCTCCCATTCGCAATTCCAGATCCGCGACATGACGACTGAGCAACGTTTTTTCAATGCCCGTTGCCCGTGCAGCTGCCGAGAACCCTCCATGTTTGACCACCAGCACGAAGTAATAAAGGTCATTAAGGTCTTTCATGCAGTTGACGCTCTCCTGCGAGGGGCACCGCTGAGCAACCGTCAACGGAACCTGGCGCTGTACTGATTGAGTTCGAGGCGTGTGGAATGGCTTCGAAGGCTGATGTAGTTATCATTGATCAAACTGGATGCGGGATAAACCAGCTATAATTGAAATGACTGATCCACCAATGGAGCAATCAACATGGAACTTCTGAACGACATGGCGTTGTTCGTCGAGGTCGTCAAAGCCCACAGTTTTCGCAGGGCCGCAGAAGCGATGGCGATGCCCAATTCGACCTTGTCGCGACGCATCAGCGGGCTTGAAAAGGCCATCGGCTTGAGGCTATTGCACCGCACCACGCGCAAGATCGAATTGACCGAAGCAGGGCAGTTGTACTTTGACCGATGCAAGCGAATCGTTGACGAAGCGAGGTTGGCACACGAACAGCTGGGTGAAATGCTTGCGCATCCAAGTGGTCTTTTGCGTGCATCACTACCTGTGGACTTCGCCAATATTTACCTGGCGCCGCTCATCGCCGAGTTCGCCCGACGGTATCCTGGCATCAGCTTTGAATTCGACCTCACACCGCGCCAGGTCGACCTGGTAAGCGAACCCGTCGATGTAGTCATCCGCATGGGCGAACCGGCAGACTCAAATCTGATTGCGCGAAAACTCGCGATCCTCTCTCGTCGCTTGTACGCCTCGCCTCGTTATCTGGAACTCAATGGAGCGCCCAGCAACCCGTCTGAGCTGGTACACCACGAATGCCTGCGATTGCGAAAGGCTGGCAAGTGGCAGCTCTTCCATTCTGGTGAAGTGGTTGAAGTTGAGGTAGGTGGACGGTTTCAACTCAATAGCGTCGGGATGCTTCGGCGCTTGGCGACACTGGATCTGGGGATCGCCCTGCTGCCTGAAGGCATTGCCGCGGACGATCTGCGCACTGGCTTGCTGCAGCCGGTTCTGCCCCAATGGCACGCCAATCCGATCCCGGTGTATGCCCTCACTGAAACCCGTCTTTTGCCCGCAAAAACACAACGCTTCATTGAGTTTCTGCGTGAGCACCTTGAGCACGCTTGACTGTCTGATTCCGGCCAGTGCTGAGCCAATAAAGGCCACCTATGGCTGTCGCGCCGATCAGCACGGGAAGCGCCAGCCAATGGAAGAAAACCGGTGATGTGCCTGTTATGGAAATAAACCAGGCACCCAGCATCGAGCCGACAATCGAACCGCAACGGCCGACGGCCATTGCCCAACTCACCCCGGTTGCGCGGGCAGCGGTGGGGTACAAGGTGGCGGATACCAGGTTGAGTCCATTTTGAGCGCCGGCCACACCGAAACCGATGAGAAATACCATGATGGCCAGATGGTAGGGATTACTCATCAGGTAGCCCGTGACCGCAATGACTACAGCCGTCCCTGAGTAAGAGAGCGCCAGCACGGGGTAAGGTCCGACGCGATCCATCAGCAGGGCCATGAGAATGGCACCGATGGTACCGCCCAGTGGCACCATGGCGCCAATGCGCGAAGCGTAAGCGATATCGTAGCCGACCTCTTTGAGCAGGGTAGGCAGCCAGCTGGTCAGCAGGTAGAACACAAAGAGCGAGCAGAAGAAAGTCACCCACAGCAGCAGTGTTCGGACCAATCGGCCGTCGATGAACAGGTGTGAGATTGGCGACCTGACCTGAGTCGACCGCTCATCATCAAGGATCGTTACACCGCTCCAGCTCTTTGCGGTAATGCGTTCGACCACCCGGCGCAAGGCGTCGGTGTGCTTGGCCGAGGACGCCATGAACCGAACCGACTCAGGCATTAGCCACGCTAGCAGTGGCAGTACCGCCAGCGGCATGACGCCACCGAACACCAGCACAGAACGCCAACCGAATGCAGGAATCATGTGTGCCGCGAGCATACCGCCTAAGGCAAGGCCAGCTGTGAAGCCACTCCAACTCAAGGTCACCATGATCATGCGCCGGCGGGCAGGGGAATACTCGGCGCTCAAGGCGATGCAAGCCGGCATCGCGCCACCCAGGCCGAGGCCGGTGATGAAGCGCAGAACCGTAAGCGACTCGATCGAATGGGTATAGGCGCTGGCCAGGGTGGCGAGACCAAACACCAACACCGAAATCAGTAAAACGCTTTTGCGCCCGATGGCATCGGCGACCGGGCCCAGGATCAGACTGCCAACCATCAGGCCGAACAGTCCGGTCCCGAAAACCGCCGACAACTGGGCAGGCAACAACCCCCATTCCTCGCGCAGTGACGGGGCGATGTAACCAATGGCAGCGGTATCGAAACCATCCATCAGGACGATGAGGAAGCACAGGGCGAGGATAACGATCTGGTACGGCGAGATCTTGGCGTTGTCGATGATCTCGCCAATTCGGGCGTTGTCAGGGTTCATGCGGCTACCTTCCGTTTTTTATTTTTTTATGTGGACGGGATCGTCGCCAAGCGCTTTAAATAAAGGAAGCCAATTCTAATTATTCCAACTATCTGGTTTCGTTATATCCATGCGCACCGACCTTAATCTGCTTCGTGTCCTGCTAGCCGTTTATGAAACTGGCAATGTCACTGCGGCGGCGAAGCGGCTAGGCATCAGCCAACCCGCAACCAGTGCTGCACTGGCCCGCCTGCGCCACTCATTGGGAGACCCTCTGTTCATTCGTTCGGGCAACCTGATGGAGGCGACGCCGCGGGCGCAAGGCATCATTGAGCGCACCCGCGAAGTGATCGAGATCATCGACCGGGACATCCTCAGCGGCCCGACCTTCGACCCTGCTACGAGCGAGCAGGAGTTCGTCTTTTGCCTGAGCGAAGTGGGTGAAGTGGTCTTTCTACCTGCGCTATTTCAGAGCCTGCGCAGCGCGGCGCCGCATACGCGCATACGAACCGTCAGCCTGGCACCCGATGAGCTTGTGGAGAACCTGCATGAAGGCCGGGTCGATGCAGTGCTCGGCTATTTTCCCGACCTCACAACCCCCAACATCTATCAGCAGCGGTTGTTCTCTCATGACCTGGTCTGTCTGATACGCCTCGATCACCCTCTGGCAGGGGAACGTCTGTCCCTGGAAGATTTCAGCAGGCTGGAGCATCTGCAGGTACGTGATGGCAGCCGTCGCCAGGAAATGTTCGAAGCCCACTTGGCCAAGGCAGGCATCCACCGCAACATCGTGCTGCAGACGTCTCACTACATGAGTGTGCCATCGATCATCGAACGCTCCGATTTGATCGTGGTGTTGCCACGGACCGTTGCCAACATGTACACGCATAATCTGAATGTGCGAATGGTCGAGCCTCCCTTGGACATCCCACGCTACGACCTCAAGCAGTACTGGCATGCGCGTTTTCACGAGGCCCCCAGAAGCGTCTGGCTGCGGCGCTTGATCATGTCAGTGTTCAATGGGTGACGTACCTGGAAAACCGGTGTGGTTAGATCCGGAATAAAACCGCCTCTTGAATTTCTGCCCTTGCCTGTCATCTCCCTTATAGACCCTTTCACCATGATTGTTGCTTGAGAGCAACAGTCCTTGGTGATTTCCGTGCCTAGTCAATAAGTAGTGGTCTACCTACAGTTCGCCCAACTCATTAACCGCCACGACTGATCGGGTGTGTTACTGCAAGCTGTTCTTATAAAAACAAGCAGGAGAAATGGGATGCTTAAGAGTAATCGTCTGCAGGGTAAAGTTTGCATTATTACAGGTACGGGCGGATCCATGGGGCGAGCCTCGGCATTAATGTTCGCGCAACAAGGTGCCAAAGTAGTGGGGTGTGACATCTATCATGAGGCGGCTCAAGAGACAGTAGATGCAGTGAAGTCTATAGGTGGGGATATGGTTTCCCTGAACAATTGCGATTTGACGGACCCTGCCAACTGCGCACGCTTGGTGGAGTTGGCTGTTTCGGAATTCGGACGCGTCGATGTGTTATTCAATAATGCGGCGATGGCTTACTTTGGTTGGATCGATCAGATATCAGACGATGACTGGCATCGAACTATCAATCAGGAACTGAATCTGGTTTTCCATCTCGTGCGTGCAGCCTGGCCGGAGTTAATCAAGTCTCCGGGCGCTTCCATAATTAACACGGCTTCGGTTTCGGCGTGGTCGACCTACCGCATGCTCCCTGGAATCGCGCATAGCGCGGCCAAAGGGGCAGTGCTTTCCATGACTCGCCAACTGGCGTTGGAAGGCCGGGTCCATGGCTTGCGCGCCAACAGCATTTCCCCGGGGTTGATTGAGTCCAATCAAACAATCCCCTTGCTGCAGGATCCCGAGTGGGCTGAAACGATGGTAGGCAAGGTGATGCTGGGACGTTTGGGTAAGCCCGAAGAAGTCGCGGCCACCGCTTTGTTCCTGGCTTCTGATGAAAGCTCTTTCATAACGGGTACTGATATTCGGGTCGATGGTGGTACCACTGCCTGGTAACTCTACCTGACACGAAACCTAACTATTCAATTGGGCCTGCCTGAAACAAGGTGGGTTCTATTGCCTTGCAAACAATAAATACCCCTAAGAGGCACGCTCTATTATTGTCGTGAGGCGTTACATCGGTTGTTCTGTTTGCCCGCATGAATCTTCGTAATCAAAATAATAATCCATACGAGATCATCCTTATGTTGCGCGTAAAAACCTTGCTGCTCAGCAAAAGTTCTCCCTTGCTTTGCACGGCCGCCATGCTGCTGACCTGCGCCCAAACTCACGCTACGGAAAATAATGGAACCGCTTACCCGCTCGGTCTTGATACCGTATTGGCTGGGCGAATGCCGCCACCAGGGTTAACAACCTTTTTTTACAGCTCCGCTTACGAGTCTAATGAACTAAAGGGATCTGATGGACACAGCATGACCGGGATTGAAGACTTCAAACTCAGTTATCAGTCACTCGCGGTATGTCTGGACTACGTCTATTCCGACTTCACCTTATGGGGAGCGACGCTAGCCAGTCGTGCAGCCTTACCCTACATAAAAGGGCAGGTGAGTTTTTATACAGAAACACCCCAAGGGCGCGTTCGGAACAGTGGCAAGGATGAAGGCTTCGCCGATTTGGCGTTTACACCACTGTTTCTCGGTTGGAATTCGCCACGTTTTCATCAGATGTTGGGCGTTGATTTATACGCACCCACGGCATCGTATGACAAGGATCGGCTCTTTAATGTGGGAACCAATGTGTGGTCCTACTCGCCGTGGTACTCCTTCACGGCGAACCCTATAGAAGAGGTGGAGATAAGCGCCAAGATTCTCTACATGATCAACGACAATAATCGTGCGACGGATTACAGGTCGGGGCGCGAGCTTAATGCTGACTACCATCTTGGCTACAGTTTGAACAAGAATTGGCAGATTGGTGTAAGTGGATATTTGTACAAGCAGGTGAGCGATGATGAAAGTCACGGTGAGTCGGTAGGGGAGGACGGCAATCGAGGTCAAATCGTTGCTTATGGCCCTGTTGTGAAATATCAAACTCCTGAATTTGGTGTACTGATGAAGTGGCAGCATGAAACGCTTGTCGAAAACAGGGCTCGCGGCGAACGGCTCTGGCTCCAGGCGGTCATGCGATTTTAAGCCTGATCTATAGGTTTCATCTGCTGAGCAGGGGCGCCAGTCATAGCCCTTGCATACCCTTCCACCGTGATTAGTGCGTGAGCACAACAGTCCTTGGTGATTTTATCGTCTAGTCGATACCAGGCGTCTCATTTATGTTCTGGTTATTAGATAACTCAGGCGGGCTTTGGGATGCTGCAAAAGGAACACTTCAAAACGCTAACCGGCTTCGGCTCCGTGCACGGCGTACCAAGGCTGCCAACGGGTTTTACTGACGTCTTCGAAAGCTATGAGATCGCTGCTAACGGCGTGAAACTGCACGCCGTCATTGGCGGGCAGGGCAAGCCGCTGTTACTGCTGGGGGGGTGGCCACAAAACTGGTTTGCGTGGCGTTACCTGATGCTGCCGCTGGCTCGCACGTTCACTGTGATCGCCGTCGATCCGCGGGGCGTCGGGCTCTCGGAAAAAGCCCAGGAGGGTTATGACTCACGAACCCTGGCCCAGGACATGTTTGGGTTGATGGACGCCTTGGGGCACGAGTCCTTCGCCATGGCCGGCCATGACATCGGCATGTGGACCGGTTATGCCATGGCACACGATCAACCCGACCGGATCGAGCGCATTGCGTTGGGCGAGGCGCTTATTCCAGGCGTATCGGCTTCTCCGCCATTGCTGCCTGACCACCGCTGGCTCAGTGATTTTCTCTGGCATTTCAACTTCAATCGGGCGCTTGGCATTAATGAGCAACTGGTCAGTGGTCGCGAAGAGCTCTACTTCGGTCACCAATTCGCGACCAAGGCAGGCTCGCCAGAGGCGGTGCCTCGTTACGCGGTTGACTTCTACGTCGAACAACTCAAGCGCGATCCGCAAGCCCTGCGGGCCAGCTTCGACTATTACCGAGCAATTGATCAGTCGATTCCACAGAACCAAGAGCGCAAAGCAACTCGCCTGACCTTGCCGGTGCTGGCGTTTTCGGGTGCGCTTGCCTGTGGCGACAGCGTCGAGGCGGAGTTGCGCACGGTCGCTTCCCATGTCGAATCCGTGGTCATTCCGGATTGCGGTCACTATCCGGCGGAGGAGCGTCCCGAAGCATTGTTGGCCGCGTTAGAGACGTTTTTCGCGCCTTATGCAAGATAACCCTATTGTCGTCCGGCGCGAGAGGGTGAAGCCACACCCATCTCACTATCGCGCATTGAACGATACCACCAGTACCAGAGGCTTTCGCCATGTCTGCCGTTATCGCCCAGCTTAGTCGCGCCAACCTGGGCGGCCATTTCCACGGTTACGGTCTGCGCACCGATCCAGAGTTGATTTCCCCCTTCATCGGGGTTGACCACTACTGGATGAGCGCGCCGACCTTTGCGCCACACCACCATGCCGGCATTTCGGCACTGTCCTACCTGCTTCTTGATTCCGAGACGGGGATGGCCAACCGCGACTCGATCGGCACCCAGAACGTGATTCAACCAGGGGGCCTGCACTGGACCACCGCCGGCCGTGGCGTGGCGCACGAGGAGGTCCCGGCAGAAACCGGCAAAACGGTTCACGGACTGCAGATATTCGTCGCTCTCGCTCCATCGCACAGGGACATCGCTCCGTTCCCGCTGATACTTGAAGCGCAGGATGTGCCGGTCGTGCAGGAGCCAGGTGCTAACGTGCGGGTACCGTTGGGGAGCTATCGTGAAGTTCGCTCCCCACTGAGTCCTCCGACCGAGGTAACGATGCTCGATATTGCTCTGGAGGAGGGTGCCGAGCTGAGTGTGCCGATTGCCGCAGGCCACAGCATGTTCGTCATGCCAATCGACGGCACGGTCGAGGTGGCGACCCAGCGCTTCGATCGCGAGGACCTCAAACTTCCGGTGTTCCCGGCGCAAGATGCTCCACACAAGGTCAAGTTGAGAGCCCCGCTGGGCCGTGCCAACGTCGTGCTTTTCAGTGGACCTCCACTACCCTTTGTTTGACCCACCAACGAAACGAGGATCTGTACTATGGCTGCCGTACGATTCACTGCAGAGAACGCCGCGTTGTTGCTGATCGACCATCAGGTCGGCACGATGCAACTGATCAAAAACATAGACCGTGAGTTTGCCGCCAAGCAGTCGATTGCGCTGGCGAAGATGGCGAAGATCCTCAACATGCCGGTCGTGATTACGTCTAGCCAGGAAGATCAGGCCCAAGGCCCGATTCTCCCGGAAATCGCCAAGGTGCTTCCGGAAGCGCACGCGGCACGGATCAAGCGTCCCGGTGTGGTTAATGCCTGGGAATACGCCGACTTCCGCAATGCGGTGCTTGCCACTGGGCGCAAGCATCTGATCATGGCCGGTGTGACCACCGATGTTTGTCTTATCTTTCCGGCAATCGATGCTGCGCTCGAAGGCTTTGCCGTCCAGGCCGTGCTGGATGCTTCGGGCTCGCCCAGCGATCTTTCCGAAGAGTTCGCCCGTCAACGAATGCACGATGCCGGCGTCGTGCTTACCGCCACCAATACGCTCATGGCAGAAATCGGGCAGGATTGGTCCACACCTAACGGACAGCAACTGATTGGCTTGTTGTTCACCGACGTATTCCCGGCCCTGGGTGCCGGCATCCAGTAAAACTGCGATCCTGTCGCGCTGCTCGAAGTGCATGGCTCTTCGGGCAACGCGACGGTTCCCAGATCAGTAGGCTGCCGCATAGCGAAGATATTCGGCGCTGATCCGGTTTGAATGGGTGACCAGCCCGCGGACGAAGGGTAATCGTGTTTCCTCATAGCGGGCCAGCACGGCGGCAACGGGTTCGTCTGCGCCTCGATCTGCGAGCATTCGAGCCAGCACCGCCGCATCTTCCACGCCGGTCAGGAAGCCTCGCCCGGTCATCGGTGAAACGACGTGGGCAGCGTCCCCGATGATGGCCAGTGCACCTCGCGCCAACCGCTGTGGTTTGTACTCCGCAATCGGAGCCCCGCTCAATACATTCACTGAGCGCACGCCGACGGTCACCGCCTCCGCCCATGTCGCAGGCCAGACCTGTGGGACCAGGGCGACCAAGCCAGACCTGACGTCTTCATCGATCGTCCCACGTCCAAGTGTGCCCACGATGTGGCCATCGGCAGTCAGGCAGCTGGTGCGACGGAGCAAAGCTTCCTGATGCACATCGAACCATGCGAATGTGATTTGACGCTGACCTGGCTCCATCGAGCCGTCGCGACCAGGAAGTACTGCTGCAACCAGACGATATCCGCCCACGAACTCAATCCATAGGCCTCCATCCGACGGCCAAGGGACGGGACGCGTGAGCATTCGCTCCTCGACCAGTCCACGCCACACGAGATAACCGGCGTAGCGGGCAAGCGGTGCATCTGGCGTGACCACCTGGCGAACGATGCTGCGATATCCGTCCGCACCGATCACTGCCGCGGCAACCCTCTGCGTTCCGTCGGTAAAGGAGAGTTTTGCCTGATCGCCAAGGTCTGCGACCGAGGTGACGGCTTTGCCTTCTTCGAGGACGATGCCTGGTGTTGCGAGAGCCCGGTCTCGTAGCCAGTTGTAAAGCGCGGGCCAGGTCGTCAGTTCGCGATAAGCGGGGACCACGGGCAAAATGGGCGCAGCACGTGGATCATGGCCAACCGTCGTCGCGACCAGCTCCAGATCGATACTCAGGCTGTCTCCACCGTGCACGCGACCAACAGACCGCTCAACGACACGAACGGGCACGCCCCTGGTCGCGCAAGCGAGCGCAAGCGTAAGACCGGCAAGGGATCCGCCGACAATAATGATTTCCGGGTGTGTAGTGTTCATCGCGAGTAAGCACTCATAGCGTCAACATTCGTGAAAATATTCCGGTTCATCTAAAAGTCTTCTGCGTGACTGAAATGATGAGCGCGATCATCGCCACGCCGATCACGACCCAAAAGTATTCCACGCTGGCGACCAAGGTCGATTGCTGCTGCAGCATTTGTGCGTGCATTGCCACCGAGATTTGATTCGCTGTCGTGGCACCTACTTCGGATGACAGTGCTTGCGCCAGCTGTTGAGTCTGGTCCACATAGAGAGGGTCGCTGGCGCTGAAATGCACGTTGAGGTTGTTGTATTGCGTGGTAGTGCGCCATTGCAGAAACAGTGTGGCGGCCGTGGTGCCAATCGCCATGGCTATCTGTCCCATCATGTTTTTGATCTGGTAGGCATGCGCGAAGAGCTTCTCCTCTTGCATCACATCCCGAAAGGTTTGCATCGCGGCCGTCGACATGACCAACATCACAAAGCAGCCATTGAGAATCAATGCCGGGAGAATGTTCGACCACATATTGGCGCTGGGCGTCAGCGAGGACAGCAGCCAGCCAAAGCCACCCAGTGCAATGAATCCCAGAATGAAGAACTTCTTAGGGGCAGGGTACTTTGGAAGGAGAGTGGACATGATGACCCAGGTGGCAAGAGTGCCAGTCAGTCCGATGGCCTGGAATGTACCGATGGTATCCCAGGAGTAGCCCAGTCCTGTTTGCAGGAAGTACGGCAAGATGTAGTTATTGGCGCCCAGTACAACGTAGGCGTAGCAAAACAGCGCCACGCCCTGGAGGTAACGAGGCTGCATCAAGTCTCTGACCTTCAGGAAGGGCTTTGCCTTGTTGTGTTCGGCGTGGAAGAAGGTGTACACGCCCAGTGCTGCCAATAGTGCGCAACCGACGAGGATGAAGGTGTCGTTATAAAAGTCGTAGTAGGACCGCTGTAAAATGTAGAGCAGAAAGAAACTACTGACCGACAACAAGAGAATGCTTGCCAGGCTTGAGGGGGTTCGGTCCTCCTCAGGGGTAGGGCTCGTGGGCAGAAAACGCACGCAAAGTGCTGCTGCAACCAGAGCGCCGGCGATCAGTATCCAGAAGATTGCATGCCAGGTATTTTCGGCAACCACCAACGACGAGATAAAAGGCGCCGCCGCCGTCCCACCAGCGAGCCCGGTGGCAAATACTTTGATTCCCGTAAACCGGCCTGGGCCAGGGGGAAGCAGGTTGATCATGAGGCGTGCCGAAGTCATGAACGAGGCCCCACCCAGGGCCATGACGACTCGGCCTACGGTGAAACTGGTCAAATCAACGCTCACACCACACACGAAAGCGCCCATCACGAAAATGCTGATTGAGCCGAGCATGAAATTGCGCCAGCCCAGACGCTCCGTCAACCAGTGCTGTTTCGAAATCACCACCACAGCGATACAGGCATACAGGGCGGCAACCAGACTGAATTCTTCGGGGCTGGCCTCGATTTCGCCGCGAATCGGTGCAGAGGCAAAAGCAATCATGCCAGCCTGCAAATACTCCAGCGCACAGAGCAAGCCTACAGTGAACAACAGAGCAGCGTGTTTTCTGTACATGATCCCCCCGTCAAAATTTCAGGTTTTTGGGGTCATGGTCACTACCCTCATTGGCACTGATCACGCGCTCCACAACTTCATTGGCGTCCTGAAGTTCATTCTTGAAAATCTCGGTGCTGTAAACCGGTTGCTGTGCAACGGTCTTGTTCAGGAGGGGGCGATTACGATCGGCGGTGTCGACCGAAACCCGCATGGACAAACCCAGGCGCAAGGGGTTTTGTGCTACTTCCTGCGGCCGTAAAGCGATCCTTACCGGCACCCGTTGGGTCACCTTGATCCAGTTACCAGTAGCGTTCTGGGCCGGTAGCAAGGAGAAAGCACTGCCAGTACCGGCATCCAGGCCGATAATGGTCCCGTGGAATATGACGCTGCGGCTGTAGGCATCCGCACGCAGTTCAACGGGTTGGCCAATGCGCAAGTCTTCAATCTGCGATTCCTTGAAATTGGCATTGACCCAGACTTGATCACCGGGCACTACCGACATCAGTGCGACGCCCGGATTGATTTTTTGTCCGACCTGCACAGTGCGTTTGGTGATTACGCCTGCAACCGGTGAATAGATTTGGGTGCGATGCAAAGCGATGTAAGCATCACGCAGGTTGCTTGCTGCCACCAGCACATCCGGGTGAGTACGAAGTGTGGTGTCGTCGACCATCGCGAGCCGAACGGCGAGGGCGTGTTTGGTGCCTTCAAGCCCAGCGATTGCATTTTTGAGTATGTCTGCGGTGTGACTGATCTCTTCACGAGAAACTGCACCACTCGCAGCGAGTTGGCTGCGTCGACGCACATCATCCTGAGCCTTGCGCACGTCGTTTTGACGCTGGTCCACTTCAGCCTGAAGTTGCTGGACCTGATAATACTGGGTGCGTGCCTGACGAACCGCACGGGCCAGGTTCGACTTGGCGCGCTCATACTGGATTTCGGCATCCACGGCGTTCAATGTCACCAATGGCGAGTTGGTATCGACATGATCGGTATTGTCGCCGCTGATTGCCGTCACGGTACCGCTGACTTGTGAGGTCACCTGAACAACGTTGCCGTCGACATAGGCATCATCGGTGGATTCGGAATTCAGTCTCAGCAGGTAGCCAGCGCACAAGGCAACGACCAGAAGGACTATGGCCAGGGTCAGCAGCAATGTGGGGCGGTACAAGGCTCGCGGCTGAGTGGTGGCGGCTGGGGAGGGCGTAGTAGTCATAACGTCATTTACCTGCCAAGGAGGGAGTGGCGTTGTCGGGCGCCGGGATTTCGGGCGAATAGCCGCCCCCCAAAGCCCGGCTCAGGTTCGCCTGAAGGGAAAGCGCTCTCGATTTCAGGTCTACTAGTTGGCGTTTCTCGGTCAACGTTGAGTTTTCAGTTGCCAGTACCTGCAGATAGGTTGCCAGTCCTGCTGCGTACCTTTTGTTCACCAGGTCGGCGGCGGCCTGTGCAGTGGCTACCGCTTCATTCTGCTGGGCCAAGCGTTCTTTTAACCAACGCAGGGAGGACAACTGGTCGGCGATATCGCGTATGGCATCGATAACCGTCTGGTTGTAGTTTTCGACGGCCAGATCGTAAACGGCGTCCTGGGCGTCCAGGTTCCCACGCAATCGACCGCCCTCGAAGATCGGCAGGCTTATCGCGGGTGCGAATCCCACTATGCGGCTGCTGCGTTCGCTGAAGGTATCAAAGCCAAGACTTTGCATACCGATGAAGGACGTCAGGTTAACGTCGGGATAGAAGCGAGCTTTTGCCACCTCAATTTCATGGCCTGAGGCTTCGACGCGCCAACGTTGCGCAACGACGTCTGGGCGATGACCAATCAGCTCGGCTGGGAGGTTGGTCGGCAGTGCCACGGTATCGCTGGACTGAAGATGGGGTCTTGTGATCGTCCGTCCCCGGTCAGGGCCCTTGCCCAGCAAGGAAGCCAGTTTGTTTTGGTTGAGCTCGATCGATTCCTTCAGCGCGGCAATATTGGCCCTATTGGCGGGCAGGGCGGCTTGGGACTGCTTGATATCGATCTGAGTATCCAGTTCAGCTGCAAATCGCTGCTGGGTCAGTTTCTCGATTTGCTCTTGCTGCGCCAACAGCGTTTGGGCCACATCCTGTTGCTCGTAGCCGTTCTGCAATGCAATGTAGGCCTGCACAATCGATGCAGACAGCATAAGTGCCGCCGCACGCTCATCGACTTCAAGTGCATGTCGACGGCCTACGGCCGCTTCAATGGCCGAGCGGTTTTTGCCCCAAAAGTCCAGCTCATAACCCACATTCAAGGTGGCCTGATCGACGTTCTGCCAAGTGCCCTTCGCCGGCGCAGGTGTCGTGCCGTTGGAGCTGAATCGCTCGCGGGTCGTGCTCATTGTTGCATCGACATGAGGCAGTAACTGGGCCCCTTCGATAGCTTCTAAAGCGCTGGCCTGACGCACTCGCGCCGCCGCTGATCGCAGGGTAGGGCTGCCTGCCAAGGCCTCCTTGATCAGAGCATCGAGTTGCGGGTCTTTGAAGCTGGTCCACCAGTTTTCAGTGGGCCAGACCGCCGGAGACAGCGTGACTGCACTGTCGGCAAGAGTCTCGCTGACATCGGTGGGCGCGAGCAGATGCGACTGCGGCTTCAGGTCACTGAAGGAGCATCCGGCTAGCAGGACCAACATCATCGCCAACGACGCTCGTGGGGAGAGCCGATAAGTGGATCGAACATCCGTTGTACGCTCTGGTTTAAGACTGTTCATGAGCGATATTCTCTGGCCCAGATAGGCGGGGTTATGCGATGTTTGCCATGACACTGAACGCAGCGGCCCATCTCCGGGATGTGTGGAGGGGGGCCGCTTTGATCAAAGGTTGCGCGGCGTCGCAGGGTGGCAGAACCGGAATTTGAAGTTCTGCCAGCCAGAAACGTGCTTAACCTTGCAGTGCTTCCATGAGTACCTGCACCAATTGCCCGCCTTCCGGCGTCGCCCAGCTGCCGGCGAGTTCTGCAATCAGCTGGTTGGTGCTGGTCAGCGTCACGCCGCCCTTGTCCATCCGGCGCAGGGCGATGTCATCGGCCATCACGGTCGGTGAGCCGCCACCATCGGCCACCACCTGAACTTCATACCCATCACGCACCAGGCTCAGGGCCGGGTAGACCGTGCAGACGTCATTGGTGACACCGGCAATGATCAGTTTTTTACGGCCAGTCGCTTTGACCGCGGCGGCGAAGTGTTCGTCGTCCATGGCGTTGACGATGCCCAGGCGTTGGATGCGTGAAGCGAATTCGGCAGGGAGGATCTGCTCCAGTTCACTCAGCAGCGGCCCCTGCGCGTGCTGCTCCATGCTGGAGGTCAGGACTACTGGAAGTTTCAGAATGCTGGCCGCTTTGGCGAGCATCAGCGCGTTGCGTTTGAGTTCTTCGAACGGGATGGATTTCACCCAGCCCATGGTCCCCACCTGGTGGTCGATCAACAGCAGGGCGGCATTGTCAGCACTGAATTTTTCGTACGTCATGATGATTCTCCTGGCAGTAAAGTCGGGGCACCTAACGCCCCGGATTTGGGACTATTTCGATTATTCAACGTGGTTGCAGCTTTCCGAACGCACCACGCTGATAGCCGTCAATGGCTTCAGCCAGCGTGTGCTGAGAGGCAAGCGCCAGTGGTCCTTGCCAATACACGGGTTGATTCAACGGGACACCAGAAAACAACACGGCCTTGGCGTTGCCCCTAGGTGCGCTCAACCCAACCACGCGGTCGTCACGCAGCGGTAGATTCACCGGCAGCGTGAGTTCGCTGAGATTGAAGGGAAGCCCGTCGACCATCACTTCGCCGTCAATCGGCATCACGAACGCCACATGACCTTCGGGGATCGGGACGCTGACTTCAGCGCCGTCCTCAAGAGAGATGTCCAGCACGCTCACTTCGGTGGGAACCGACAAGGGCGACGACACCTGGGCGAAACTGCCCAGTGGCACGCGCACCTTGACCCCGGGCAATCGCACCACGGGCACTTCTTGCGCTTCGAGAGTCAGTGCAAACGGCGCGTCGGCTTGGCGCTCCTGCGGTAAATTGATAAAAATTTGCAGCATGTGCACCGTCTTACCCGGCTCGGCCGGCACCTCCTCATGCACCACACCTTTACCCGCCGCCGTCCAGTGCAGCCCTCCCGGTTGAATCAGGTTGCGATTGCCCAGCGCGTCCCGGTTATCAATCCCGGTCTCGGAATCAAGAAACAGATAGGACACGGCCGAGAAACCGGCATGTGGGTGCGGTGGAAATGTTGGCCCGCTGATCCAGGCATGATCGACTGCGAGGAAGGGGTCGATAGGCTTGGCGAACTGATTTCCACGCAGGCTGAAGGCCCGGAACTGACTGCCGTGATTCATGCGCTGCAAACGTGCGATGGGTAACATGGCTGTGCTCCCTCAGACGCTTTGCGTTGCGGGCAAAGCAGGGTAGTCGATATACCCTTGCGCGCCCGGTGCGTAGAACGAGTTCTTGTCTGGAGCATTAAGCTCGGCGCCTGTGCGAAAACGCTCGGGCAGATCCGGGTTGGCGAGGAATGCACTGCCAAATACGGCAGCATCGGCGCGGCCATCAGCGATCAGGGATTCGGCGGCGTGTTGATCGAGCCCGCCACCGATCAGGTAGCTGCCGTCAAACAGTGGACGTAACAAGGCGTGGTAGTCGACATTGGCGCCGAACAGGGCGACATGCAGATAGGCGAGATTCAGCCCATACAGGTGTTCGACCAGATAGGTATAGGTTTCTTGCGGGTTGGCATCGACGATGTCGTTGAAATTCATTTCAGGCGAGATTTTGAGACCCACCCGGTCACCACCGATTTCCGTCGCAATAGCGGACAGCACGTCCAATACAAAACGCACACGGTTTTCAACCGATCCACCGTATTCATCCGTGCGCTGATTGCTGCCAGTCGAGAGGAACTGTTCAGGCAGGTAGCCCGACGCGGCATGCAACTCGACGCCGTCGAAGCCAGCTTCCATGGCCAGGCGCGCCGCTTGGCGATAGCCTTCAATGACCGAGGCAATCTCAACCACGCTCAGTGCATGGGGGGTAACGAAATCCTGAAGGCCCGTCGCGGTCCAAGTCTGGCCAGCGGGTTTGATCGCGGAAGGGGCCTGTGGCAGGGCGCCATTCGGCAGCAACGAAGGGTGCGAAATGCGACCGCTGTGCATCAACTGCATGAAAATCCGTCCGCCACGAGCATGCACGGCCTCAGTGACATGCTTCCATGCAGCGACCTGCTCGGCGGTTTCGATACCAGGGGTTCGGACATAACCCTTGCCCATTGCAATGGGGAACACGCCTTCACTGATGATCAGGCCGGCACTGGCACGCTGTGCATAGTAAGTCGCAACCAGTTCGCTTGGCACGCCGGCATCGTCGGCACGCGAACGCGTCATAGGGGCCATGACCATACGATTGGAGAGGGTGTAGCGACTGACTTGGACTTGAGAAAAGAGAGAATTCATTGTGGGGCTCCTCAGTAATGATGGAGCCATAATTGATCAATCCTGAACCGGGATAAACTGGGTTAAATTGAAATGACTGATCCACTAGTGGGGCAATGTCTCTAGTGGATTCCACGATAAGGTCAGAAAATTGAGCTGAACCTTCAGGATGGGAAGAAGTAAGAAAAAATGCAGCCTTGAATTAGACGTAACGGTCAACGTTGGGAGGCGATCAAACTCCAAAATGATGATGTGCTTGGGCTCCTATCCCTACCTAATTTTTCCGTCCTGGTTCCGGGGTAGCCAAAGCCTCGTGCTCTTCGAGATGCGACACCAAGGCGGTGCGCAATTCGAGCAGCGCATTTCGCAATCGAGCGTCTGTACGAGTCTCGCCTGACTGGGGCCTGAACTCATCAACGTGATGGAGTAAGGCTTCGCTGTCGTTTTGATTGAGGTCAAAAGCAATCATGTTGAGTCCTGAGCTTGGAGGAGGGGGGAACTCGCATTAGCAGGCGAATCCGTGACTGAGTTTTTCAAGCTCAGTCTTTACGACTTCGTATCCCTCTTCAGTGTGAGCGAGCTCCAATGGCGTACTTCCACCGAGGGTGTTTTTCGGTTGGGTCAGCCAACTGTCGGCTTTTACTTTGTTGCCAAAGACGAGCTTGGCTTGGTGTTGAATCAGCTCGATATGATTCATTTTTCTGGCTCTCCGGAGACTCGTCGGCGTTCGTTCGGTTTTAGCTGGCGGCCGAGGTCGAAGCTGGGGCCTTGGCGCAATATTCGCGAAACGCCTTGATGCCGCGTTTGATGATCAATATTGGCTTAATCATGTAGCGATAGCTGACGAACACTTTGAGCGCGAGCCAGCCCATTTGATAACTCGTCCCATAGAAACCTCCATGATGCGCGCTGGCTTGCCAAAAGCCATAGGCAATGAAAATAGTAAAAATGGCGACCATCAGAGGCAGGATGCTGAGTCGACCCAAGGACACGGCGATGAAGGGAATGGTGACCACTGACCGGACGGGTTCATTGTCGAGCTGAATGGCCCATATCCGATTCACGTTGTCTTTGCCTGGCTGGTACGTCGCTCAAATTCGGTAGCCCGCCTTTACGTGGGCGTCGAGAACGTCCGGAATTTCGAGCTTTTCGTGCTTCTTGCCGTCAATTTCCCAGTAGTGGTAGCTGATCATGTCGCCGCCGAAACCGCGCGATTTCTCGTCGATCCGGCCGTCTACGATTTGCATTTCCTTCATTTTGATCCCTGTCTTTGCGTATTGATGTGATGGCAAAAGGATATTTCTTTAGAATACTAAGGAATACTTAGTATGTCGTCAAAGCGAATCTAAGAATCTCTTAGCCTTTTGCGGCGAGAGAAATGACGATCTTCAGCACGCGTTTGAGAGAGGCGCGCAAGGCGCGAGGTTTTTCGCAAGAACGTCTGGGCATTGAGGCAGGCATTGAGCCGGCCACAGCCTCGGCGCGGATGAATCAATATGAGAAGGGGGTTCACCAGCCAGGTGAGAGCATCGTTCAGCAAATTGCGGCGGTGCTGGATCTACCCGTGGCATATTTTTATTGTGTAAACGACGATGAGGCCCATTTGCTGCAATGCTTTCATTGCTTGGAAACCGATGAGCAAAGGCAGGTGATCGATTTGGTTGAGAATCTTGCTTTGCGGAACTGATGTTTGCCACCAGAAATTATTTGGTGAGCAGCCTTAATGAGCAATAGCTTGTGGTAAAAGATTCTTTCGAGCTTTGCCATAGAGTTTATGGCAATCGACACTGCTCCTAAGGACTGATGGTTGGCAGGATACAGCAATGCCCAGACTGCTAAGTAACAACGCGGTGCGCCTGTTAGAGGCCAGTCAGGAATCACTCGCCTTGGCCCTATTCTGCCTCGGTACACCCAGTCGCGGAGAGCTTCGGGTGGAAAGCGCCCGATATTCGCCAGCTATTGGTCTTGTTGGCACAGCAGCGGAGCAGGCTCTGGCCGCGATTATCGTGCAGGTTCGGGGTGAACAGGCAATGATGCTTTCCCCGACTCAGTTCAAAAGTGCACGGCAAATTCTTGGTGATGTACGAGACCTCCTTCGAGCCCCTGTCCCGGCAGCCTCGTTTTTAACCGCTGGCGTCGCAGACGCAGTCGGGCATAGAGGACTGGTGAATGAAGCGACTCAAGGATTTTCACTTCTATTCACGCAAAGAGCTGCTGGGCTTCATGCCGGATCAGGAGTATCCCGAGCCGTGACACTAATGCAAGCGCTCAGGGTTCACGGCTTTCTGGAGCTTCTAGCGACTTCTACACGCATGCGACCTTATCTGGATCGCCTCCCCACCCCATTGGAAGATGTCATCGACCAGAATGTGCTGGTAGACGATCTCATACAAAAATTCCAACACGCGCACGCACCTGCAGAGCGAGTAACTGCTTTGCGGTCTTTATTTTTGGTACTTCCCGAGATTCCACCTGAAGCACCAGAATGGCTGGAAGCATTTGATCGATCGGTTGTCTCGCCGACAGCCGCAGATATCGCATTGCTTTTAGGGACGCTGCAAAATGCTGCTCCAATTAGATTCCAACGCATCAATCCAGGAGGCCAAGGGCTTAATGTTGTAGTGCGGCCGAATGACCCCAATGCTTTAGCGATTGCCCCACAACATCTGCGCCGAGCTTTTGCTGACATTCCAGACCAATTCGCGGCTGATGTTGGTATCGCGAATGGTCGATTAAACGAAGGAAAGTTGGATCTACCCCCGGAATCCTTCCTCCTTGATTTATGCCTTCTTGGTCCCGAACAAATACTGCATGTTTTGGGGCGACCAAACCTCACAGTGCAGGAGGTATGGCCTTTCGTAGCTACGGCTCTGGTTCAACAGGGAACGGAGCGCCCGTATTGGTTCCTTGTTTCATTGGTCGACGATATCGGTCGTCTGATTGGACAACTGCGCCTAGCCGCTCGGGTATCAACGCAAGAACACTTCAAGCAGAAAATTTTGGCCGCAATCGATGCCCTTGAAGCAAGGAGACAGGAACTCCCGTTACGCCCGGACGCTGAGTTGACGACTTTCACAATCACCCAATTCCAGCAGGCTGACCAAGTTCGAAATGATCTGTCGGCGGCAATAGAACGCTCTGAAGGAACAGAGCGGGAACCAGAGGAACAAGCAATTACGGCTTTGATGCGAGTATGGGAACGTGGGGTCAATCCAGGACAGGCATTCGGAGCAGTGCTTGAAATCGGTTCAGGTGTTGCCCGTCTGTATTGGTCTAAGCGCCTCGCTGAAGCCTCCACTGAGGTAGAAGACCGGCAGATGCTAATCGATATCCTGCGAAACGGCGATTTGGCTGCCGCAAAAACTGCAGCAAGGAAAGCTCTGCGGCTAGCGGATATTATGACTTACGGCCCCCAAATTGAACTTGAATAGCGTACACACCGTTAGCTTCTAGGCACCATATTGCGGCCATAAGTTTCTGGGAAACCGGTCACTCTCATAGGCGATATGCACGGATTGAATTTGCGCTGAATCGTAATCGTAGAGGAGGGTAGTCGATGGAGGGACTGACAAAATGACAGAAGGGACGTCTGTCTGTCAGCTCCGCGATAGGAGTGGCAATCACCGATTAGAGCGGTTCCGTAACCACGCCAAAAATCGCGTTCACCTGGGTATCACCGAAATACCGATAGACCTATTGAGTCGCGTTCTCCTAAACGCTACAACCCCGCTCCAGCAACACAATAGCGATTTTGAAGTTGAGGGGATGCAGGATGCGATCGTTGAGATCTGACCCATTTGTTAGCGATGAAAGCGCTGGGCCAGGCGTAATAAAGGATCGTTTCCAGATTCGTGAATTTACCGGATAGGCTACTGCCTGATCGGTGTGGAAAAAAACATATCAACTTAGCCAGGCCAGCTACGCTTTAGCGTGATATTGAATTCGCAAGACAGGGAATGTCATCACGTGAAGCGACTACTTCTTTTGAGCGGCCCGATGGCCAGTGGCAAGACGTCAGTTTCTGCCTCGCTACAAGAGTGCCATGGGTTTGTTCCGATCAGCAGTGGCTCCTTTCTGCGGGCTCAGCTGGCTACCCGGAATGAGCCATTTGATCGTCGTAGCCTCCAAGAACTCGGTGACTCCCTCGACAGGGCAACTGACTTTTCCTGGCTCATAGAGTCTGTCGCAAGTCCGGCCATCGAAGCCCGACCAGATGTTGATAACTGGCTACTGGATGCAGTCCGCAAACCCCGGCAGGTGGAGTTGTTCAGGCTCCATTTCGGGGATGTGGTGAGACACGTGCACATTGTCGCGCCTGAGTTTGTTCTGGAGCAGAGATACGTTGCGCGTAACATAAGTCTTCGCGATGAGTATCAAGTGAGCGTATTGCACCCTAACGAGCAGAGTGCTCGTTCGCTTGCAGGTTTTGCGGACAAAGTTCTAGACACTCAACAGCACACCTCATGGGACATTGCGGATCAGATAATGGGCATCTGGGAGAAATAGCGTATGGAAACTCGGCAGATTGTAGTGATCAGTGGCAAGACCTGTAGCGGCAAGAGTGGATTAGCCAGTTTGTTGGAAAAGGAGTTTGGCTTCGCCGTGGTTTGTAATCGTCGAGCCGCTGAAGATGCCGAGTGGCGCCTGCGCATGGATCAGCCGGACATTCTTGATCGGCGACGTGAGTTGGATCAGGCCGAGCATGAGCAGTGGATGCTTCTGGAAACCCAAGCGAAGTGCGGGAGTGAGAAAGACGGCCGACCGTTAGTCGTCGATCACTTGGATACGCTGGCACAGGTACTGCAGTTTCGACAGACCTTCGGGGCCGACCTGGTGCATGTCCATCTGTACGCCAGTGACCCTACGCTTCAGGGGCGTTACGCAAAACGAACAGAAGCCGAGGTCAATCCTTTGCCCTATGACGAAGTCAATCAACTCAGCGATCAGGCGGAAATCCAGGCGCTCAAGGATGATGCTGATGTCCGCGTTTACACCGAACGCTCGGACTCCAACGACACACTCGTGCGGGTCGCCGCCCGTTTGCATTTGTACACACCACCCGGGATCAGGTGTGTGGATGTGCTCATTGGTGGGCAGTACGGAAGTGAGGGTAAGGGCAATATCGTTGCATATCTGGCGCGTGAGTACGATGTGATGGTTCGTGTCGGTGGCCCTAACGCTGGACATACCGTGGCGAGTGCTGCCGGCACGTTTACCTACCATCATCTACCTTCGGGATCGCGTGACGTGACTGCGCGCCTGCTTCTCGGCCCCGGCATGACCATTCATTTGTCTGGGCTTTTGAGGGAGATCGAGGAGTGCCGTATCGGCCCAGATCGATTATTCATCGATCCTCAGGCCACCATCATTGAGGAAACGGACATCGGAACGGAGAGAGAGGGACACCTGGTTACAACCATCGCATCAACCGGAAGCGGGAGTGGAGTAGCCGCAGCGCGGCGAATTCTGAGCCGAGGTAAGGAGATCAGGCTGGCCAAAGATATTGATGAGCTGCGACCGTATGTGGGTACTCCCGGAAACTACCACGGCTCTACATCAGATCGATTAGAGGAGGCCTACCGCAGTGGTCAATCCATCCTACTGGAGGGTACCCAAGGCAGTGGGTTGAGCATTTTCCATGGCGACTATCCGTATGTGACCTCCCGGGACACAAACGTTGCTGGCTGTCTTGCTGAGGCCGGAATATCACCCAGCAGAATTCGAAAAATCCTTATGGTCATTCGGCCCATGCCTATCCGTGTTGGCGATCCGGATGGAAACGAGGGCCACATCTCTGGAAGGCTCAAACATCCGACGACTTTTGATGAAATTGCACAATTTGCAAAGCTCGACGCCGATGTCTTAAACGCCGCCGAGAAAACCTCTACTACACACCGTAACCGGA
This sequence comes from Pseudomonas sp. CVAP#3, assembly GCF_018986375.1. Taxonomy (NCBI): domain Bacteria; kingdom Pseudomonadati; phylum Pseudomonadota; class Gammaproteobacteria; order Pseudomonadales; family Pseudomonadaceae; genus Pseudomonas; species Pseudomonas sp. CVAP#3. The sequence continues at coordinate 215,059 of NZ_JAHMSC010000007.1, forward strand.
AGGTTGGCTGGTTCGAATGGGATCAATTCCGAAAAGCGTGCGCGCTCAACGCACCGACGGACATCGTCCTGACCTTTGCCGATTACCTCAAGGAAACAAACCGCAACGCGCGCCGCTTCGAGCAGCTCGATTCGGACACGATCAAGTTTGTGGAGGAGTTGGAGCGCGTTTCCCAAGCCCCTGTCTCGCTGATCAACACTCGGTTTACCCGAGACCCAGACCCCAGCGATTTACGATCGCTGATCGATCGACGCAACTGGACTGCACGTTCTGACAGGAGATAACAGATGGATCTGGACAAGTTGATCGAGCTTTACCCACGGGTTTATCACATGGCCGAATGCGGAGCCTGGGGCAGCATTCGTACCCGCGGGCTGATGAGCGCAACGGCAGTCCTTGACTATCACGCCATTGAAGGTGACGACCGCGCCAGATTTGAGAGCGAGCACCGCAGTGAAAAAATGGATGTTAGGGCAGGGCACCCCTCCAACATCGTGCTTCGAGACCAGAAGCCCATGCCTGAGGGAAGATTGATGCAGGCCCTCACAGATGGGACAACACCACGACAGTGGTATGAGTTGATCAACCACAAGGTTTTCTTTTGGGCTGAGGAGCAAAGACTGCATCGTCTGCTCGGCGCTCGCGATTACCGCAGGCTCGAACACGATGTCCTGACGCTGGACTCGGCGACTTTCATCCCGGCGTATGCTGAAGCCATTTGGCTGTGTCATATGAACTCGGGCAATACTTGGCCTATGCCGCATCGTCGCGGTACAGAGATCTTCCGTAGAATTCCAGATTATCCTGTGAAGCGCTCAGGCAAACCGATCAAACCCGTGGTCGAGATGGTTGTTGATTACGCTGTCCCCAACATTGCTGAGTATGTAGTGGAGGTTCGGCGGATGCAGGGTAGTGAGGTCTTGGAGGTCATTGGTTAGTGCTCATCCATCGGGGGTACTCATGCCGCGACGCCGTTTAGCCTCTCGCATATTGTTGATCAGCCCGGCTCATCGACTGCTGCTTTTCAAGATCAATTATAAGACCGGCGCTTTGGCGGGGATGAGCTACTGGGCGACACCTGGCGGACAACTCAGACACGCTGAGTCTTTTGAGGAGGCGGCAGTGCGCGAACTTCAAGAAGAGACCGGTGTTGATGTTCAATCCGTTGGCACATGCATCGCACGCAGAGAGTTCCTGTGGCAAATGCCTGATGGAAAGCCTGTGCTCGCGGTCGAAAATTACTACGTGGTGCGGGCCGGTGCCGAACAGTGCTCCTCTGCTGCATGGAGTGACCAGGAGCGTGGCGCCGTATGCGAAGTGAGGTGGTGGTCGGAAACCGAACTGGCGAGCTGTGACGAAGATATTTACCCGCCGGATCTGACGAGCTTGTTCGCCAAGGCGTTGCTCATCGGCGGCGGGTGAACCCAGCGAGTCTTCTGAATCAGTCGATTTGCCTCAGGCCGCCGGCCGACGCTCGTTAGGCGTTGTCCATGACGATCTTCGGCGGTTATGAGATTGATGTGATTGCGTATCGGCTGGACTCTCGCAGTCTGCTCAACACCCCAGGCCGTGCCAAGCCGGGAGCCCCAATCAGAACCGACCTTTCCTCAGCTTTTCGGTAACCGGATGATCCTCTGCAATCTGTCGGGCCGCGTGAAGCGGGGAGGGAAGCCGAAGAAAACCATCCCACAATGGGGCATTCTTGCACCAGTATCCGGCCTGCAGCGCCAGCTGGTCTTTGTTCGCAAAATTGCCTTCCTGGATCATCACAAACTCCGTCACTCCCAGCTGCTGCCACGAATCCTTGAGCTGCGACTGGGTGACGTCGTAGCGGGTGTGGTAGCGGTGAGACCGCACCTTATTGAAGGTCTTGGAGTAAGACGTGAAGTAATACACCAGCTCTTGGTGTTCAGCTTGATGCACACCGATTCGATTCCCTATGTACATCGGCGCCAGAGGCGAAAGTGAGTGCACACCGGTCATTTGAGCCGTTTGGTAATCAGACCGCGTGCGTATCAACCACGCGTTTTTCGGAACGGGAGGCAATCCATGGCCTGCGCCATCATTCATGCCTGGGTACAGCCGCTTCGCACCGGCGTTGATGTACACAATCAATGGACTCTCGGCCACGGCAGTAGGCGCGAGGAGTGCTTGCCTGATCAGCAGTTTGGCAGCGTCCTGATCCAGCAACTTGGGGCTTGCATGGATGGCACAGAGTCCTTCGCTGTAGCTTTTCCACTGGCCTGATTGACCACCAGCATCATCAACATAGACCTGTAGATACCGGGTATTGACCAAGGAGCGCGTGATCACGGGCAGGTAAGTGTTGGACTTTTGGAGGTAATCGACATAGATAGAAACGACGGTCGTATTGGCCGGGATGCCTGCAGTACGTTTCAGTGGTAGCGGAACATAGCCGGTACCACGAGTCGCATCAATGAGGCTGTTGATGGCGGGGTAATCGACATGCGGATCAGATTCCTCAGTCTTGGCTTTGCGCAGCCGACTCTTCAATCCTGAAGCAGTGCCCTTCGATGACGTGGCTCCTTCGCCTTGAGGCGGTAGATGGAAGATGAATTGCGTGGGGATCCCATGTTTGGCGCAGAGTGTCCGCAACACATGCTTCGGATCGTTCTCGTCCTTCGTGGCCACCTCGGGGGTTGTTTCGATAATCGCGGCGTCGGGTACCAGACTGGTCAGCCGCGGCAACAATTCATTGGTAAACCAGTTCTGAATGTCCGTCGAGGTTGCCTTGGAAGTAAGTACCCGCTGTGCATCCTTGCACTGGATCTGCTGGAGTAGGACTGTAGGCTTGGGCTTTTCCTTGAACACGGGAGAAAGAGACTCCAAGTTTTCGTAGGTTGTGTTGATGCGCATCATGATGTCCGTGTGCGCGGTCACTACTGCGATTCGAATTGGCCGCTCTGGCTCGTCTGACGTTTTGTCTCGCTGGGCGATGAGCCGGCCCACATAGCGCGTCAGCATGGGTTTGGCTGAGATCAGGGTCTTCTGGAAGTGAAAGCTTGTCTGGTCGAGGATGACCGTACCGACGCCACTGCCAATGGGTGAGCCGATCGGCGTGTGGGCATGAATCGGCCGGAGGGCCCCGGCCATAGAAATCTCATCGCCACCCAACACCGGCAAACTTCCTTCGCCCATGTGTTGGATGAGTTCGGCGGCAGGACTGGTGTAGACGGTCTGAAAGTGACCATCATCTGTTCGCAATGTGCGGATCTGGAATTTGGAAATTCCGCGAGCGGTTTTGATCCAGGTCGAGTGTGTGGTGTGACGCCACTCGGGCAAGATATGGCTTAGGTGAACCGTGACGGACGCGTACTGACTGGGCACCTTGTGCAGCAACAACAAATTCGTTGAAACGGAGTGCATAGCCACTGCGCGGCGATCGCCACGTTCGTAGAACAGCGGGTTGTCCCAGGCTAGCAAGGAGCCGTCGCTGCAAACAGAGAGGTTCAACGGGACGGAAGACTCCATCGGTTTGCTCGATAATTGCTGCGCGAGCATCCACGGTACGACCTTGTATGCCACCGTTGACTGTCGAGGGTCGTGCATTACGTCAGATGCATGGATAGGAACTGGGTGCTCTGGCACGAGCAGATCGATGAAGTCCTGTTCGCCTGGCATTGCTTTGCGCAGGATGTGCTGAGCCCATACGTTGATTGCCCGGTTCAGTTTGCCTGGGTCGATGGGCTTGAGTGACGCGATGGCTGGCGCCTCCTTGCTCTTGAGCAGTTGCGCGTTCACCCAAACCGGGCCGCCTGACAGGTAACTGAGAATCTCTTCAAGTGATTCAGTGGGCAGATAGGGCTTACCGAAATGATTGGTGAGCAGTTGCCATCCATTCACGAAATTCCGTGAAGCGTGGTATTGCATGACGGGAGGAAGCTCATCCGGGTCGAATCGGAACAGGTTAGTCCTCAGGGAAATCGTCATCAGGTAGCCCCTCCGTCTCTTGAGTGCCTGCAGTGGCTTGCGGGCCTGCCGCTTCGATGTAAAGCGTCATGGCTTCCACCAGGCCCGCATGGTGCGTTGAAAATTCGCTCCAGTGGCCATCCTGCTTGAGCTTCTCGATCGTCCGATTCAAAAGCATCGCCCAAGTGTAGCGGCTGTCGAAAAACGCCGCGTCAGCTAGATAGCAAGTGACGGGCGTGCCGCCGCGTCTGGCACGCCCGACAAGCTGGGTGAGTGTCACCAGCACGTTCATGATGGTGAAGAACCGTATGCCTTTGGGCTGGCTGTAAAAGTAGGGGGGAGCCAGCCGGATGCCATTGAGTATTCGGTTCGCCATGGCCCGCTCCTTCAGCAGTGCCAGCCCCGGGCTGGGGGACGCTTCCACGCTTTCGCCAACGCTATAGCAAAGATGTGCAAGGTTGTTGCCTGGCTGATCGGAAGAGGGTAACGGTCGCACACAAACGACTACTCCACCCAAGGCCGACTTCCCGTCCCTGGTCACTATGTTGTGACCACGCGCCATTGGGTAGATGGAGCTGACCATCAATTGCACATCAGCATTGGGGCCATCGGCAAACTCCACGAGATCGTCGTAAGTGAGCTTGTTCGCCAGGGGCAACCGCTCCTGCCGATCGGCTTTCTTGCCTCCCCGAATCCATGCGACCTTTCGTTGTCCCGCTGAAATTTCGTAGAGCGTCGAGGCGAGTTGCTCTGCCTCGGCATCACTCCCCGTGACCAACAGCAAGCGTGCTCGATGGCAGGTGCTGTCATCTTGCTCCAATGCTGCTAAGCGACTGGTAAGCCATGGCCACAGCTCATAGGCCAGATCCCGGACATGAATGAGTCGAGAATCAAGCGATGCCCCCGATACATGCACTGAGACATTGACGTTTTCGAAGCGAATGTTCCCCTTGGCATCCGGTACGTCAATCAGCGTCTTGGCGTTCAAGTCGAAGCAGCTGGCGCCAGGGAAAAATGCCGTGGCACTGAAGCCAATAAAGGTGCGATTCACGCCGGCATGGATTTTCGATGTCAGGTTGGGCAGGTATTGAAGTGTCCGATGAGGGTCGCCGGACATCGCCACTACCTGGAGTGACCACGTGTCTCGTCCATCCTGCTTGCGTTTGAATCCGTAAACGACACGCTGGAGAGGGCCAAGCGGCGTAGGGCTGAAGGGCGCTGATCCTGAAAGATCCTGCTGCACCCTCAGTGCTGCGGCTACTTTTGTGCGCGCCAGCACGGGGACATCTGCATAGAGGGTGCGAAGACTGCTTTCAATAAAGTGCAAACTCGTCCTGATGACCAATGACGACCTGAGCCTTTCGAGCTTTTTGTCGTTCAGCCGCTGCCCCAGGTTTTTCCGCTTCGCCAGGGTGCTGAGCAGCGCGCTGATGTTGACGACTACCTCAACCGGGCTCGGCAGTGGGTCGTTGTGTGAAAAGGCTTGCAAGAGTTCCCGCAGCGGCGCCAGGTGGGGAGGGATGGCCTGCTCACCATATCCGCAGACGCCGTCTAGCGCCAATGGATCGACGCCCAGGTAATCAGCAATCATCTGATCTTCTGCCCGCTCCCACACGGTCTCGCGGTCAGGCCAGGTGAGATGCTTCAGGGCCAACTGGAGCAAACGTGTGGTATGGAGAATCACGGCATTGCAGGCCCGTTGAGCACGGTACAGGGTAGACGCGTCGACGTCGGGAATGCTGTCACGCCCAAAAATTTCCATATGCAGCTCAGCAAGGCTGCTGTGCTCGATGTGATTACTCAACGGGAGTTCGAAGACGCTGGTATCGATCGCACTCAGCAGCAACCCATCGATCTCATCGACCATGAAGAGCGAGGCCGAACGGAGCAGCAGCTCGAGCAGGCTTCTCGACTCTCCGCCACCACCTTCTGTAGCGATGCGTGTGGTTCCGGAAATCAGGGCATGGTGGTTGACCACCACTATGTCGGCCGCCAAAGCTTGTTCGAGCATGGTGCGCTTGCCACACTGATTCAAAAACGGACAGCTACGAATGCGCTTGAACGTCTCCCGCCCCCGACGCTCGCCTGGAAGCTGCAGGTTGAAGCAGGGCTCCTCATCGCGCGGGCTCACGCTCCCGTCAGTGGCACAGGCATCGAGCAGGCATCGATAGTCGTAAGGATGATCCTCCCTTGCACGGGCAATGTAGTAATCACCCGCTTTGGCTATCCGGCGTTGGGAATGCAGCGGGGCGATCTTCAGATGAGGGGCCACGATACGTACCGAGTGCTTCAGGGCCTCAACCATATTGCGTACGTCAGTCAGGTTGGGCACCGCGATCACCACGCGATGCCGCTGCAAAGCGGTGTGAATGCCCATCAACTGCATTACAACAGTTTTCCCCGTCCCAGTCGGCGCATTGACCCGATAGAACTTCCCGGCACGGGCTTCTACGCAATCGTCGTTGCGCACGATTGAATTCAAGGAGCTTCGGTGGCTTTGGTGCAGATGGTTCGCGGGGTCACATCCAGCTAGATCCAGTGCACTGGCTATCTCATACAGCGAAGCCTTCTCCCAGGAGAACGTCGTCACATCCGAGGCTTCTACCAAGGGTAGACGGGTATCATTCAACACCAACCGGGAACGCTGCGCCTCGGAGATCACGAAAGTGCGGTAGCCATCAGATTGTGTCTCCCGAAGGAGAATCTGTCCTTCAGTAGGCCATTTCGTGCATGACGGGGCAGTGGGTTCCGTTTTGATGGCGTAGAGTTTCTCCTCAATCAGACCGTCCAGGTCGAAGCCCGCCTGGAAATAGTAGACATCAGTCTCCTTGAGGCGCGGAGGGGCTTGCTGGTCACTTAAGAGATCAGCCGCTGCTACTCGAAACGGCGCACCACCACCGAAGATTATTCGCCCGGCCTCTTCAAGAAATCGACCAGTCTGGTTCAGGTCAACAGGGCGATACTTGATAAGCGTGATGATCTGGTCGCGCACCATCTCAGAAGCACTTTCCCAGCCGCTCCAGAGATGGGGGCGCCCCACCAGGAACACTTCGGCGTCAGCAAGGGTTGGCTCCTTGCTGATATGCTTGATGGCCAACCCGAGCGCAAGGGCGGTGGCATTTTCAGTTAGCGTTGGCATAGTTTTTTCACCCAACGCAGGCACTGGGACTCAGACATGATCTGCCTGGGCAAGCACTGCTCATCGAGCGTGTGCAGGAATTGCGCCTGGTAGTCAGGGATGACGATGACCGTCTCCGTAAACGGAGTACTGGCCAGGTGTAGTCCAAGGTTCTTGGTGGAATGCCATACCTTGGCATCCAGCGAGTAGGTACGATCATCGAGGGTGAAGCGCAGGTCAGCCTGATCAACGTCTGGCCACAGTTCGGCAGATACCCCCAGTCGACTGAAGCCATCAAGCAGGCGCAGCTCCAGCAGCCCCGGAATCAAGGTAAATGTCCACAGAGGTGGGGTGAGCCGGTACTTGTTCTTGGCGGGGTGTGGTTGGATTACCTTCGCGTTTCTAACGCTCACCAGTTCGTCATCCATCCACTGAAAAATTCCGACCGTTTGTTCACACCAGTGCGCGCCACAGGACACAGCGTGGCGGTGAATTTCCATTGGCCATCCGCAGCCCGGACACAGGTAGACCTGTCCCAAACGGATCAGATGCTCAGGTATCGGTTCGTACAGCGAGTTGAAGCTGACTTGCAGCGGGATCAGAAAGTCGAGGCTTCGGTCAGCATCCACGACACCATGGTCGATCAGAAAACTTCGGAACAGACGGTACTCATCAGCCCCACGGGGTCGAGTTCTGCAGAGGTCGCGAACGTTCTTCACGATCTGCTGGACACGCTCCCAGCCCACGCGAGGATTGGTTTCCAGCGCGATCGCGTTGCACAGCATGGTGGGCTCGTCGGCAAACTGCAGCGCGCCTTGGTACCCTTGCCTGAAACGGCTATCAAGCCATTGCTCAAGTGGCAGGCTTAGGCAGGAGAGCAGGTTGGCGATTGTGCGGGGAGGGGATCCAGGCTCCAGCCACCAGAGCAATGCGCTGGCCTGGCGCAGAAGGTCGTGCCGCTCGGCGTGCTGATGGGCATCGAGCTGCGCCGCCTTCACGATCAGGCTAAGCAAGCGTTGGGCGTTGCTGTCCACTGAGTCCATAAGCCCCCCTGGAATTGGAAGCATGCGTCCCTGCGCAGCATCGTGCTCGCATTTCTTACTATCTGATCAAGCAGGCTGGCCCAATATATCGGTAACCGCAAGACAGCCGGTCGGGCCGCGGTTAAAGGGATGGCCCCAGCGACCTAGCGCAAAGCCCATGATGCCTGGTCTGCTGTCTCGTCTCGGTTTCATATCGGGAGGGTAGTTCCGATAAATGGCGACGCGAGCGTGATGATAGCGATCGATTACCATACCGACGTTTCCAGAGCGAGGAAGCATGTTGCATGTATGTTCGCCCGACGCCAGGACAGTGCAACGTCTTGGGCTAGCAGGATTTAATGCGACCGAATCGAGTAGCCCTCGACAGGCTTTCGTGGCATATAGCTACCACATTCAGGGAGGAATGGTTCTAGCCAGGCTGGCGCTGGGCAAACCCTCTCCCTGCCACGGAATCAGGATGGGGGCAGCGCTGTGTACCTTTCGGCTTTGAAAATCAAAAATTTCCGTCAGTTCGGCCATGACAATCATGCGCTGAACATCCAATTCAATGAAGGCGTGACTGCTCTCGTAGGTGAGAACGATGCGGGTAAAACTGCCGTCATCGATGCGATCCGGTACGTTTTGCAGACCCGGGATGCTGAGTACCTTCGATTGCAAATCGAGGACTTCCACATTGCCAACGATGGCACTCAGGCGGAGACCATCACCCTCAGATGCACCCTGGAAGGCCTAAGCGTGGCGGAACTCGGCGCTTTCGCTGAGTACGTGACGTACACCGGTGGCGTGGGGCGACTGTACGTTCACTGGTCGGCTCGCCGCGTCGTTGCATCGGCCTCCACCCGCAAATGGGTCGATATCTCGGTTCGATCGGGTGAGAACGGAGAAGGCCCGGCTTTGGATGTGGGTGTACGGCAACTGTTAGCCACTGCATACCTGAAACCACTGCGGGACGCTGAGCGGGAAATGTCCCCAGGCCGCAATTCTAGGCTGTCCCAGGTATTGAGCAGTTTCCCTAATATTGAGGCGGGCAACTCGTTCGATTCGGCTGCACTCCCGGTCGACCTCTCTGACGCAGAAGCGCTGAGCATTGCCGGCATGGGCGATCTCCTGCGCCACCTTGTGAACCGCCACGGTGCCATCGTCTCCGCTCAAAAGGAGATCAACGAAACTTACCTTCGCCCACTATCCCTCGCTGGCCAACCCCTCACGAGTAGCATCGGTTTTGGGGAAGCCGGGACTGATCCAGCCAAGCTCAAGCAGATCCTGGAGCGATTGGAACTGGGGCTGCTGGATCATGCCACTGGAAAGGCGCGAGGCATCTACGGGCTGGGGTCAAACAACGTGTTGTTCATGGCCTGCGAATTACTGCTGCTCGGTAAGGAGCCCGACGGACTCCCGCTGCTCCTTATCGAAGAGCCAGAAGCCCACTTGCATCCGCAACGTCAGCTCCAATTGATGGAGTTTCTTGAAGCAGCGGCGAGGCCTTCGGCAGGCTTGAGGCCGGTTCAGGTCATCCTCACCACCCATAGCCCCAATCTGAGCTCGAAGATACCGTTGCAGAACTTGGTGCTAATGCAACGGCAACAGGCCTTCTCGCTAGCACAGAGTCAGACCTGCCTGGCGCCTGATGATTATCGCTTCCTCAGCCGCTTCTTGGACGTCACCAAGGCAGGGCTGTTCTTCGCAAAGGGCTTGCTTGTCGTGGAAGGCGATGCGGAAGCAATCTTGCTGCCTTCGCTTGCTCGACGCTTGGGTAAGGATCTTACCAAGCACGGCGTATCGATCATCAATGTTGGCGGTGTAGGGCTGCGGCGCTACTCAAAAATCTTGCAACGCAAAGATGCTTCAAAAGGCGAGATCACTGTGCCTACGGCATGCATCACCGACATGGACGTGATGCCGGACTGCGCGCCCGAGATTATGAGTTTGAAGGGGGTGAAGGGGTCGGTCTGGCCAGACAAAGCCGACCGGCGCTGGCGCGCCATGAAAGACTTTGGTATCACACCGGCCGACCTTGAAAAAGGTCTCAAGGAGCATCGCGACAAGCGAACCGAGAGCGATGGGCAATGCGTGCGCACGTTCGTTGCCGACCACTGGACGCTCGAATACGACCTGGCGCTCCAAGGCCTTTCGAAGGAAGTCCATCATGCCGGATACCTGGCCATCAATGAGGACAAAATCGATGAAGGCAAGGAAACCAAGGGCAGCCTGTTGAAAAAAGCGGACACGGCCTTCGCTAAAATCCAGTCCACCCATACCACCGAGGAAGCTCGGTGCTCCGCGATCTACAAGTTGTTCAAAAGGGCCTCCAAAGCGATCGCAGCACAGCATCTGATCGACCTGATTGACCAACGTTTCGAAGCCCGCACCTTGGATGCCATAACGCTGCGCGGGCTGCTGCCCACCTATGTTGTTCACGCGATCGAATATGCGACGGGGGGTTCAGCACTGGCCACGACCTCCAGTTCGGCTCCCACCGTGACCGTGCCCACCGCACCGAATCCAGGATCGGCTGACCCTGTGGAGGAGGTCGCCAAATGACACTCAACCAGCTGGTTGCCCCCATCACTGACGCCGATGTGGACTGGGTCATGGAGCTGATGGGGCTTGAGGCGCTAGACGAGCCTCGTCGAGATTTTCTGAAGTCGATGGATACCGTTGATGTTGCGGCCTGTCCCGGGAGCGGCAAAACGACTTTGGTAGTGGCGAAGCTGGCGATTCTGGCACGCCATTGGAAGAGCCGTATGCAAGGGATCTGCGTGCTATCGCATACCAACGCGGCTCGGGAAGAGATCGAGAAACGGCTCGGCGGCACGGAGGTGGGGCAACGGCTGCTGCGTTTTCCTCACTACATCGACACCATCCATGGCTTCACCGGCCGATTCCTGGCCTCGCCATGGTTACGCTCGAAAGGGATTGCGTTGCAGGCCATTGACGATGAGGCCACGCATAAAGCACGTCGAAGGGAGCTGACGTACCGCGAGCACTTAGGTGCACAAGCCGCCTTCGAGAAGAAATTCAAAAGTCTTCACAGCTTGCGGATCAGGTCTGCTGATTTCGACCAACCCCTCGGCGCTGAAGATATTGGTTTTGCGCCACACACGGCCACCTACAAGAGTGTGGTGAAATCGCTCAGTGGCGCAGCCAAGGCTGGCTACTTCTGCTTCGATGAGGTGTTCGTGCTGGGCCACGCCCTACTCGATCAGCAGGCGGGAGTGGGCGCTGCATTACGCCTGCGCTTCCCTTGCGTCTTGATCGATGAAATGCAGGATACCCAACCTGATCAGGCGGGCGTGCTGCAGCGTGTCTTTCCCCACGATGATCCAGATGTCCGGGTCATTCGCGTCGGCGATCCAAACCAAGAAATCTTCGAGAAGAAGACGCCACTGCAGGATCCGTTCCCTGACCCGGGGCGTCAGCTGGAGATCGCCAGCAGCTTCCGCTTTGATCAGGCCATTGCATCGATCGCCAACCCCTTTGCGTATGTCCCTATCACGAATGGTTTGGTAGGACTTCGGGCTGCGCGTACGCCAGACAGCGTCCCCAACACGATCATCGTCTTTCCTGACGAAGATACGACCCAGGTTCTGGATGAGTTCGCAAAGCTGGTGCTGAAGCATCTACCGACCGAAACCCGCAAGTCGGGTGTGTTCGCCGTCGGCGCCGTGCACCGTCTTGAGAACTTCAAAGCGAACCAGTACCCGAAGGCACTGGAGCATTACTGGCCCTCTTATCGATCTGATACGACCAAGACATCGTTCAAGCCTCGCACGTTCGCCGAAGGTGCACACATTGCTCGGCGTTATGCGATGCGAGAGCCTACAGCCGCTTCAGCCGTTGAGCTGCTGGCTTACTGCCTGGCCAACCTGAGCGTATTGGCGTTTCCTAATAGCCCGGTGCAACTGAGAGGCCGACACCACGCTTCAGTCGAAGAGAAACTCACAACCAAACCTGAAGCGTTCGCTCAATACCGCGAGTGCATCCAGCAGATTCTGTTCGTGCCATTGGAGGTCACAGAGCATGATTGGATCAAGGTCATTTCACCCAAGCTCTTGCTGCTGGCAGCTGTTCTTCATGGTGCTGAGGGCGTAGCAGTTGATCTCCAAGCCCATCTGTACCTCGCTTGGGAGCCTGCACCCGCAGCCACTGAAGCCGGAGAAAGCGGCGGATCACTGATAAACACTTACCGATTCCAGGATGGCGCCGACGGCGTCGATATCCGGATGTCATCCATTCATTCGGAAAAGGGCAAAACCCATTCTGCGACGCTAATTCTGGAGACCTTCAGGAAGACCCACTTCATTCAAAAGCTCATGCCGTGGCTTGAGGGCCAAAAGGCCGCCGCCAAGAGGCCACCGGACAGTGCGAAGAAAGACATGATGCTGATGTACGTGGGGATGACCCGGCCGACTCACATGCTGTGCCTGGCCATACGTCAGAGTACCTTGGGGGAGGGCGCCACTGGAGAGAAGCGCAGGGCGGCGCTCAAAACAGCCGGATGGTCGATTTTGGAACTGACAGCTCTGGCTCCAGTGCCATAGCTACTCCGTTGCTCCCGTTACGCGAGGGGCAAAAACGCCTTTCGCTATGAATGACTGAGAGCAGGCCGGATCAAATAGAGAAATTTATTAACCCCTGAGTCGCGATTGCCCTTCCAATACAAACGGAAGGGCAATCGCGGAATCAGTCAGGCATTGCCGCCAACCACGCTTGTTCTGTCGGCTCAAGTTTTGTCGCGTCGAGCCCTACGTGAAATAGCCCTAGGAATTCAGACATGTCCTTCGCAAACGTGCATCAGGCAGCGATGAAGCAGCAAAGCCGGAAAGGTCGCTGCCTACATTTCAGTGATGGACTGCAATGTAACGAGATCATCTCGGCCCACTCGATACAGAAGCGGGGGCAACTGGGCCTGATTGCTGAATCTGGTCACGTTTATCGACTCAATGCAGATCTGTCGACACTGAAGGAAACAGGAGGCAAACCACTGCCAAAAAAAATAGGAGTGAATCGCGCGTCGACCTTTCCCGGGATGTGCAAGCAGCACGATAACAAGCTTTTTTCACCCATTGATGACCGCCCGCTGGCTATCGATCACCATCAGGTGGCGCTGTACGCATACCGCAGCATCTGCCGAGAATATTTTGTTAAAGAGAACGCATCGATCTCTCTCACTGAAATGCTTGGGCACCCAGGACTGATTTCCGAGCAGAGCCATTGGCTTACCGGTGCTGCCTATGGGCAGACCCTAGGGTTTGAACGGCTCAAACGGCATAAGCTCATCTACGATGGCTGCCTCGCGACCAACGATTTTACCGGTCTGAAATTCATTGTCTTTGGCTCGACGTCTCGATGCTCGCTCCAAGCCTCGGGGCTTATCTTCCCTGATTTTGATTTTCAAGGTCGTCAGTTACAAGACTTGGGCCCCGAAACCAGAGACTTGGATCTCCTGGTTTTCTTCACAGCCCCCACCGACTATGGTTGGGCATTTGTCCTCGCATGGCATGAATCAAGCGATCTAAGCTGCCAGCGATTCATCTATTCCTTGGCGAAATCAGGGCGCGACGGCGGAAAGATTGAGGACATGCTGCTCCGGTTTTCGCTCGCGTGTTGCGAGAACCATGCGATTCGAATCTCCTGGTGGGACTCGCTACCAACGGGTGCGAAAAATCAGGCGATAGATTTCATGGCGGTTATGGCGGATCCGACCTTGGGAGTACGACCGGACTATCTGGCGACGGGGTGCGAGGGATTGGCGGACTGGTCATTTGACAACGTTCGAGATGTACGGTGACCCGCATGAATGGCCAGAGCAGCTTGGGGGAGGGCGCCGCTGGAAAGATGCGCAGGGCAGCGCTCAAAACAGCGGGGTGGTCAGCTCATGGAGCTGACAGCACAGGCTCTGGTGCCATAGCTACTGCGTTGTTTCCGTTACGCGCGGGGCACATGGGCGTTTCGCAGGCGTTCGAAGCACTGATCGTATTCTAGCGCAGTAGGAGGCAATGGGATTCCCCATGGCATTACAGGCTACTATCTGATGCCATTCCAATTAATTTGGATCATCCATCCATGCTTCAACCTCGGAACTCCAATCCTCAGCGCAAAAATCAAGTGTCGGCCAATAGTTTTGGAATTCCTCATAATCCAGTTTCAATGCGTCTGCCCTTGATTTTTTGTCGATAACAGTCCAGGCGCAATACATTCTCTCTTTCCAGCTATCTGCAGAAAGCAATACATCCCCTATATCAAGTTTCCCTCCTAGTCCGCACAGTCGAGAATTGAAAAAATCGATTGCCACGTGAGCATAGTTAGGTTGGCGTAGGATAACTGCATCCGCCATGTGATAGAGCAAGCCGATGCCTTGGAAAGTCGAACTCGTGATCGACTCTTTTTTTTGTGTGGTGTGCTCTGCTTCTAACACGCGTCCAGCATTCGTTTTTAATAGACGAACATCGATGGAGAAGGTAGACATGATCAGATCCTCGTTCAATTAGCAGCTTACTTCGCTACATGCTTTCCTACGGTTCCGGAGTGGAGATTTCCGCATAAAATCGTGAAAAATCATGTTGAAGGAGTCAAAGCCAGGCCAATAATTTTTATTTTCCTCGTCGTCATAGTCATAACCGAGTGCAAGTGCTTGGTCTTGATAGCTCAATTGCGGCCAAATAAGGTTGAAACGCTCACGCCAGGTTTCAGCTCGCACGAGAGCACACGCAGTGTCCCATTCCAATGCCGCGAGATTCGTCAGCGCATCGGAGACATTGCTTTCACGGATAATTTCGTCCCACTCATCTACGAGCGTTCGCATTTTGTCGAACACATATAATATCCAGCCGATAGTTTGGAATCTGCACTCGCGAACTGACTGCGGAACTTCACCTAGGTCATTGAAGACCACAAAAGCCAATTTCGTATTTTCTAAATGCTCAACGTGAATGCTGTAAGACTCCATTGCATAAACTCTTTTTTGTTGTTGTATTAACAGGCTAGCATGGAGCTTTTTTGTTTAACAAGAGGTATTCGATTGACAAACACCAAGTGTTATATATACAAATAGCAACTCAAGACCTGCGCGTGAGCGAGAGGCTGATTAAACGAAGAAGATTGCACTAACCCTGGTAAGACTGATTTTTAGATGAGTGATAAGAATGCCCTATGACCTAGAAAATCGTTTGGTAATAGGCGTGGCCTCCAGCGCCGTGTTCGATTTGGTGGCTTCGGATGCCGTGTTTCAGCGCCAAGGAGAGGAGGAGTACCGCAAATTTCAGCAAGAAAACCTCCACGTCCCGCTTCCAAAAGGGATAGCGTTCCCTTTCATCAAGCGTTTGCTGTCGGTGAATGACCTGAGCGTCGATCCTGAGGATCCGCTTGTCGAGGTCATTCTTCTTTCGCGGAATGATCCTGACACAGGGCTACGCGTATTGAAGACGATCGAACATTACGGGCTTGGGATGACCAGGGCGATTTTCATGCAAGGAAAGTCTCCTTACGAGTACATACCGGCGCTAAATATCGCTCTGTTTCTGTCTGGTGACAAAAAAGACGTGGAAGCCGCTATAAAGCTGGGTAGGAGTGCGGAGATTGGGGTCGAAAACTTTTCCCGTTTTGGTTACGACAGTTAAGGACGGTAAAAATTGGGATTGCGTCGATCAAGCCCCTGAACGTTCCGTTTTGATCCCGACAGCAGTCGGCTCATATCTCAGGTATCACGAGAGCTGTCAGAAGCAACACGTTGAGGAAGGTTCGTTTCCGGTGATGCGACAGAATTCCGTTTAGTTTTCAACGCTTACAGCAGGGGAGTGAGGTCTTCGTCGCATGTACCTCACCTCGCGTTCATCCGCGCAGTATCTTCCCAGGAGTCATGCTCTCAACGCCGCGATAAGCTCAGCCCCTTTTTAGCTAACCAGGCAAGCGGAGAGCGCAGGCGTGAGGCTCGAAGCCGGTCAGGGTCAAGACGCACGAATCGCGGGCGGCTTGATTTACGAGAGCCGAACTCGAAAGCCTCAGTCATTGCTGGCATTGTCAGCACGGCCGGCCGCTGAAACGACCTAGCAAGAATGGGGTGAGGGCGCGTTTGCCTTCAAACTTGGTGGAAGCTGGTCGTAGGTTAGTGGTACTTCGAGCTTCCAAGCATCTTTGAAATCTCAACAAATGGATTATGACTTAATATTGCCATATCAATAAGATCCTGAGTTACCGCACTGCACCAGTCGATTATTCTCACAGCGCGCAGGATTAACGAAGTCTCATTCACTAAAAGCTTAAACGGGCGCCACTCTGTGCTGGAGCGACCAGTCTCAAGGCCTGTGGATTTAGTATTGTTTGAACACCAATTCCTAGGCGGAACAGAGCAAAACTTTAAAAATTCCATAGCATTCTTTTTAGTCAACCTCGCGATGTCGAGACCTGTCACTAACAGACACCAGAGCGCCAGCTTTTCAATTCCCCTGACCTTATAACGGTTTTTTCTGCCGCTCACACTATTTGCATACCGTGCAAATATTTGAATGGTACTTATATCACTGTCGGAGAGTGCTCCAACGCATCGCTGAATTTTGAAATGCAGTAGGCTTTCATTTACAAACTCTATAAGCGCGGGGTTTTTCTGGTGGTAATTGAATAAGGATGAAGGAGAGTGTAAAGATCGCACAGGCGGCATAGATAATTCTTTTTTACCAAGCAACTCAGCTGCCACTCGCAGTGATTTATTTGTTCGCCTGGCGTGTGCGGTTTTATCAGGCACATCCTGCACAAAGCCTTCAGAATCCGAGCTTCTATTGGCGGTAGAAGTTAGTCTTCTAAGATGTTGCCCAACAGTTGTGCCCATGAACTCAAACACAGGAAGCGACCCCCACACATGCTCGATTGCACGGCGTGACCCAAATATTGGCTCAACCTCACAAGGACTTGGCATCTCGCTAAGCCCGCAACTAACTCTGTAATTCCGCAATATCTCTATGTACCTGCCTGGCAGTTTTCGAGAAATCAATCCCTCATCGCCTTCAAGATTCAAGTGCCAGGCATTACAATATACTGAAAACGATGACATGCTGAAAAACCTGGTGTACCTAGATAACTCTGCAAAAGGGACTTTTAACAAGTAGCATGTAGCAAAAACAAATATTTGTTTATTTCGAGATGTGCGGCTAGGGCGACGCCTAACGGAGTCTTCAGTACTTTCAATCAACAATACAAAATATCGTTCAACCAGATAGTCATCCCCCAAAGTCTCTTTCGAATCTGTGGGAGCTACACCAGCTCGCCCTCTTGGAAGACTTATATTCACTAGAGTGCTTAGCGAAGCATGTCCAAAGAAATTTCGAAGGATACTGATTACCCTGTCGACATTTTTCGCCTGACCGGAAGGCATATAAAAAGGTTTCCAGTCAGGATTTACGGAAAGAGAAGTGCCAGATCCAACAAACCGTTTACAGAGACGAACAGTCCGGAGATAGGAAGCAGGGGGTGAAAAGTAAAATTCACAAAATGCAATAATGTCTTCACTCAGCATTTTTAGTGGCGACAAGCGCCGCACAAAAAAAGCCCAGTTTAAGAATCGTTCAATGACGGCAGCCGAAGGCTTAATGGAATTTTCGCTTGAACAGACAGTGCTCTTAAAGGCGAAGAATTTTCGCGCTAACGCATAGGTTATCGAGGCATCGAGCTCAGGATCGAGCTGCGCTAAAACTCGCTTGATCAGAGAGCACTCAGCAGGATCCGAAGAGGCCTCATCGCTCTTCGGATCCCATGTGTTCCCGAAGAGTGGATGCATCTTGTCCATAGAAGAGCTTCGGCTGTGGGGCTAATGATCGTCACCGAATATAGCTTGCTGCGCAAGGTTGTCAAAAAAGGCCTGTCGACCGCGAAGGTTTAACGGTTAATTATCGAAAATTTTCCAGAGAAATTACGCTGATTAATTTTCGACCGAACAAGACAAACCATAGCCTGATACGAGTAGAAACCCAGGTTTAACTGAGCGGTGGAGAAAGAGGAGCGCCGCCGATTAATTCTTAACGCCGACAGGGGGTTTGCGGAAATGGACAACAGGAGGAAAGTTCCGATCAGACACATTATTTAACATAATATACATTATGCGTTACTTCCTATACGGACGTGGGAGGCTCTGGCTGTGTCGAGATTACTTAAATATGCGAAAAAACAGCTAAATATGAAACGGGATACAAATCAGCCCCTTAGAGTCCTCGGAAGTAATTCGTTGTACTTTTCGGAACTAAATCGTTGAACTCAGCCTTTCGCACCCAGTACAAAGATTTGATTCAACAGCATGACCGGGTGCAAGCCATGAGTCATACCCGTCGATCCTCATTCAACATTTTAGCTCCTTGCGACCCAGCGAATGCTTTCTTTACCATCAAACGTTCTGGCCGTGGCTTTTGTGGGAATACTCATCGGGGGTGCCACGCGATTCCGGGAATGTCACCAAAGCCAGCGGGTTTACATTTGGATGGCAACAGCCTGAGCCTTGTCGTTGTAACCCTATTTTTTGACTTGTTAACCATCGTGGTTAACAGATCAAAAAATAGGGTTACAAGGTGCTCTGGATCTAAGCTTTTCGAAGCCGATGAAGCTGAGTAGCTGCTAGACTCCAAGCGGTTGACACGGTG
This sequence comes from Pseudomonas sp. CVAP#3, assembly GCF_018986375.1. NCBI lineage: Bacteria > Pseudomonadati > Pseudomonadota > Gammaproteobacteria > Pseudomonadales > Pseudomonadaceae > Pseudomonas > Pseudomonas sp. CVAP#3. The sequence goes on from NZ_JAHMSC010000007.1 coordinate 233,772, forward strand.
TGTTTAGCGAAACCGTCGCCGGCCTACAAAGGGTTGTCAATTTGATTGACGGGCGTCAACTTTTCCCTACTGTAGCCATGCAACTGCGGGACGACTAACCGGTTGAGATTTGAACGTCCCCTAGCCCGAAAGGGTGCTCGCGCAAGGCGGGCCGAAGCCTGAAAAGGCGAAGTGGTGACCGGATCTGCTTTACCCGAATGCGAGAACGGTGCCTTAAAGCGCCTTTTTTCGTTTCTGCCATCAGCGTTTCATTGGTAGGCTTAGAATTAGGCGTTCTATACGACTTTCTTAGCTCAACTAAACGGCAATTTAGTTGAGCTATTTAGTTGTCGCAACCACCCTACCCCCACAGTTTCTTTCTAGTACGGATCAAGGACTTGTAGCTCATCCGGATGAACTCCAAGTACTCCACACAGTTCCGGATGGGTGCTTCGCTTCTGAAGTTGCCGGCTCCGTCGTGGCCCGCGGGTGGAGTTAACCTAGGGCAAACCGTCAGTGAAACCTTCGCGCTGGCCCCTACTCGCTTCCCGAGCGTAACAAGGCGTTGAACTATGAGCGTCAGCGTCTGGTGTGTGAACCTTGATCCGTGGAGGGCGTACCCGCGATAACGGAATAACGGCAGTTATAACTCCTACTTTAACGAAACACAACTAACCTACCCATAACACCGGCTCGATCAAGCCGGTGCGGTGTTCAAAACGGGGCGAACGGAGGGCATGAAGCCCACGCACAGTTACAAAACGGCCAGGTACTACAACGGCGCTCCCGAGGGGGCGGCAAGCCCGACTCTTTGAGGTCAACAGGTTCATCAACCAGCCCATGAACTTCGTCACCTCGAAATAAAGCGTATCTAAAGCTCTATTTAAGAAGTGTCTTAAAGACAAGCAACCAGCTCAAATATCATCATAGATGGCTTAGCACGAGGTAATTGAGTAGTGAATCCACTTAAAAAAACTCTTAGCGCTTTACTAATATTGGCGGCTCTAGCACCTGCGACTAGCTACGCATTATCATGCAGGACGATAGACGGAGGACTATCAACCATAGAAGCTATTGGAACTTCACTTGCCGTACCTGCCGACGTTGCCGATGGCACGATTATCTGGGAGTCCGATAAAATTTCAACAGATATTCGATGCGAAAATGATTATCCCACTTCGTATAAATACGAAAAAATATACCTTTGGAATGATCCTGCCAAGATTTCAAGCATTGGTAAAGGCATCCGCATAGGAATCCGATATAACAATGTAATCTATCCAAGCCAAGGAAAAATTGATACCGGGTATTCTATTCCATGTCTCTGGCTTGATCCTAAGTACTGTAAGGGTCAGTACTTAGATATTAAAATTAATTTTTCTGTCTTTGTCGAAAAATATGGAACTGTCCCTGATAACGGGCAAGCCAGCACTCTTTCTCAATATCGAGTATTCCAAGCTGACGGAGAGGAAAGTGTGTCGACAAAAGGTTTCAACTACATCCTCACAGGGCTTTCAAATATACGATTTATCCCCTGCTCGCCCAATCTGACTATTACTCCAAACGTGGTGAATTTTTCACGTGCTTATTCAGGGAGTGCGGCGAATGGCAAAGTCGCCAGCACAGCAAAATTCACTTTAGGACTGAACAAGAATTGCGACACCCCTTATACAGTCGATGCAAAATTTACACCCGCGTCGGGTAGCGTCATCAATGAACTGCTGGTCCCTCCCAACAACAATTCAGTCGGGATAATGCTGTCCCGAGTCGACAACGATGAAACAATTCCTTTCAGTAAATGGTTCAAACTAACCGAGATGAACCGTAGAGAGCCAGACAACATTGATTTCCGTGCAGATCTTATCTGGCGCGCCGATCCCATTGCCGGTCCATTTGAGGCATCCGTTATCGTAGACATGATGTACAAATGAGGCCACGACTTCGCCGTGGGTGTTCGGCTAGGGGTTCTCCGAAGACGCTCCCAGATAGAGAATGTGAAATGGCAGTAATATGAACCGGTAAGGCAACACGCAAGGAATGCCGCATGACCGATGAGAATAATCCAAAGGTTAAAGGTGATTGCTTGATCCATACGCACTCTGTCCCCGCCGATGAGTTATCCCGCCACCGCCGCGCCAGAAGCTACGGCCATACTAAAAGAGACATTACAAGCTACGTGGAAAGCGTCAAAAAGGAAGTCCTGAAAAATGAGACAGCAAAATGCAATTTAGGCGCAGCGACGACCTGTATAATTTGCGCAGATGCAAATGAATGGATTTTATGGACGGCCAAAGTTAGATTATCAAGTGCATCTTGTAGACAGTTGAGCAACTGGTTGCACCGCGCCGCTGCCTGCAGCCAACCCGCATGTTTTATTTCTCCCGATCAACCCAGCGGTCGCGCATAGCCCGGTACAAAACCAGCGCAAGATGGGGTGTTCCATCGGTCAAGGTTATGGCTTGCCCCGACCAATGCCAGGTGCACATTTCTTCTAACACTGTCTGGACACCGATCACCGAGGACGCAATTTTCCATTTTCGGCCTGATATCCCTCCCCTGAAATCGTGCGCCATGTGTCACTCCTGAAAACCATCTCCTATAGGCCGATATTTATAGCCTCTTGTTGTCTTTTACTTATGATTCACTCGCTTATTATTTTAGGAATGATGAAAAAAGCCCGGCATTTCTGCCGGGCTTCACTTGCTGTATTGCCTAATCACTTAAAGATAATCACCAGTTACGCACTAGCGTGAACTTGTAACTGGGTTGTTTCCATGTTGCTGCCTTATACGCAGGATAGGTTACAACCGGTGTTTGCCACATCCCAGGGACATAGCTCCAGGATGGGAAGACGGACTGCAACCAGGCGTCGCTGCCCACTTGGTTGCCGGCGATGCCGGAACCAAGCCAGTCATTGCCGCTCTGCTGGCCAATGAAGATCCCGGAGCCGGACGATCCAACACTAACGCCACCGGCAACATTTCCGGTGCCTTGGGACTCGGAGTTATCGACCACTGCGGGTGGCGTCACCTCCGGCTTGGGCACCACCGGAACACCGGTGCCTGCAGTCTCTGGCTGGCTGACACTGGTGTCACCGCCCGTACCGACGCTGCCAGCACCGGCAATATTTCCTGCGCCCTGGGACTGGGAGTTATCGACCACTGCGGGTGGCGTCACCTCCGGCTTGGGCGCCACTGGAACACTCGGCTTTGCCGGTGGCTCCTTGAACCCTGAACCCATGACACCTTGGTTGTGCTTGGTATCGACGAGTTCGGAGAAGCTACCGGCACTGGTGATGGAGCCGGTTTGAGTGTTTTTAACATCATCCGCCAACAGCGTCAGTTTGCTATCGCTATGGATAACATTGTCATTGAACACTTCAGGAGAGTTGATGGTCATCGACCCTGTACTGCGCGCAGTACCATGGTTCTCCAGCGACCCGGTGTAAGTCATGGAACCACCACTGCGCAGCGTGCCGTTATTCACGACCGTGCCGGTGTAAGTCATGGAGTTGCCGCTTTTTACCTCACCATCATTGCGCATACCGCCAGTTACCGAGAGCGAACCGCCCGCCAACAATGACGCCTTTCCGCTCTGAACCGAGTCGCCGGTTATCGACACGCTGGCGCCTTTGGCCACGCCGTGGTTATTCATGCCACCGTTGATACTCAGTAGTTGCTTGGCATCGAGTTCGCCCGTGGAGGCAATCATGACCTTGCCGTCCGATGTGACGGACAGGCCACCGGTCAACGCATTTATCTTGCCATCCACGTTCACCCCCACCCCTGCGGACTTACCGACCAGGCGGATCGAGTCAGCGTGCATGCCTCCCAGTTGGGCAACATCAATGGCTACTTCGGGTTGGTTATCAGCAGTAGCGTCGACTTTGGCGACCATCGCTGGATTGACGGCATACACCTCACCCTTCAAGGCAGTCGCGTTGAGCTTTTTGGCCTGAATTACGGCGTTGACCTGCAAGGTGCGAGCGATGAGATCAACCTCATTGGCTTCAGTCGCTTTAAGACCCGCGCCTTCGACGCGAATCTGGCCTTTGTCCGTCTGGAAGCGGGAAAGGTTACCGCTGTCGTCAAATACAACTTTACCAGCGACAAGCGATACACGATTGGCGTTGATGAAGCTCGCACCATTGGTCGAGATTCCGTTGGGGTTGGCGATGACCACCCGTGCACTCGGCCCAGCGACTTCAATCGCGCCGTTGAGACGAGAGGCCGTCTGGCCAGTCACTTCATTCAAAATGATACCGGCTGACTTGCCATTGAGCAGGTTGTTACCGGTAACAGCACCAGCCAATGTGGTTTGCGTACCGACCGTGCTGTTGTTAAGAATCAGCCCCGTCGGTCCCACATTGAAATCGGTGAACTTGTTGTGCGAAACACCCGAGCTGTTCGGGGCGACGATGTTGATGACCGGGGTGCCATTGACCGTCGACACGACAGCTGGCTGCGCCGCGCTCGGATCGACAGTAATCAGAGGCTGCGCAGATGCGGTCTGTTGCACCACTGGCAGTGTCAGCATAAGCGCCAGTGCCAGTTTGGTGCGCCTGGATGGCACGCGGCCAAGTTGAGCGGGATGTTCAATCATTGTTTTCATTATGACCTCGTTGTATTTACATAAGACGTGCGCGCAGGGCTAACACGAACGCTGTTGAGTTGACGGATCGGCGTGTATCAATGGTCCTCCATGCTTAGGGTGGTAGAGACGTCGTTTCGCAACCGAGTCGACCTAGAAACGACTGGTGATCGAGAAGTCGAGCGTTGGCATCCGGCTCTGCAAATAGCCCGGTTTTTTCAGCGGTAAACCAAGCGATGCGTCGTAGCCAAATGAATTGAGATTGCCCCGCAGGCCGATCGCACCGCCGATCAGCATTCGCCCTCCAGGCTGCTGACTGGCGGCGCTCGATACTTCTGCGGCATCAAGCGCGGTGTAGACTTGGCTTCCCAAGGGTGCGGCCATGGCAACTTCATTGCGCCAGGTCCAACCTCCAGGACCGGCGAGCGTGGTGTTCCCATCAAAACCGCGCACGGTGTACCGGCCACCAATCTGCAGATACTCGGTTGAGGGAACGGGAACGGGTGAATATTGAAAAGAGGCTGTGCTCTGATATCCCAGCGTTTTTTCACCCACGAGAAACGTGGTTCCCGCCGAAGCCTTTGCGGTGAATATCCGATAACGTCCCTTCCAGTCCTGCTTCTCGTAGATGGCACCTGGCGATGAGCTCATGCCTGGCAGGCTTCCCCGCAGCCCGAGTTCGAAGTCCAGAATGCCGCGGCTCAGCTTTTCGCGATGGGCGATACTGAATTCATAGCTGGTGATATCCCGATGCAACTGGAGCAGTTCAGTTGAGCTGACCCATGACTGATCCAGCCGCCGTATCAATCGAGAGTTGAACGTGCCCTTGCTGTGACTGGAGCGATAAGCCACAGCACTGATCCCGGCATCGAAACGACGGGTTTTTGAGGTCAGTGGAATGCCGTTGCCATCGCCATCCTTAAGCAACTGCTGCTTGCTTTCCCACTCGCTGGCACCAAGGGAAAACAATGCGTAGCCAAAAGGGACGTTCCAAGCTGCACTTTTCGAGGAGGAGCCCAGCGTGTGATTGCCGAATTCGGCATCCGAGTTGTAGGTAAGCAGAAACTGGTCGTAGAGCCACAGTGGAGAGTCAATCGCCATAATCACACCCAGTTGATTACGGCCGGTGGCGTCGATTCCGGAGTTATCTGCCGTCAACATACCCATGACACGGTCCGCGTCCTTGGGGTGCTGAATGAGAATGTCACTTTCACCCAATCCTGAGCCCGGAACCAAATCGAAAGCAGTGACGGCCTGCCCCGGCAGCCGGCGTACGTTTTCGAGTGCCTGATCGAGATCACGGACATTCAGCAAGGCGCCCTTGACACCGGGGAACACCGGCCGCGTCCAACCGATGCTGTCGGGATGCTCACGAATGCTGCCGATGCGCCCGGCAATGACATCGACGATCAAGCGACCGTTGGCCAGGTCTTGCTGCGGGATGCTGACTTGAGTCGTCAGATACCCCCGTGCAATGAACTGTTCGGCCACCCAATGCCTGAACCGGCCGAGCCCCTCGCCGCCTACGCAATGCCCAACGATGGGTGGAGTATCAGGTAGCCAGGGAAACTCGCTAGCCCCTCTCCACTCGACCACATGAACCGCAACGCACGGCGCTTCCTTCGCAAACACCAAGGTGTCGTTCTGCTCGAGCGGGGTGCTGGAAAGTACATCCGGCTGTTTCAGGGCTTGCGAATGCAGCATTTCCAGTTGCTGGTCCTGATGACGTCGCGCGCCGGAAAGGGCATTCAGCGACTCAGCACCATGGACTTCTTTGCCCCCCAGAAAAACCAGCACACTCAGCAGGCAAAACAAGGGCCTAGTGTTCTTGCATCTAGCCAACGTCGATATCCCCGACAACTCATTCGCGGGGATTTTAGATAGGCGCAAAAAAGATAAAAATCAGACAATTCTCAAATCCCCATAGGGGTGAACACCCATTGAGGCACCCTCAACCCACTTACTTAATCTCGACTAATGCTCGTCATAAACGTGAACGTAAACTCAACGGCGCCATTACCGTTCCCAGGCGTCATTTCATCTTCGTTACCTGTTCGAATATAACTGGCTCGCAGAGGTAAAGGCGATCGTCAGCACTTGGGAACGACCTTCCGCACACCGGCCTTGAAGACGCTCTGTCCCGTCCAGGCCTATGTGAACTGGATTACCGTCGCCGGCATTGCGAAGGGTCCGGTCTTCAGAAAGCTCGATCGTTGGGGGCATCTGGCAGAGGATGGCCTTAATGCCAACAGCCTGATCCCTTTGCTGCGTCGGGTATTTAGCCGAGCAGGCGTGCCCGGCGAACTGTACACCAGCCACTCATTGCGCCGAGGGTTTGCGACGTGGGCTACCGCTAATGGCTGGGATGTCAAAGCGCTGATGACGTACGTCGGCTGGAAGGACATGAAATCGGCCATGCGCTATATCGACACGGCCGATTCATTTGGGGAGTTAGCTGTGGCGAACTGCGGAGTCGCCGGTACATGCCCTGTATCAACGCAACCGGTACATGGCGCCCCGCGTACGCGCCCTTCTCGATTTTCTGGTCGAGCGCTTTGCAGAAGAATCCAGCCACCTGGACGACTATTTGAGCTGACAGCTATGCCAGATCAAGAACCTTCAAAAGGACTGCGAAGAGGATGTACAGCAACACCATCGATGCCAATAGCCAACGCGAAACGATGCCCTTTCGGAAAGCGAAGAACATGACACCCACACCTATCAGAGTGATGATTGCCGCCAGAACCAGCGACGTGTCCAGCGCCCAAGGCGTAAAGAACAACCCGAATGCGGTGGGCACTGTGGCTTGAATCATCATGGCGCCACTGATGTTGGCCAAGGCCAGTCGGTGTTTACCCTGGCGAACCCAAATGATCGCATTCAGCGTTTCAGGTAGTTCGGTAGCAATTGGGCTGAGCAACAGGGCCAGCAGTTGAGGGTGGATACCCAGCTTGGGACCCAGGGCATCGAGTTGTCCGACAAAAAAGTGAGAGGCTGCAAAGATAACCGCCAACGCAATCAACGTTTGAATCACCGCCGCGGAGGTCGACGGAGTCGCTTTGCCTGGCGCAAGTTTCAGGGGCTCGAGTTCATACTCTTCTTCATCCTGCTCACCGCGCATTTCCTTCCAGAAATACGCCGCATAGGCCGCCAGGAAAAGAATACCCAGCCAAGGTTTGTAGGCGAACACGACAAGACCGAGCGCAATCTTCGCCACAAAAATGACGAGGAACCATCCTTGATCACGGCTGAGTCGCTTGAAGTCCTGACGGATGGCCTCGGTATTCGCCAGGCGCTGACGACACACAAGCAGCGTCACCCCCACTACTGCATAGGCGATCGTCGCCAGGACCAGAGGGCCGCCAAGTGCAGCGCCGACGCCGAGGGATTTCTGCTCTGGCGTGTCGCCAAACACAACGGCAATAAACGTGATGACGCTTTCCGGTAATGCTGTACCAAAGGCCGCCAGAATGGAGCCTGTGGCTTGTTGCCCGACCGCAAGTTTGCGACCGACCCACTCGACGCCATTAACGAAGTATTCACAAGCCAGATAGATGACAACCGCGGAGCCCAACAGCAACGCAAACGTCATGGGCATTGAATGCATAAGGAAACCTGAGGGGCCGGACACAAGAGCCAATGGTTCAGACACCCGCGTCCGACCCACAGACAGGTATCTTCACCAATGGTCTTGCCAAGTCATATGACCGGTCACGCCATGGCTTGCGAGCCAAGTATGTTGACGTGACCCCTTCCGGAAACGAAGGCGGCTACTCCCCAAGGGAGCGGCGATCCTAAAGATCAAGCACAAATGCGTCAACGGCTTAGTTGCGAGTTTTCAAACTCTGAACCTCATTATTTTGCTGCAAACTCATATATAGCTAGAGCGTGCGGCACTTTAAACGGTTGGTGCAAACATTTGTAACATACTATGTCTTAAAAGACCTTCCGCATCACTTTCTGAATGAACGCTGAACACTATCCAACGAGTGGGTTACAGCAAAAGCAAACCCTCTTATTCTTGTTCCGGAAGTAATCCTTCAGGGGGTTATCAAGTATCCTTTAATGGCAATTATTGTTCAGGAGGTAATTAAACAGTAGCAAACTCACACCGGCACTGCCCGACTCCAGATCGGCACCGCCCTGGTTTATTTAATGTTGCAGTATCTCGTTCGGCGAGGCTCCTGTACAAACACAGGTCACTGATCTGACGACGTCGAGAGACGCCCAAGGTTAAGACAGGCTCTATCGGATTAAGGTTTAGCCCAAGTGACTTCCGGCCAACATGGCCCGGATACGTTGTACAGTGCCAAAACCTAGACGTGGAGATCGCTTTCTGCACTCTCTTCTCTGGTTTACGCCCCTGTGTGAGATCTGTTTGTGGTCAAAACAGCTATGGGGACTACCTCAAATGTCAATGGCAAGCTCTACCCCTTCCACCTTCAAGGACATCCGCCTGAAAGACACAGTAGTGTCTTACATGAGCCCTCTGCTCATCACTGTGACCGGCAACATGACGGTCAACCAGGCCAGGGAACATCTGCTCAAGCAACTGCCGGACGATGATATTCCGGCCCACATCTTTGTCACCGACCCGCACCGTATTTTGCATGGCCAACTGTCGGTCAAAACACTGCTCACCGAGAAAAACACCGACCTTTGCGTCCGCGATCTGACGATACCCATCCGCTATTCGGTTTCACCGAGTCAGCTCCGGAACGATGTCGCCCCGGAGCTGATCGAGAAAGGCGTGGACATCGTTCCCGTGGTCAGCGAAGGCCGACTGCTGGGCGTGCTGTATGAAAAAGAAATCGCTGCGCTGATTCAGGACGAAGGCACTGACGATGCTCAACGCCAAGGCGCGAGCCTGCCACTGGAAACGCCCTACCTCAGCACCAGCCCGTGGAGTTTGTGGAAAAAGCGCTTGCCGTGGTTACTGCTGCTGTTTCTCGCCGAGGCCTACACCAGCACCATCTTGCAAGTATTCGAAGAGCAGCTCGAAGCCGCCATTGCCCTGGCCTTCTTTATTCCCTTGCTGATCGGCACTGGCGGCAACAGCGGCACCCAGATCACCTCCACGCTGGTACGGGCCATGGCCCTGGGCGAAGTCAGCCTGCGCAATGTCGGCACGGTGCTGCGCAAGGAAGTGACCACTTCCTTCATGATCGCGCTGGCCATCGGTGTCGTGGCCTGGATCCGGGCGTGGATGCTGGGAGTGGGGTCGGAAATCGCCATGGTGGTCTGCCTGACGCTGGTCGCCATCACCATCTGGAGCGCCGTCGTCTCTTCCATCATCCCGATGCTGTTAAGAAAACTGCGCATTGATCCAGCCGTGGTCTCGGCTCCCTTCATCGCAACCTTTATCGACGGTACCGGCCTGGTCATCTATTTCAACATCGCCAAAATGGTGATGACCGACCTGCCGGCTTAAGCCACTCACCAGACAGCCCCGAATCGCCAGATGCCGGGGCCGTCTTGTTTTTGTAAAAAAAGTGGCGGAAGGCAGCAGGAGTCGAACCTGCCCGGGAACGGCTGCCGTCCCCAACCGGGTTTGAAGCCCGGCCGCGCCACCGGACGCGATTACCTTCCTTGATGTCAGCTCTCGGGTCGCTGTGCCAGGGCATTGTCCGCACGGATAAGACGCTGGTCGCCAAGTCTGCGGGTCAAGCCGATCCGGTCGAAGAACTCGAGTATCTGGATGCTGCGCTTGCGGCCGATCCCTACCTTGTCGCGAAACGCTGCCGCCTGAATCTGCGGATTGTCATCGACCAGTTGCCTCAGCATAGCCGCCAGCTGGCACACCGAGGCGTCGAGGTAAAACAAGTCACGGACGACCTGGTGAACCAGCCCTAATCTCGCCATCTTGCGCAGCAGCAAACGCACGGCAGCTTCATCACGGCTGATGGCGCTGGCCAGGTTGCGCACCCAGGGTGGATCGAAGCCAGCTTGCTCGATCAATGGCTGCAACTGCTGCCACATGGCCTCGTCTTCTTCACTCAGTCGCACTTGGTGTTCGGGTAAGTGCAGCCAAGGTCCACTGACTGCAATGGCGCCGCTGGACAGCAGTTCGTCGAGCAGACAGATGAACGTCGGTCGGTCCAGCGACATGGCCGAAAACCGCCGCAAGCGATCCCGGTCCGGACCCAGCTCATCCGGTTCAAGTTGATGAAAGTGTGCCAGGTGTTCCAGCAACGAGACTTTCAGCGCCTCCCAGCGTTCGGTGTTGAACAATAACGGACCTTGGCGCGTAGCAATGACACGGACATCCACCGGCAAATGCCAGGTGCTGCGCAGGCGATTGAACTGGCGCTCCAAGCGCAATGGATCGAGCCCGGCGTCACTATTGGCAAGCAGCTCTGGCAGTGTTTGCTCCAGACTTTCGCTTGCGGCCAGGGCTTGCAACTGCGCCAGTCTGGTCAGACTGCGGCGCTGGCGGGCTGGTGCAAACGGGTCGAGCACTCGCCCGCCGCCGAGGGTGCGCCGCGCACTCTGATCGCGCAGAACCAGACGGTCGCCATACACCGCCTGCAGCGGCGTGTTCAACAACAGTTGCGCGAACATCCGCTCACCCGGTTCCAGGCGCGTGCCCTCCAGCAAGGCGACCCGGGCGGTGACGTCCTGAGTTCCCAGATGCACGTGCACCGGGCTGAAATGTTCGAAGGCGCGTGGTTCGCTGGCCAGCAACTGCATCTCGATGTCCAGGCGTTGCGTGGGCGCGTACAGCCACTCGGCCAGCAACCAGTCACCGCGATGGATCTGTTCCAGGGCGAGGCGTTCGGCACTCAGGTTCAACGCCACCCGCTGCCCGGCCCACGCCTCGACGACCAGGTGATTCTGCGCATGCAAATTCCGCACTCGCACAGGCTTGCCTGTCTGGCCCAACAACAGTGTGTCGCCCACCCTCACCTGCCCGGCCAGCGCTGTGCCGGTGACCACAATACCGGCGCCGGCGACGCTGAAAGCGCGGTCGATTGCCAGACGGAATCCTCCGCTGGCGCTACGCTGCCGGACCTCATGTTGGGCGGTCAACAATGCTTGGCGCAGGGCTTCAACACCCTCCCCGGTCAGGTTCGACACGGCGAACTGCGGCGCGCCGCAATACGGCCCCGGCGCCAGCAACGCGGCGACCTGGGCGTGTACCGACTGCACCCGTGCCGGCTCGACCCGGTCGATTTTGCTGATCACCACCAGTGCCCGTGGAATCCCTAGTAGTTCGACAATTGCCAAATGCTCGCGGGTCTGGGGCATGACCCCGTCATCGGCGGCCACTACCAGCAACACCAGATCAATGCCTTGGGCGCCGGCGAGCATGTTGTGAATGAAGCGCTCATGCCCCGGCACGTCGATAAAACCGGTCATGTCCGCCCCAGGTTCCAACGGCGCATAAAGGAAACCCAGGTCGATGGTGATGCCGCGTTCGCGTTCTTCCCGATGGCGATCGCCGGCCTGTCCCGTCAGGGCTTTGAGCAAGGCCGTTTTGCCGTGGTCAATGTGTCCAGCGGTGCCGACGATCACCTGGCCTCCCCCACTCCTTGCAGCAGGTCGAGTTGGGCGAGCCAGGTCGCTTCGTCGTCCAGCTGGCGCAGGTCCAGCCACAGGGCATCGTCGTCGATACGACCGAGCACCGGAATGGGCAAGGCTCGAAAAGCCGCTTCCAGGCCATGCAGCTGCCGACCACGCAAGCGTTTGGACACATGCGGACGCAGGCACAAGGCGGCGCTTGGCAAGCGCGCAATCGGTTGGCTGCCGCTGCCGATCATGCCCAGCGCCGGCAGCGCGGTTACCGCCCAACCGTCGCCCAGTACACCTGCCAGCAACGGACACAGGCGTTCGGCCTGAGCGAGGATATCGGCTTGCGGGCGGGTGAGCAGGCGCAAGCTGGGCAAGCGCTCGGCCAATCGGTCGGGATCGCGGTACAGACCCAGCACGGCTTCGAGGGCGGCCAGGGTCAGTTTGTCTACGCGCAACGCCCGCTTGAGCGGGTTCTTCTTGATCCGGGCGATCAGCTCCTTGCGACCGACGATCAATCCCGCCTGAGGTCCACCGAGCAACTTGTCGCCGCTAAAGGTGACGATATCAGCCCCGTCGGCCAGCGCCTGGCGCACCGTAGGTTCGGCGGGCAGACCCCAGCGGGTCAGGTCCAGCAGACTGCCGCTGCCCAGATCTTCCAGCAATGGCAGCCCGTGCCGGTGGGCCAGTTGCGCCAGTTCGGCGGTCGGCACCTGGGCGGTAAAACCTTGAATGCTGTAATTGCTCGCGTGTACGCGTATCAACAAGCCGCTGCGTGGGCCGATGGCGGCTTCGTAGTCACGGGGATGGGTACGGTTGGTGGTGCCGACTTCATGCAGTTTGACCCCGGCCCGCGCCATGATGTCGGGGATGCGGAATGCCCCACCGATTTCGATCAGCTCGCCGCGGGAGATAATCCCCTCTTTGCGTGCTCCCAGGCTGTTGAGCGCGAGCAACACGGCGGCGGCGTTATTGTTGACCACCGTCACTGCCTCGGCACCGGTCAGCTCGCGTATCAGGCCTTCGATCAGATCATCACGATCACCGCGCTTGCCACTCGCCAGGTCGAATTCCAGATTGAGCGGATAGCGGGCAGCCTGTTGCACCGCCTCGATTGCTTCCTCCGGCAACAATGCCCGACCGAGATTGGTATGCAGTACCGTGCCGGTGAGGTTGAACACTCGCCGAACCCGGCTTCGGTGTTGGTTTGCCAGGCGCTCGCCGGCCCTCCCCGCCAACACCTGAGCCGTGAGTTCAAGGGCGTCAAGCTGACCCCGTTGCACCGGTTCACGCACATCGTCGAGCAACTGCCGCAGGGTCGCGAGCAAGGCATCGCGACCATAACGTTCAGCCAGCGGCTGGCAGGCGGCGTTGCGCAACAGGCTATCGATGGAAGGTAAACGCGTGGGGACGCTGGCAAGTTTTGCGGGCATCAAGGGGGCTCCCTGAAACGGTTGGCCGTCGCGGGAGTGGAATCAAACAGGCTCCGGTCCCGGAAACCTGAGTGTAGCCGCTGTGATCAATCTCCCCCTGGCGCCAGCATCAGGTTCGGTGCCAGACGCTGGTAGCCTTCCAGGTCCAGGCGCATGTCCAGCGTCAAGCTCGCCAGGTCCGCCGAGAGCGCTTCGGCTTCAGCGTCATTTTCCAGGTAGAGCAGTTTCAGGTAGCTGTTGCAGCCAGGGCAGATTTCGGCCCGCAATGGCGCCTGATCGGCGCTATGGCGATCATCCTCGAAACTGACGTACTTGAGCCCCTTGCTCTGCTCGCAGTAGACGCATTTGACCCGCACCACATGCCATTCGCAGGCACACAGCGAACACACCAGGTAACGCAGCCCGTTGTATTTTCCTCGCTGGTGAATCACCCCGGCCATGGCCGGTGAACCGCAAGCCGGACATTGACCGAGGCTGGCGCAAGGCTTCAATTCGCCAGCCGGCATGCTGAGTAACCATTGGCTCCAGGCCGCCTGCAAGGCCGCGCCGAGAAACGGCACCAGTGCCGCCGGCAGTCCCGCGTACTGGCCGCTGAGCAAGGCAATCGCCCAGACCTTGCGCTGTCCGACGCTGGCGTCGTGCAAGGTTGCCACGGCACTTTTCACAGCAGATCGCGGCGGTGCCTGATAACGCCGCAGCAGGGTTTCCAGGTACGGCAGCCAGCCGTCCTCGCGCACCAGACTGTCGGCGGCCAGCGGTGGCAAGCCGTGCTCCTGACACAACAACAGACGCTCAGGGTCCGGGGCCGGGGCCAGCGGTGGCTCGTCCAACAGGCTTTGCTGGACGTGACACAAATCGGCCACCAGCCGCAGGAAATCGGCCAGTGGATGCCCATCGGCCAATCGCTCCAGGCGCACAGCGCGCAAGGTGAACAGGTTGTGTGGCGGCAGGCGCAGGAACGGCGGCGTGCCCGCCGCCGTCTCGATTTGTCCGGGCTCGAGTATCGTGCTCAAGGCATCATCCTTTCTTGCTTATCTGGCTGTCAGGGCTCTCGTCGCGCGTCACCTCGCGGTACCAGAGCGCATGATGTTTCTTCGCCCAGGCACGGCTGACCCCGCCATGCAGCATCGCGCTGACCGAGCCCTTGATCCAGAGGCCGGCGTAGATATGCACGATGATGCTCAGCACCAGCACGAACGCCGCCAGGGCATGCAACAGCATCGCCAGGCGAATCGACGTGATACCGAAGTATTGACTGAAATAAGCCCGCCAGATCACCACGCCGCTAAACAGCAGCACCAGCATGCAGGCCAGCAGGGTCCAGAACAGCAGCTTCTGCCCGGGGTTGTACTTGCCAATGGGTGGTACGCCCTCCTCCTCATTGCGCATCACCCGGTTGATTCGTTTGAGCCACAGGCGGTCGTTGTCGATGAAAAAGTTGGCCCGCCAGAAGCGGATCACCAGTCCGAGGAAAAACATGAACATCAGCACGCCCATGAAGGGGTGGAGGATGCGCGTCCAGGGCCCGCCGCCAAACAACTCGCTGAGCCAGAACAGCGACGGGTGGAACAGTGCCAGACCCGACAGGGCCGCCATGAAAAACAGAATCGCCACCAGCCAGTGATTGGTGCGTTCGTTGGCGTTGTAGCGCAGGATCGTTTTGTCTTTCATGGTCGCCTGTCCTCCTGCGATCCTGGCGTGCTCGGGTCATAGACATGCACCGTCGGGTCGACTTCATGCACGCTGGGGTCCTTGCCGGGCAGGTGTTCGTCTTCCTCGACGCGCTGCGGGCCGATGCGCACGTAATGGAAGAAACCCGCCAGCACTGCAGCGCCCATGGCCAACAACGCCAATGGTTTGCTCACACCTTTCCACAGCCCGACCAATGGGCTGATGACCGGCTGATTCGGCAAGCCGGCGTACAACGATGGCTGATCGGCGTGGTGCAGCACGTACATCACGTGGGTGCCGCCGACTCCGGCGGGATCGTAGAGACCGGCGTTGTCGAAGCCCCGTGACTTGAGGTCAACGATGCGTTCGGCGGCATGCTCTTTCATGTCTTCCTTGCTGCCGAAGACGATGGCTCCGGTCGGGCAGGTCTTGACGCAGGCCGGTTCCAGCCCGACCGCCACCCGGTCCGAGCACAGCGTGCACTTGTAGGCCTTGTGGTCCTTCTGCGAAATGCGCGGAATGTTGAAGGGGCAGCCGGTGATGCAATACCCGCAGCCGATGCAATGGTCCTGATCGAAGTCGACGATGCCGTTGGCGTGCTTGATGATCGCCCCCGGACTTGGGCACGCCGCGAGGCAGCCAGGTTCGGCGCAGTGCATGCAGCCATCCTTGCGGATCAGCCATTCGAGGTTGCCGGCGTCGGTTTCGTGCTCGGTGAAGCGCATCAGGGTCCAGGTCTCGGCGCTGAGGTCCTGCGGGTTGTCGTAGGTTCCGTGGTTGTGACCGACCTCGTCGCGCAATTCGTTCCATTCCGAACAGGCGACCTGGCAGGCCTTGCAACCGATGCATTTGGTGGTATCGATGAGTTTGGCGACTTCCTCCTGTTGGCGTACCGAGGGCGGCAAGGTGGTGGTGGCCGAACGGGCAATGATGTCTTGGTTGGCCATCAGATTTTCTCCACATTGACCAGGAACGACTTGGATTCCGGGGTCTGTGTATTGCCGTCACCGAGGAACGGCACCAGGGTGTTTGTCAGGTAGCCATGCCGGGTTGCCCCGGTGAACCCCCAGTGCAACGGAATGCCGATATGGTGCACGGTCTGGTTGTTGACCTGCAGCGGACGAATCCGCTTGGTCACCACCGCCACCGCCTCAATATGCCCGCGCTTGGAGCTGACCCGTACCCGGTCGCCTGGGGCAATCCCCTTCTCCTTGGCCAGGGCTTCACCAATCTCGACGAACTGCTCGGGCTGGGTGATGGCATTGATCGGGCAATGCTTGGTCCAGAAGTGGAAGTGCTCGGTGAGCCGGTAGCTCGTGGCGGCATAGGGGAAATCCTTCGCCGTCCCGAGCGACTCCCAGACCGAATCGAAGATGCGCCCGGCCGGGTTGCTGGTCGCCTTCTTGTTGGTGGGGTGCAACGGGTTGATGCCGATAGGCGTTTCAAACGGTTCGTAATGCTCAGGGAACGGCCCTTCGTTCATCTTGTCGAGGGCGAAGAAACGCGCCACCCCTTCGGGGTTCATGATGAACGGGTTCATGCCTGCTTCCGGCGGTACATCGGCCTTGTAGTCAGGCACGTCGGTGCCGCCCCAGGACTTGCCGTTCCACCACACCAGGCGCTTTTTCGGATCCCAGGGTTGGCCTTTCGGGTCGGCCGAGGCGCGGTTGTAGAGAATGCGCCGGTTCATTGGCCAGGCCCACGCCCATCCCAAATTCTGCTTCATCCCGAAAGGGTCGCTGTTGTCGCGGCGGGCCATCTGGTTGCCCTGCTCGGTCCAGCTGCCGCAAAAGATCCAGCAGCCCGACGCCGTGCTGCCGTCGTCCTTGAGCTGGGCGAAACCGGATAGCTGCTGCCCGGCCTTGAGCGTCACTCCCGTGGCGTCGGTGAGGTCGGCAACGGCGTAGCCATTGAACTCCTTGGCAATCTCTTCCGGTGTCGGATCGTCAGGCACCTTGTAGGGCCAGCTGAGCTTGAGAATCGGCTCGGCGAAAGTCCCGCCGTTGGCCTGGTAGCGCTGACGCAAACGGATAAACAGCTCGCTCATGATCTTGATGTCGGTGCGTGCTTGTCCCGGGCCATTGGCGCCCTTCCAGTGCCATTGCAGCCAGCGGCCGCTGTTGACCAGCGAGCCGTCTTCTTCAGCGAAACAGGTGGTGGGCAGGCGGATGACTTCGGTCTGGATGCCGGCCGTTTCGACATCGTTGTAAGGCCCGACATTGCGCCAGAATTCCGAAGTCTCGGTAGCGAGCGGGTCCATCACCACCAGCCACTTGAGTTTGGCCAGCGCGGCCATCACCCGGTTCTTGTCAGGCAAGGCGGCGATAGGATTGAAGCCCTGGCAGACGTAGCCGTTGACCTGCCCGCTGGACATCATGTCGAACACTTTGAGGATGTCGTAACCGGGGATATCGAGCTTCGGCAGCCAGTCGTAGCCCCAGTGGTTGTCGGCGGTAGCGTTGGCGCCGTACCAGGCCTTCATCAGGCTGACGTGGAACTTGCCGTAGTTCTGCCAATAAGACAGCTGTCCGGGCCGAAGTGGTTTGAGCGCGCGCTTGGCAATGTAGGCGTCGTAGTCCTGTTCGGCATCGCCCGGCAAGGTCAAGTAGCCGGGCAGCAAGTTCGACAGCAACCCAAGGTCGGTCAGGCCCTGGATGTTGGAGTGCCCGCGCAGGGCATTGACGCCCCCGCCCGGCATGCCGACGTTGCCCAACAGCAACTGCACCATGGCTGCGCTGCGAATCATCTGCGAGCCCGTCGAATGCTGGGTCCAGCCCAGCGCGTAGAGAATCGTCATGGTCTTGCCCGGTTGCGAGCAGGTGGCGATCTCTTCCCAGATCTTTTGCAGGGCATCTTGCGGCATGCCGCAGATCTGGCTGGTCAGCTCCAGGGTGTAGCGGCTGTAATGCTGCTTCATCAACTGGTAGACACAACGCGGGTGCATCAGGGACGGGTCGACTTTGGCGAAACCGTCCTCGCCGATTTCATAGCCCCAGCTGGACTTGTCGCTGTAGGTGCGCTTGGTTGCGTCGTAGCCGGTAAACAGCCCGTCCTCGAAACCAAAGTCGGCCTTGACGATGAACGCCACGTCCGTATAGGCGTGCACGTACTCGTGCTGGATCTTGTTTTCAGTGAGCAAATAGTTGATCAGACCGCCCATGAAGGCGATGTCGGTGCCGGTGCGGATCGGTGCGTAATAGTCGGCCACCGAGGCGGTACGGGTGAAGCGCGGGTCGATCACGATCAATCGCGCCTGGTTGTGCGCTTTGGCTTCGGTCACCCATTTAAAGCCACAGGGGTGGGCTTCAGCGGCATTGCCGCCCATGACCAGGACCAGATTCGCGTTGGCGATATCGGTCCAGTGGTTGGTCATCGCACCTCGGCCATACGTTGGGGCAAGACTTGCCACCGTCGGGCCATGTCAGACACGTGCCTGGTTATCGAACCCCAGCATGCCCAGACTGCGAACGACCTTGTGGGTCATGTAGCCGGCTTCGTTGGAAGACGCCGAAGCGGCGAGAAAACCCGTCGTTAGCCAACGGTTGACCGTTTGGCCCTTGGCATTCTTCTCGATGAAGTTGGCGTCACGGTCGGCCTTCATCAGGTCGGCGATGCGATCCAGCGCTTCATCCCACGACACCCGCGTCCACTCCTTGCTGCCCGGCTTGCGTACCTGCGGATATTGCAGCCGGCTGGGGCTATGGACGAAGTCCAGCAGGCCTGCGCCTTTGGGGCATAGCGTGCCGCGATTGACCGGGTGGTCGGCATCCCCTTCGATGTGGATGATGCTCTGGCTGACGTTCTTGGCCGCATCGCCCTGGCTGTACATGATCAAGCCGCAACCCACCGAACAGTAGGGGCAGGTATTGCGGGTTTCATGGGTATGGGCCAGCTTGAAGTGGCGGACTTGCTCGGCGAAGGCTGGCGCGGGGGCCATGCCCAGCGCGGCCAGGCTGGAGCCTCCAAGGCCGATAGCGGCGACCTTGAAGAACTGACGACGGTTGAGGTCCATCGCGCGCTCCTGATCAGGTGGAGTTACCCGGAACTTGCCCGGGAAATCTTGGACGAACACGGTGACTGAACGACGGCCGCCGACACTTGAAACTATAGTCAAGATTGCACGGAATGTGACGAAACCCGGTCGTCGGCGGTGTACTCAGAGCTCCGGCGCGTCATTGCCTCTTTTCCCGATCACATCATCCACCCAGCTCATCGCCGCAATGACCGTGGGGAAGCCGATCGTGCTGGTCAAAGCGATCAGTGCGTGATGGATCTCCTCTGTCGTGGCGCCCGCCGCCAGCGCTCGTCGGGTATGACTGTGCACCGCGCCTTCCGAGCGGATCGCCGCCGCGGCACCGAGCTGAATCAGCTGGACGGTTTTCTCGTCCAGCGGCCCGGCATGATGCACCGCTGTACCCAAGGCCTCCAAGGCACTGAAGTAATCAGGATATAGATGCTTGAGACGTTGGTACGTGTATGGGTTGTGGCTGCTCTTGTTGTCCATAGTTGTCTCCTCGCGTTGACGGTTCGATTCAGTTCAGGTCCTTCACTTCAGACAGCGTTCTACAAGCTCCTCGGCACTGATTACCGGTGGCTCGCACGTGCGGTTTCGGCAGACATAGGCGCTGGTTTGCCCCGCAAGCGCATGTCGGCCCGCGCCGATGGGCACATCCTCGGCAAAAGCCAGGACGCGTGCCGGCAGGTAGCGGCGCTGCAGGCTCGCGACCAGGGCGCTGGCGGCGGAACGCTCGCCGGCAATGACGATGCTGAGCGGACCACGCTGTATCCAGTCCTGCGCCGCCAGCAGATGGGCGAAACCGAAGGGATTCTGCGCGGCTGCGGCGCGATACATCGCCAAGACCTGCTCGGCACGCTCGCGGTAAAGCTCGCGACCGGTCAGTTCAAAGAGTCGCAGGAAAGCCAACACGCAGGACGAAGTTCCCGACGGCCAGGCACTGTCGTGTGGCGCTCGAGGCCTGTGCACCAAGGGCTCGCCATCGCTGGGCGTGAAGTAAAGTCCGTCCTCCCAGAACTTGGCGAGGATCACCTCGACCAGTTGCGTGGCGCGTTCGACATAGCGTTTATCGAAGTCGCACTCGTAGAGATCGATCAAGGCGTTGGCGAGAAACGCGTAGTCTTCGAGGAAGCCTGGAACCTTCGCCACGCCCTCCCGCCAGGCCCGGTACAGGCCACCTTCGGGCGTCGAGAGTCGGTCCAGAATGAAATCGGCGGCGCGCCTCGCGGCGTCCAGATACGTTGTGGTTCCGGTCGCCTGGTAAGTCGCGCAGAGACCCTGGATCATTAACGCGTTCCAGCTGGTGAGGATGTTCTCGTCGCGCCCCGGACGAATACGCTGGGCACGCGCCAGCAATAACCTGTCGCGCAGGCCCTTGAGCTGTAGTTCCTGCACCGCGTCCAGTGCGACTGCGCGGTGCAGCACGCTGCTGCCATGCTCGAAGTTGCCGGCGACAGTGACGCCGTAAGCCCGGCAGGCCAGCGCAGCATCCGGCTCACCGAGCGCGGCTTGCACCTGAGCGGGTGTCCACACGTAGAACTTGCCCTCTTCGCCCTCGCTGTCAGCGTCTTCACTGGCGTAGAAACCACCTTCAGGATGGGTCATGTCACGCAGGATGTAGTCGATCGTCTCTTCGAACACGCGCCGCCAGGCAGGTTTGCCGGTCTCGCGATAGGCATCGGCATAGAGCTTCACGAGCTGGCCGTTGTCGTAGAGCATCTTTTCGAAATGAGGGACGGCCCAGCGTTCATCCACACAGTAACGAGCAAAACCGCCGCCCAGGTGATCATAGAGTCCGCTGGCGGCCATGCGATCAAGGGTCAGCTCTACCGAATGCAGCAAATCCGGTTCGTGCAGACGCTGATAGAGGCGCAGGACGAGATCATGGCAGGCTGGGTTGGGAAATTTCGGAGCATTGCCCAGACCGCCGTTCACCGGGTCGGTGTTTCGGGCAAACAACCGGGCAGCGGTGGCCGGCTGGTCTGGCTCCAGCGGCGTATCGCCCTCAAGCTCTGACGCCTCCAGCTTGCGGTAACCCTGAAGGAACTGTTCGACGTTCTGTTGCAGCGCTGCGCGGTTATTCTGCCAGGCGTCGCTCAGACCGAGCAGCAGTTGAGTGAAGCCTGGCCGGCCATAACCGTCGTCTGGCGGGAAGTAAGTGCCGCCGAAAAACGGCTCGCGCTGCGCAGTCAGGAACACCGTTAACGGCCAGCCACCGCCCTGCCCCATCATCTGCACGACTTGTTGATAGATGTCGTCGAGGTCAGGCCGTTCCTGGCGGTCGACTTTGATATTGATGAAGCGCTCGTTCATCAGGCGCGCGGTCTCGGGATTCTCGAACGACTCGTGGGCCATCACATGACACCAATGGCAGGCGGCATAACCCAGCGACAGGTGGATGGGCTTGTCCTCGTCGTGTGCGCGGCGGAACGCTTCCTCGCCCCACGGATACCAATCGACGGGGTTCTCAGCATGCTGGCGCAGATAGGGCGAAGTCTCGTTGGCGAGTCGATTGCTCATGGTTGGCTCCTCACGCCGGGTTCCTCAGAACAGCCCCAACTGCAAACGCGCCGCCTCGGACATGCGGCTTTGATCCCAGGGCGGGTCCCAGACGATCTCGACTTCGACCTCGCTGACTCCCGGGATAGTCTGGACCTTGGTGCGCGCCTCTTCTTTGAGCACGTCGCCCATTCCGCAACCGGGCGCGGTCATGGACATCTTGATCTCGACTCGCTGGCCGCCGTTGGCGAGCAAGCGGGTTTCACACTGATAGATCAACCCGAGATCGACCACATTGACCGGAATCTCCGGGTCGTAGACGGTGCGCAACATGTCGAACACCTGCTGGATGTCGAACCCGCCCCTGCTCGCCTGGGGCTGCTCCTGCTGCTGAGCATCCAGCCCCAACGCATCGGCGTCAGCGGCGGCAATCCGCGCTAGCCGGCCCCTGGAGATTTGCACCGTGAAGCTGCCACCGAGCGCCTGGGTTACCACCACCCGCTCGCCACGGCCCAGTTGCAGTCGCTCCCCGCCCGGAATCAGGGTCACTGCACAGTCGCGCGTGAGTTCGATCGGTTGCAGGTAGCCCGGTTTATTCGGGTTATCGAAATGGAAGCCGGCGCCATGCAGGTCATACTCGAAATCAACGGACAAGCCATCGGCGCGCCCTGCGCTCGCGGGATCGAGCAACAGCTTGATGCCGTCTGCTTCGGCCGTAATATCACCTTCGGCAGCGCGCTCGAAGAAAAACTCATGCGCGAAGTGCTCGTCGATCCTGAGCCGCACACCGCGCACATGCCCGTCCGCCAGGGCATCGAGCAAGACTTTGCGTGCCGGTTCGCGCAGGTGAATACGGGGGATTGGTAATGTGGCTGTCATGGCTGATTACTCCGTGGTGACCTGCGAGGCGCTGCCTTCGAGGGCGCTACGCAGCGTGTGCCAGGCCAGAGTGGCGCACTTGACCCGCACCGGAAACTCCCAAACGCCTGAAAGCACCGCGAGTTTACCGAGCTCCGCGGGTGTCACCTGGGCGTTTGGCCCTTCGGTGAGCAACGTATGCACCCGGGCAAAAAGTGCCTGCGCCTCCTCAGGTTTTTTCCCCTTCACCGCCAGCGTCATCAGGGATGCCGAGGCCTGGGAGATGGCGCAGCCAACCCCCTGAAAACTGATGTCCTCGATCACCCCGTTCGCCAGCCGGAGATAAATCTTCAACTGATCGCCGCACAGCGGATTGAAACCCTCCGCCGTACAGGTTGCGTCCGCAAGCGGGTGAAAGTTACGCGGCCGCTTGCCGTGGTCGATGATCACGTCCTGGTAGAGGTCGCGCAGTTCGTCGCCACTCATCGGAACACCTCCTGAACTTTGGCCAGCCCCGCCACCAGCGCATCGATATCACGCTCGGTGCTGTAGCAGCCGAGCGACGCGCGAGCGGTGGCGGGCACGCCGAAACGGTTCATCAAGGGCTGTGCGCAGTGGTGCCCGGTGCGAATCGCGATCCCTTCGCGGTCAAGGATAGTGCCGATATCGTGCGGGTGGATGCCCTCGAGGACAAACGAAAGGACCCCAACCTTTTCTGCTGCCGTACCGATCAACCGCAGGCCGGACACTGTCGCCAGCGCCTTCAGTGCGTAGGTCTGCACGACCTGCTCATGAGCCGCAATCGCCTCCGGACCCAGTTCAGCGAGAAAGTCGATCGCCGCACCAAGGCCGATAGCGCCGGCCATGTTCGGGGTCCCCGCTTCAAACTTGTACGGCGGTTTGTTGTAGACGGTTTTCTCGAAGCTGACCGAGAGAATCATGTCGCCGCCGCCCTGATAAGGCGGCATGCTTTCGAGCAACTCGTGACGGCCATAGAGCACGCCGATACCCGTGGGGCCGTACATCTTGTGGCCGGACAAGGCGTAGAAATCGCAGCCCAGCGCTCGCACGTCGACCTTGAGGTGCGGAGCCGCCTGGGCGCCGTCGACCAGCACGCGTACGCCCCGCGCGTGGGCGAGTTCGACAATGCGCCGGATCGGGTTGATGGTACCGAGCACATTTGAGACATGAGTGACGGCGACCAGACGGGTCCGGGGCCCGATCAGCCGTTCCAGCTCATCGAGCAGCAGTTCGCCGGCGTCATTGATCGGTGCCACCCGCAGCCGCGCGCCGGTCTGCTCGCAGAGCATCTGCCACGGCACGATATTCGAATGGTGCTCCATGGCCGTGATCAGCACCTCATCGCCTGTTCGGAGCTGAGTCTTGCCATAGGTTTGCGCCACGAGATTGACCGCTTCGGTCGTGCCGCGGACGAAGACGATCTCTTCGACGGACTCGGCATTGAGGAAACCCTGGACCTTGGCCCGAGCCTTCTCATACTCCTCGGTGGCGCGCACCGAGAGGTAATGCACTCCGCGGTGTACGTTGGCGTTCTCCTTTGAAAAGAAGTGCGACATGGCATCGATGACCGCCTGCGGCTTCTGGCTGGTCGCGGCACTGTCGAGGTAAATCAGCGGCTTGCCGTAGATCGTCTCCGCAAGAATCGGGAACGCCTGGCGCACACGTTCGACGTCATAGCCTGGCGTAAGGTGTAGCGGTTTCGATAGCCCTTGAAGGCGGTTTTCGAGGTCGCTCATGCCAACACCTCCCGTCCCCGCAGTTGCGCGGTGACCAGTCGCTGCACATGCTCGCGAAACGGCTCCAGCTCAATGAGCTCAAGCATCTCGCTGACAAACGCAAAGGTCAGCAGCGACCGCGCTGCCGCCAGCGGAATCCCCCGTGAGCGCAGGTAGAAAATAGCTTGTTCATCCAGTTGACCGACGGCGGCACCGTGAGCGCACTTGACGTCATCGGCGAAAATCTCCAGTCGTGGTTGAGAGTTGACCTGGGCCGACGTCGACAACAACAGATTCTTGTTGGTCTGGCTGGCATCGGTCTTCATTGCTCCTGGGCGTACGATGATCCGTCCGTCAAAGATTCCATGCCCATGCTCATCGATCACGCCTTTATAGCGTTCGCGGCTGGTGCAACGCGGTGCCCGATGCTCGATGGTCGTCTGATTGTCCAGGTGCTGCTGGCCTCGCGGCAGGTACAGACCGTTCAGCACAACCTCCGCACCGGGGCCTTCGAGTACAACGCGCAGCTCCTGCCTTGCCAGTTTCGAACCCAGTGCCAGGGAATGCGCTATGAAGTGACTGCCCTGAGCCTGGCGCACGCTGAGCAGCGCGACGTGGAAGGCCGCCGTGCTCTCGTTCTGCAACGTGTAATGCTCGAGCGTAGCGTCAGCGTCAAGCAGCACCTCGCTGACCGCGTTACTCAGGTAGACCTCTTCCCCGCTGCCGACGTGGCTTTGCACCAGAATCGCCCGGCTCCCTGCCCCCATCTGCACCAGGACACGCGGATGGGTCACCCGTGGCGTGGCGTCTGATGTCGAGAGAAACACCAGATGGATCGGGGTGTCGAGCGTCGTGTGGGCAGGAATCTGCACCAACGCCCCGTCCTCGGCAAACGCCGCATTCAGTGCGGTAAAGGCTTGTGGTTGTGAGCGAAACGCGTGGGCGAACAAGCTTTCGAGCGCTTCGTTGTCAGCGTTCAGCAACGGTGCAAATGCGCACACCTTTACGCCCTGCGGTAGTCCTTCAAGTGCCGACAGATCTGCTGCGAAATAGCCGTTGACGAAGACCATTTGCACGCCGCCGTAGTTGCCGGCGAGTCGTTCGATGTCGACGGCGGACAGGGCCTGACTCACGGCCGATTCGGCCAGCAGGAAAGGAATCTCCAGGATCGGCGCGACTCGCGTGTGCTTCCAGGCTTCGTCCTTGGCCGTCGGAAAACCTTGGTCGGTCACCCACTGGAACGCGGCGCGGCGCAACGCTTGCAGCCAGGCCGGACGCCGGGCGTCAAAATCGGGGGTGAGCTGCGAGAGGAACGCCGCGCTGTTCATGGCCTGGCTCCGGGCGCTGCAGAATCCTGCTCATAGCTCGCATAGCCGTGCTTTTCCAGCTCGATGGCCAGCTCCTTGCCACCGGACTGGACGATCCGCCCGTTGGCCATGACGTGCACGTGATCCGGGACGATGTAGTCGAGCAGTCGTTGATAGTGGGTGATCACCAGCAGCGCGCGATCCTTGCTGCGTAGCGCATTGACGCCAGCTGCGACTGTCCGCAGCGCATCGATGTCGAGGCCCGAGTCAGTCTCGTCGAGGATCGCCAGCCGGGGTTCGAGAATCGCCATCTGGAAAATTTCGTTGCGCTTCTTCTCGCCGCCCGAGAAATCGACGTTGAGCGAGCGGTTCATGAAGCTCTGGTCCATCTCGACCAGCGTCATGCGCTCCTTGGCGAGCTCAAGGAAATCCAGCGCATCGAGCTCTTCGAGCCCGCGCTGCTTGCGCACGGCATTGAGGGCCGTGCGCAGAAAGTAGAGGTTGCCGACGCCGGGGATTTCCACCGGGTACTGGAACGCGAGGAAAATCCCGGCGACCGCCCGCGCTTCCGGCGGCATGGCGAGCAGGTCCTGGCCGTCATACAGCACCTCGCCGCTGACCTCGTAAGTCTCAAGACCCGCGAGGACCTGGGCCAGCGTGCTCTTGCCGGAGCCGTTCGGCCCCATGATCGCGTGCACCTCGCCCGCTTCCACCCGCAGCGTGATGCCCCGCAGGATTTCACGGCCGTCGACGCTGGCGTGCAGATCATTGATTTCGAGCATGCTCCCACCCCGGGCCTCAGCCCACGCAGCCCTCCAGGCTCACGCCCAGCAGTTTCTGGGCTTCTACCGCGAACTCCATCGGCAGCTCCTTGAGCACTTCGCGGCAGAAGCCGTTGACGATCATCGGCACCGCGTCCTCTGCGCTGATGCCGCGTTGCCGGCAGTAAAACAGCTGCTCGTCGCTGATCTTCGACGTCGAGGCCTCATGCTCGACCTGGGCGCTGGGGTTCTTCACGTCGATATAAGGAAACGTGTGCGCGCCACACTCGCTGCCCAGCAGCAGCGAGTCACACTGCGTATGGTTGCGGGCGCCGGTCGCGGCTTTCTGGATTTTCACCAGGCCGCGGTAGGTGTTCTGTCCATGGCCGGCGGAGATTCCCTTGGACAGAATGGTGCTGCGCGTGTGCCGGCCGATGTGGATCATCTTGGTGCCGGTGTCCGCCTGTTGGTGATTGGCCGTCAGGGCGACTGAATAGAACTCGCCGACCGAATAATCGCCCTGGAGAATCACTCCCGGGTATTTCCAGGTGATCGCGGAGCCGGTTTCGACCTGAGTCCAGGATATCTTCGAGTGCGCGCCTGCACATTTGCCGCGTTTGGTGACGAAATTGAAGATACCGCCACGTCCTTCGGTATCGCCGGGGTACCAGTTCTGCACCGTGGCGTACTTGATCTGGGCGTTATCCAGCGCAACCAGCTCGACCACCGCCGCGTGCAGCTGGTTATTGTCGCGCATGGGTGCGGTGCAGCCCTCGAGGTAGCTCACATAGGCGCCCTCCTCTGCGACGATCAGGGTACGCTCGAACTGACCGGTGTCTGCGGCGTTGATGCGAAAGTAGGTCGACAGTTCCATTGGGCAACGCACGCCCTTGGGCACGTAGCAGAAGGAACCGTCGGAAAACACCGCCGAGTTCAGTGTGGCGAAGAAGTTGTCGCTGTAGGGCACCACCGAACCGAGGTACTTGCGCACCAGCTCCGGATGGTTTTGCACGGCTTCGGAGAAGGAGCAGAAGATCACCCCGACTTCGGCGAGTTTGTGCTTGAAGGTGGTCGCGACCGAGACCGAGTCGACTACAGCATCCACCGCAACGCCGGTCAGGCGCCCCTGCTCGGCGAGCGAGATGCCGAGTTTTCCAAACATCTCGCGCAGCTCCGGATCGACCTCATCAAGACTATTGGGGCCCGGTGTTTTCGGCTTGGGCGCCGAGTAATAGATGATGTCCTGGTAGTCGATGGGCGCGTAATGGACGTTCTGCCAGGTAGGCTCGCGCATTGTCAGCCAGTGGCGATACGCCTTCAGGCGCCAGTCGAGCAGCCACTGCGGCTCGTTCTTCTTCGTCGAGATCAGGCGGATGAGGTCTTCGTTGAGCCCGCGCGGGGCCGCGTCGCTCTCAAAATCAGAGACAAAGCCGTACTTGTAGGCCCGGTTGCTGAGTTCGCGGATACTCACATTGTCAGTGCTCATCGCGGATGCCTCCTGCTGTTGGCAGGATGATGTGATCGTTTAACTATACTCCTTCCCTGTTCCTTACGACCCGAGCGCATCCCTGGCGTTCAAACATCCGACGATTGCCGTAACAGGATGTCGTTACCGTCCACCCGGACCTCGAACTGTTCGACCTGGTAAGCCGGTTCTGTGAGGCATTCGCCGCTGGTCACGTCGAACTCGTAGGCGTGGACCGGGCAAATCACCACGTTGTCGCACAGGATTCCGTCCCCCAGCGAACCGTCTTCGTGCGGGCAGGTGTTGTGGATGGCGAAGTACTGGCCATCGACATTGAACAGCGCGACGGGCGTGCCCCCAAGGTTCACGGTTATGCCGTTACCCGGTTCGATATCCCCCACGCAGGCGACCTTGACGAACTCACTCATAGTGCCACTCCCTCTTGAGTCTCATTTTAGCTGCTGGATCTGCTGGTGATTCGTCGGGATCCGCTCACCAGGACGTGCGCCCGGCAGCAGTAGGCTAAGCTTTCAGCAGCTCATTGCTCACGATGCTCGCGCCTGCAGGTTTTGGGTTTTTCTGAAGAGCGTCTGCAACAGCTATTTCAGACAGGCCCAAACCATTCACGCAGGACTGACGTGATGACCGAGCCCCTTCTCAGCTTCGAAGAACTGAAACTCGCCGCTAGCGCAGGCGATATCGATACCGTGCTGGTCTGCATGGTCGATATGCAGGGGCGACTGGTCGGCAAGCGATTCCAGGTCGAGTTTTTCATCGACAGCGGCCATGAAGAAACCCACTGCTGCAATTACCTGCTGGCCGACGACATCGACATGGAGCCGGTGCCGGGTTATGCCGCCGCCAGTTGGAGCAAAGGTTATGGCGATTTTGTACTGAAACCCGACATGGCCACCTTGCGTCGTGTGCCGTGGCTGGAGTGCACGGCGCTGGTGCTCTGCGACGTGCTCGACCATCACCATCGGCGGGACTTGCCGCACAGCCCGCGGGCAATCCTGAAAAAGCAGATCGAGCGACTCCGTGAGCGCGGCTACAGCGGCATGTTCGCCTCTGAACTGGAGTTCTATCTGTTTGACGAGAGTTACGAGGCCATCCACGAGCGCAACTACCACAAGCCGAAAACCGCCGGCCACTACATCGAGGATTACAACATCCTCCAGACCACCCGTGAGGAGCCGGTGCTGCGGGCAATTCGCAAACACCTGCAGGCGTCCGGCATTCCCGTGGAAAACTCCAAGGGTGAATGGGGCCCGGGCCAGGAAGAAATCAACATCCGTTACGCCGATGCCCTGACCATGGCCGACCAGCACGTCATCATCAAGCACGCCTGCAAAGAGATCGCGCAGATGCAGGGCAAGGCGATCACGTTCATGGCCAAGTGGCGCTATGACGCCGCCGGGTCCAGCAGCCATATCCACAACTCGTTGTGGGACAAGACTGCCAAGAAGCCGCTGTTCTTCGACCCCAAGGCCGAGTTTGGCATGTCGACGCTGATGCGTGCCTGGGTGGCCGGGCAGCTCAAATACGCCAACGACATCACCTGTTTTCTCGCGCCTTACATCAATTCGTACAAGCGCTTCCAGGCCGGCACTTTCGCGCCGACCCGGGCGATCTGGAGTCGGGACAATCGCACCGCTGGCTTTCGTTTGTGCGCCGAAGGCAGCAAATCCATTCGTATCGAATGTCGTATCGGCGGCGCCGACCTCAACCCTTATCTGGCCTTCGCCGCGTTGATCGCCGCAGGCCTGGCCGGTATCGACGAGCAGCTCAGCCTGGCGCCACCCTTTGAAGGCGATGCCTACCTCGACGAACACTTGCCGGAAGTCTCGAAGACCCTGCGCGAAGCCTGCGCCGCGCTCAAGGCCTCGAACATGTTGCGCGAGGCCTTCGGTGACGAAGTGGTCGACCACTATGTGCACACCGCCGAATGGGAGCAGAAAGAGTACGACCGACGGATAACCGACTGGGAACTGCAGCGCGGCTTTGAGCGCTATTGAGCAATCCATTATCGAGGCAGCCATGACGTCGATGATTCAACTCATCTCCCCGGTCGATGGCCGGGTCTACGCCGAACGCCACTGCGCCGATGCGGCGCAGATCGAGCAAGCTCTGACGGCTGCCGCAGCCGCCCAGGCGTCATGGAAGCGCCGGCCACTGAGTGAACGCGCCGCTTTATGCGGTGCTGCCGTGGACGCGATGCTGGCCATGAAAGACGAAATAGTCCCGGAACTGGCCTGGCAAATAGGCCGCCCGGTACGCTTTGGTGCCGGCGAGCTGCGCGGTTTCGAAGAACGCGCCCGGCACATGATCGCCATTGCACCTGAAGCCTTGGCAGGGGTCGAACCTGCGCCTGTCGCGGGGTTTCGACGCCAGATCAAACGCGAGCCGCTGGGCACGGTGCTGGTTATCGCGCCGTGGAATTACCCCTACCTGACGGCGGTGAATACGATCATCCCGGCGCTGATGGCCGGCAACAGCGTGATCCTCAAACACGCCTCGCAAACGCTGCTGGTCGGCGAACGTTTCGCCGAAGCCTTTCGCCGCGCCAACCTGCCTGAAGGGCTGTTCCAGAACCTGCTGCTCAATCACACCTATACCGCGGCGATCATTGCCTCGGGACGGGTGCAGCAAGTGAACTTCACCGGTTCGGTCGAAGCCGGCAAAGCCATCGAAATCGCCGCCACCGGGCTCTTCCTCGGCATCGGGCTGGAGCTCGGTGGCAAAGACCCGGCCTACGTCCGGGCAGACGCCAACCTAGAGCATGCCGTGGAAAACCTGGTGGACGGCAGCTTCTTCAACTCCGGGCAAAGCTGCTGCGCCGTTGAGCGTATCTATGTCGATCAAAAAATTTACCCGGTGTTTGTCGAGCGCTTTGCCGCCCTGACCCGCCAATACGTGCTGGGCAACCCGCTGGACGAAGCCACCACCCTCGGCCCGTTGGTCAATCCGGGGGCTGCCGAGTTCGTGCGCGGGCAAATCGCCGAAGCGCTGGCAAAAGGTGCCAAAGCACTGATCGATCCAAAGGCCTTTGCGGCGGACGTGCCAGGCAGCGCCTACCTCGCGCCGCAGGTACTGGTCGACGTCAGCCATCAAATGTCGGTGATGCGCGAGGAAAGCTTTGGTCCGGTAGTCGGCATCATGCCGGTTGCCAGCGACGACGAAGCCATCGCCTTGATGAACGACAGCGAATTCGGGCTCAGCGCTTCCATCTGGACCACCGACCTCGGCGCCGCCGAACGTATCGGCAACGAGATCGCCACCGGCACCGTATTCATGAACCGCTGCGATTACCTGGACCCGGCCCTGGCCTGGACCGGGGTAAAAAACAGCGGGCGCGGCGTATCGCTGTCGCGCATCGGTTACGAACACCTGACCCGAGCCAAATCCTTCCATCTGCGCCATGAGATCTGAGCCATGAGCCTGACCGCGAACTGGAACTACCCCACGAGCATCCACTTCGGTATTGGCCGCATCGCCGAGCTGGCCGACACCTGCCGCAGCCAAGGTATCCAGCGACCGTTGCTGGTCACCGACAGTGGCCTGGCACGCGCACCGATCACCACGGCGGCGCTGGAATCCTTGCGCGCCGCTGGCCTCGGCGTGGCGCTGTTTTGCGACCTCAAGCCGAATCCGGTCGAGGCCAACCTGGCGGGTGGACTCGAGGCCTGGCGCGCCGGCAAGCACGATGGCGTGGTCGCCTTTGGCGGTGGCAGCGGGCTGGATATGGGCAAGCTGATCGCCTTCATGAGCGGCCAGACCCGGCCGGTGTGGGATTTCGAAGACATCGGCGACTACTGGACCCGCGCCGATGAAAGCAGCATCGCCCCGATCATTGCGGTGCCGACCACAGCGGGTACGGGATCCGAGGTCGGCCGTGCGGCGGTGATCATCGACGAGCGTACGCACACCAAACGGATCATCTTCCATCCGAAAATGATGCCGCGGGTGGTCATCAGCGACCCGGCGCTCACCGTCGGCATGCCGGCAAAGGTCACCGCCGGCACCGGCATGGATGCCTTTGCGCATTGCCTGGAGTCGTACTGCGCCCCCGGTTTTCACCCCATGGCCGAAGGGATTGCGGTTGAAGGCATGCGCCTGGTGGCCAACGCCCTGGTGCGGGCAGTACGCACACCCTCTGATCTGGAGGCGCGCGCGGAAATGCTCGCGGCCGCCGCGATGGGCGCCACTGCCTTCCAGAAAGGTCTGGGCGGGATGCACGCACTCGCACATCCGGTGGGCGCCCTGTACGACACCCATCACGGCATGACCAACGCCACGTTCATGCCCTATGTGTTGAAATTCAATCGCCCGGCCATCGAGGAACGCATCACCCGCCTGGCGGCATATCTGCGTCTGCCGACCCCAGGCTTCGACAGCTTTCTGGCCTTCGTCCTCAAGTTGCGCAAGGACATCGGCGTGCCGCATACGCTGTTTGAGCTGGGAGTGGATGATCGGCAGGTCGATCTGATCGCCGACATGGCGATTGTCGACCCCTGCGCTGGTGGCAACCCGCTGCCCTTGACACGCAATGGCGCGGCGGAGATTTTCGAAGCGGCGTATCACGGCCGGCTCTAGAGGCGGCGTCTGGTCATGGTAGAGAGGTAAACGCGCATCAAAACTGACGAACGGCGTAGAACAGCACTATAGGCTGCGCACCATGGATTAATCTGTAGGTATGGGTAATCTCACCTATGGACGGTGGCTGAAATGTTTGATGCTCCCAAGCCACAACAGAACCATCTGCTGGCGGCCCTGCCCGCGCAATCGCTGGAGCGCTTGCTGCCCTACCTCGAGCCGATCACCCTGCCGCTCGGCAAGGTGCTCTACGAGTCCGGGGATGCCCTGCGACACGTCTACTTCCCCACCGACTCCATCGTGTCCTTGCTATACGTGATGGAAAACGGCGCCTCGGCGGAAATTTCAGTGGTCGGCAATGAAGGCTTGATCGGTATCGCCGTCTTCATGGGTGGCGAAAGCACACCAAGCCGGGCGATTGTCCAGAGCGCCGGGCATGCTTTCCGGTTACCCGGCCAGCGACTCAAGGATGAGTTCAACCGCCACGGAGAGATGCTCCTGCTGATGTTGCGCTACACCCAGGCGTTGATCACGCAGATGGCCCAGACTGCGGTGTGCAACCGCCACCACTCGATTGATCAACAATTGTGCCGCTGGTTGCTGCTGTCCCTTGATCGCCTGCAAGACAATCAACTGATCATGACCCAGGAGTTGATCGCCAACATGCTCGGCGTACGTCGTGAAGGCGTGACCGATGCCGCCGGCAAGCTGCAACGCCTGGGCGTTATCGAGTACAGCCGTGGCCACATCAAGGTGCTGGACAGGGCCGCGCTCGAGCAACTGAGCTGCGAGTGCTACGCGGTGGTCAGAAAAGAAACCGAGCGCCTGCTGCCTTACGTTCCGCTAAAGCCGACCCGCTGACTGCCAGTGCCTGCGTGTTCTAGCGAACAGACTGGCCTGCCGGAGTCACCCACACTTAAAGCATGAGACGGCCCCGGCACCTGTCCCGCCCATCCAGGACCCACTGTGCCACAGGATCTGCGCATGCCAATTACGTCTGGGCGCCCCATAGAAAACCGGCTACTCCAGGGGCTGTCGAAGACTGACTACGGCCGGCTGGAGGCACAGTGCGATAACGTCGAACTGGCCTTTGGCACCGTCCTGTGCGAGCCGGGTCATCCGATCCTGCATGTGTATTTCCCGCAAACAGCGCTCATCGCTGAAGTGGTGACGTTGTACCGCCACCCTCCTCTGCACATGATCCTGATCGGCAATGAAGGGATGCTTGGAGCGACGCTTGCTCTGGGGGTCAATACCGCCCCTATGCGCGCCGTGGTGCAAGGCGCCGGCACGTGCCTGAGGATGAGAGGCTTGCAGCTGCAGGTCGCGCTGCGCGAGAGCCCGTTATTGTTGCGCAGGCTCAATCAGTACCTGTACGTGCAGATGATGCAGCTCGCTCAAACCGCCGCCTGCACCCATTTTCACGAGATCGAGCCACGCCTGGCGCGCTGGTTGCTGATGACCCACGATCGCGCGCACGCCAATCACTTTCATCTGACCCACATGTCCCTCGCGGACATGCTCGGGGTTCGGCGCAGTGGCGTGACATTGGCCGCTGGCACGCTGCAACAGCGTGGATTGATCCGTTACACCCGTGGTGAAGTCACGATTCTTGACCGCAAGGGATTGGAAGCGGCGTCATGCGAGTGCTATAGCGACACCCACTCGCCTGCGCTATGACACGGCTATCGTGCCAAGGGAAAGGTCGCCGTGAACGTGGTACCGCCTTCTATCGAGGAGGTCACCCGTACATCGCCGTGATGCGCCCTGACAATCTCTCTCACAATGAACAGACCGAGCCCGACACTGCGCAGTTTTGCGTTATCGTGACTGCCGCGAATCATCGGTTCGAACACGTTGTCGAGCAATTTTGAAGGTATCGGCGTGCCAAGGTTGTGCACGACAATAATCACCTGGTCCTCGAAGCACGAAGACACCGTGACCTCACCCTCAGCCGTGCCATAGGCAATCGCGTTGGTCACCAGATTGCCAATAAGCTGGTAGATCCGGTCACTGTCGGCGATGAAATGACCTTGGCCGACACAACGATGGGTCAGCGTGTGCTCAGGGAACACCAGACTCAGCTCGTCCAGGCATTCGCCCACCAATATGTGCAAATCAACCGGTTTGAGGGAAACCGCAATGTTTCGTCCGACTTGCCTCAGGGTGAAGTCCAGCAGGTCCGCCACCAGACGTTGCGCGCGCTCTGCAGCGTGCGTTATGTGGCCGAGTATTTGTGCTTGTTTAGGAGGCAAGTCACGGCAACCGAGCAATTGCGAAGCCATTTTTATCGCCGCCAACGGATTGCGCAGGTCGTGACTGACAATCCCGATCAACTGTTCGGCGAACAGCGCCCGCTCTTCTGCCGCGGCGTAGTTGCTCCATAACGCATCCCGTGCAACGTCCATTGCGTATTGGGCCTTGAGGTTCATCGCCAGGTACCGCTCGGCAAGCATGCGGGCAGCGAGAGGCCGGTCATCTGTCTTGAACAGCCTCACCTCATGAAACGTGCCGTGGTACGCAATACTCGGCTGCACGCTATTCACTCCAGTGCAAGTTCAGCGTTTCGATGGATTTACCACCGACTGAAATGGTGTGGCGCTCTTCATGACCATTCAAACTGGCGATGACCAGGTATTTGTTGGCCGGCAATTGCGCGTACACGATGGGCCCCACCTGACTCAGCGACAACAGGGGGCTACCTTTTTCGCTCTGGATCACCACGTCGACATTGCTGACGTACTGATTGGCAGGTCCGGTTGAAAAGGTCATGTGAAGGTTGTAGCCCTGGGTCTGGAGCAAGGCCTTTGACTCATCCAGGCCGATGCCTCCCGTCAGATAGCGGATGCCATTCTGCTCCTGCGGCTCCAACTGCACGGCCGACATGTCAACCGGTTCTGCGGTGGCTGCATGCAACACCACGGGAGACAAACCGAGCAATAGGGCCAGGGTGAGTCTTGAAAGCGTCAGTGAATGGTTGAACAAAATAAGGGTTTTCATATTTTCTCCGGTCAATAACCAGCAGTAATCTGCCTGGCACTCAGCGTGCGCGTAGTCGCCAGATGGGGTCTGTGCGCTAGTGCACGGAGGTGTGCGTGTCTTATTAACGGGTGTCAGATTCTCCCTAATAAAAGCAACACAACCAGGACAATAACGACCACGCCTAATAAACCGCTCGGCGCATAGCCCCAGCTTCGGCTGTGCGGCCATGTCGGAATAGCGCCAACCAGCAGCAAAATCAGCAGGATCAACAGTATGGTTCCCAAGCTCATGGCTTTTCTCCTTGAGTCTGCAAGTAGGTGGATGTTGTGCAGGCAGTGAGACCTTGATCTGCGCGTTGCAGGCTACTAACTTGACGCAAGTACCCGGTGCCGTCTGTACGGCAACACACATATCGTCAGTGTTTGATTGATCAGCGGCGCGGTCGTTGTTATTGCGTTTGTGCAAGGTTTTTTGCGTTATATAGATTGCCCAGTGTGTGATGGCGTACAGAACGTTGCGACGATCAGGCACAGAATAAAAATAACCACAGAGCAGCCTTCGCTGCAGCAGGTAAAACCATGAACACAATGACCGAGTCCGCCCTGGTACAGCGTATTAATGCACAGTGCCATCCCTTGATGCGCTACCTCCACAAGTTAAGTGGAGTACGCTATTTGGCCGCCTATGACGCAGCCGGCAGTTATGAACTGAACCCTATAAACGGTCACGCAAAACATGCGACCGACAGCGAGTTAGCCAATACGGAAGTCTGGGAGAGACTGCCTTAGGCAGCCTCTCTAACCCGGATGTACGTTGTCGAATTTATCGTTTGATCAGCGAAATCTTGGTGCCTTCAATGCTGACGCCCGCCATCAGGCCTTGCTGGTCAAAGACAAACGCATAAGCATCATCTTTCAATGTCGAGCTCGACAGATTTTTCGCAACGCCTTGGTCAACCAGGACGACAGTCGGCCCTACGCCAACTTCCCAGCCCTTGGTCTCACGTACATACTTGACCGCTTTGTCAGTCATCAAGAACACGGCATAAGCATAGGACTGAGCCCCCGCCTGCAAGCCCCATGAACCGGTCACGCTGTTGTAGTAATTGTCTACTTTTGAACCGCTGAACATGACCCCCTCACCATAACTGCCACCAAATACCAGACCCGCCTTGATAACTTTAGGGAATACGAGCACGGCCTTGGCAGTGCGCGACATGGTCTCGGCCACCGGATTAGCTTTGTAGAGCATTTGCAAGGCATGCCGCGAATCCTGTTCCAGGTCCGCGGCCGTTGCGGCGCTTGCGGTGTTGAGCAAACCTGTTGAAGCCAGTGACAGGGTTGTGAGGGCGATAAACAGAAGTGAGCGTAATGAAGTTGTCATGGTTGTACTCCAATGCCAGCGATACACACGATGCGGCAAGCTGATAATCAGCAGGATGGGTAGCCGCGACTGTCCATTAGAGTGTAGTAGCGACCTGGCCATGTCTGTTCGGTGGCGCACACTGCCAGCCGCTGTAAGGCTTCAATCGTGGCGCAGCCACTCGATGAGGCAAGCTTCACCCCGAATGGGGGGAACGACTGAGGAAGGATCAACGCAGGCTCGGCAGCTGCTACGACGGTTACGCCAGCCTTCATCTGTGTTAGTCGAGGGCTACACGGTCTTGCGATAATGCGGACTGACACAAATTGATCGTTCCCACGCTCTGCGTGGGAATGCAGCCGGGGACGCTCTGCGTCCCATCAAAAGCCGAACGCGGAGCGTCCGTTGAGGCATTCCCACGCGGAGCATGGGAACGATCAGGTTAAGCCTCGGTAGCGGCTGGCTTATACAGTGGATACAGCTGTTCATCGAACTGCGACAAGCGCGGGAATTCCAGCGGTTGTTCATCGTCAAGGTGCTCCAGCCGCAGGCGATAATCTTCCAGAAACGCCTGGCGCGCCTCATCGCTGATGTAAGGCACATGCCAGGCCACGAACGGTTCCAGCACCTCGAACCCGACGTAGGCCAGCGTGCCGCGCAAGATCGGCCGCAACATGTCCTGCAATGGGCCGTGAATCGCATCCTCGCCAAACATATGCTCACGTCCGCCCAACGTT
The DNA here is from genome assembly GCF_018986375.1 of Pseudomonas sp. CVAP#3. Classification (NCBI taxonomy): domain Bacteria; kingdom Pseudomonadati; phylum Pseudomonadota; class Gammaproteobacteria; order Pseudomonadales; family Pseudomonadaceae; genus Pseudomonas; species Pseudomonas sp. CVAP#3. The sequence continues at coordinate 271,269 of NZ_JAHMSC010000007.1, forward strand.
ACGCTTACCAGAGCCTTCTTGCCGCTCAACCCGCCCTGATCGTAAAAGCGCTTGCCGCCGTAGCAGACACCGGACACCAGCACCCGGTCGATCCAGCCCTTGAGCATGGCCGGGGCGGAGAACCAGAAGATCGGGAAGTTGAGGATCAGCAAGTCCGCCCACAGCAGCTTGTCGAGTTCAGACTGGATATCCGCCGCCAGCGACTGGCTCTTCACGCCCAGACGTTGCTCCAGCGCATAGACCAGATACTGGGGGTTTTCCCGCGACGAAAAGTCATTGCTGCTTGCCACCGGGTTCCAATTCATCGCGTACAGGTCACTGACCTGGACCTCATGTCCTTGGGCTTCAAGGGTCGCGACAGCCTCGTCACGCAGCGCAGCGGTAAACGATTTCGGCTCCGGATGGGCGTGGACGATCAGTACTTTCATGGCAATTCCTTGGACGTTTGCACGCTGTGTATTTGAAGACGGTAATGGGTATGTGGAGTCATTAACGATCACACCTGAATCGCCTTCACTTCGACGAACTCATTGAGCCCTTCTTCCCCCCATTCGCGGCCATTGCCTGATTGTTTGTAACCACCGAACGGCGCCTGATAATTGAACGCCGCACCATTGAGAAAACACTGGCCTGCACGCAATTGCCGGGCAAGTTGCAAGGCGCGTTCAGCGCCGCCGGCCCAGACACCGCTGGACAGGCCAAACGGTGAATCATTGGCGATCTGAATCGCCTGCGCCTCGTTGGTGTAGGGAATCAGGCACAGCACCGGGCCGAAGATTTCTTCCTGAGCGATGCGCATCCGGTTGTCGACATCGGCGAACAGCGTCGGGCTGACGTAGTAACCACGCTCGAACGCCTGCGCCGTGTCGCCGCCACACACCAGCCGCGCACCTTCCTGCTGGCCGACCTGAATGTAGTCGCGCACGGTGCGGCGCTGGGCCGCCGAACACATCGGGCCGAGGAAGCTGTGCGGGTCGAGCGGATCGCCCATGCGCAAACTCAAGGTTTCTGCCCGCGCCAGTTCCACCGCCTCGGCGTAACGACTGGCCGGCAGCAACATGCGGGTCAACGCGGTGCAGGTCTGTCCAGAGTTGATCATCACGTCCTGCACGCCGTAGCGCACGGCGGCGGCCAGATCCGCGTCCTCGGCAATCAGCAGCGGCGACTTGCCGCCCAGTTCCAGGCAAACGCGTTTCACCGACGGTGCCGCCGCTTGCGCCACCCGTACTCCGGCGCCGGTGGAACCGGTGAACGACAGCATGTCCACGTCCGGGTGTTTGGCCAGTGCTTCGCCGACCTTTGAACCCGGCCCGCTGACCAGGTTGAACACGCCGGCCGGCAAGCCGATGGCCTCGATCATTTGCGCCAGCAAAAACGCGTGCAGCGGGGTTTCCTGACTCGGCTTGACCACCACCGTGCAACCGGCGGCCAGCGCCGGTGCGAGCTTGCCGATCAGTTGATGCAGCGGGTAGTTCCATGGATTGATGAAGGCGCAGACGCCTACCGGTTCGCGAATCACCAGTGAATTGCCGACCTCGCGCACTTCGTCCATCAAGCCGGCGAGTTCGACGTATTGCTCCAGCCCGATGATTGGCCCATCCACCTGAACCGAACGGCACCATTGCACCGGCATTCCCAGTTCGGCGGTGATCACCGCCGCCATCTCGTCGGCCCGTGCGCGCAACTGCTCGGCAAGTGCCCGGATGTAGCCGGCGCGTACGCTGGACGGAGTCCGCGACCAAGTACTGAAAGCCCGTCGTGCCGCGGCCACGGCGTTCTCGACATCACGCTCATCACCCAGCGGCACCGAACCTGCCACTTCCTCAGTGGCCGGGTTGATCACCTCGGCGATGCCCTGCCCCGACGGCATTTGCCAGCGGCCATCAATAAACAGCGCGGTGTAGTTATGCATAGAGTTGGGCCTCCATCAGTTCACTGGCGCACCGGGCAATCCGCTGGCAGGCATCGCGCAACGGTTCTGCCCCCACCACCAGCCCCAAACGAATATGCCCGGCAGCACTTGGGCCGAACGCTTCACCGGCCAACACCGACACACCATGCCGGTCGAGCAGACGATCGGCGAACGCTTGGGCGCTGAGCCCGGTTTCGCGAATGTCGACCATCACGAACATCCCCCCATCGGGCTTCAACGGCCGCACACCGGGGCAATCGGCGAGGGATTCACAGACCAGGTCGCGGCGCTGGCGATAGGCGTCGCGCATGGCGGCCAACTCCGGCAAGTTGCTTTCCAGCGCCACGATGGCGGCGTCCTGAACGAAGTCCGGCGAGCCGTAAAGCATGCACAGCGCGAGGTTTTCCAGATGCGCCGCGAGGGATGGCGGCGCCACCACCCAGCCGACGCGCCAGCCGGTCATGGCGTGGGATTTCGACAGGCTATTGAGCGTCGCGGTGCGTTCGGCCATGCCCGGCAAACTGGCCGGGCTGACGTGTTCGCCCTCGAACAGCAGCTCGCTGTAGACCTCATCGGAAATCAGCCACAGGTCATGGGCGATGCACAGTTCGGCCAGCGCCTGCCAGGTGGTTCGCGGCAGGCTGGCGCCCGACGGGTTGTGCGGGCTGTTCAGCGCCAGCGCCCGGGTACGTGGGGTGATGCGTGCAGCGACGTCTTCGGGCAGCACCCGAAAGCCGTTCTCGGAACGCACCGGCACCGGAATCACCACCGCACCGCAAGCACCGAACACCGCTTCATACGTGACGTACATCGGCTCGGCGACAATCACTTCATCGCCTGGGTTGAGCACGCACTGGGCGACGCTGAACAGCGCACATTGCGCCCCGGCCAGCACCGTGACCTGATCGGCCGAAACCGGTTGGCCGCTGCGTTGCTGGTGACGCTTGGCAATGCTTTCACGCAACGCACGCTTGCCACGCACTTCGGCGTAGTGAGTGTTGCCGGATAACAGGCTATCGATAGCTGCCTGCACGATCGGCACCGGTGTATCGAAATCCGGGTCGCCTACCGACAGCAGCAGAATGTCTTCGCCCTGTTCTTGCAGCGCCAGTGCGCGGTAATGAATATCCCAGGCGGCGGCGCCGTCACCGGCAATACGTTGAGTCAGATCGGAAAAGCGCATGGTTCCATCCCCTTTAAAAAGCCCCGAAACAATGTTTGGAAGTCAGTGCGCGCACGCATGCTTGAGTTCGATCAGGGTCACGCCGTTGCGTTTGAAGCCGTGGCGCAAATCGGTTTGCAGCTCAGCCAGACTCTGCGGCTGGCTCACGCTGCAGCCGAACGCCCGGCCCAGGGCGGCGAAGTCCGGGTTGCGCGGCAGTACGCCAATCGGCTCGATATCCAGCCCGAGCATGTCGTCGCGAATCTGCCCGAGTGCGTCGTTGTTCCACAGCAACACCACCAGCGGGCTGTCCAGTTCCTCGACAGCGGTCGCCAGTTCCTGCGCGGTGTAGAGAAAGCCGCCATCGCCAACCAGCACCAATCCGGGCCGCTGCGGCGCGCCGAACTTGGCACCGATGCCCGCCGGCAAGCCATAGCCCAAGGTGCCGTAGCCGGTCGGATGCAACCAACTGCGCGGCGCCAGGCTGTTGAAGGCGTAGTTGCCGGTATAGGCCAATTGGGTCATGTCGGTGCTGATGAACGCGTTGTCCGGCAGCTCGGCGGCGATACGCTCAAGAATTGCCTGATGAATCGACTGCAACGGACCGTGGCCGGCCTTCACTGCTGCGCGCAATGCAGCGACTGCGGCAATCGGCGCACTGGCATCGCGGGTGTCGGGCGACAGGCGCTCCAGCAACGCCGCCAGGGTTTGTTGCGCATCGCCGTGCAACGCCACCGCGCACGGATAGAAATCGTTGAACTTGCGCGGGTCGATGTCCACACGCAGCAGTTCGGCCTTCAGCGGCAGGCGCTCGCGCCAGAAATCGGTGTCGGCCATTTCGGTACCGACCGCCAGCACCACGTCGGCTTCGGCGATCAGTTGCCAACCCGGCTCTATGCACAGGGTCGAGCCGGCATTCAGCGGTGCATCCGGCGGCATCAAGCCTTTGCCGGCGACGCTGGTAAAAAACGGTGCCGCCAGCCGGGTGCTGAGACTCTGAAGTTCCTGCGCCGCGTTCAGCGCGCCGCCACCGGCAATGATCATCGGACGCTTGGCCGCCTGCAACTTGGCCACGGCTTGATCCAGCGCAGTCACTGCCGGTACGCCGCGCCCGGGGCGACGCACCACTTCATGGCTCCAGTCGCGAGTGACCTGTGCCGACAGCACATCCAGCGGCACAGAGATGTGTACCGGGCGCGGCCGTTCGCTGTCGAACACCGCATAGGCACGGGCGATCAGTTCGGGCAGGTCCTCGGTGCTCAGCGCCACCGCCGAGAACGCGGTGATCGGCGCGGTCATGGCGCGCTGATCCTGGGTTTCGTGCAGACAACCCCAGCCCTTGCCGAGGCTGGCGGTGTGGTTGACGCTGGAAATCACCAGCATCGGAATCGAGTCGGCATAAGCCTGACCGATGCCGGTCGCGGCATTGGTCACGCCGGGGCCGGTGATGATGAAGCACACGCCGGGTTTGCCGCTGACCCGCGCATAACCGTCGGCCATGAAACTGGCGCCTTGCTCATGGCGGGTCAACACGTGGCGAATGCCGCTGCCGGGCAGGCCGCGATACAGCTCCAGGGTGTGTACCCCGGGAATCCCGAATACGGTGTCGACGCCGTAGTTGGCCAGCAGACGTACCAGGGCCTGGCCGCCGGTCAAAGTTGTGGTTTGCATGTTCATATCCTCACTTGTGGCCGAGGCGAATCAACGCATCGACCGCCGTCGTGCCGTGGGCACCGACCAACAATGGGTTCACATCGAGTTCCAGCAACTGCCCGGCGTTCTCGCAGGCGTAATCGGCCACGGCACGAATCGCCGCCACCAATGCGTCCAGATCTGCCGCTTCACGACCGCGAAAGCCTTGCAGCAACGCGGCACTGCGCAGGCTCAACAACGCTCTGCGAATCGCACCATCGGTGGTCGGCAGCAGCAGGCTGCGGCTGTCCTTGAGCAACTCCACCAGAATCCCGCCGGCACCGATCACCAAGGCCAGGCCAAAGTCGTTTTCACGTTTGATGCCGACGATCAGTTCGGCCAATGGCTTGGTTGCCATGGGCTCCAGCAGCACCTGATCGAACGGTACATCCGGCGCGTAATCAGCAACGCTCGCGCGCATCTTTTCCAGCGCTGCACTCAGGGCCACGCCATCCTTGAGGTTCAGTGCCACGGCGCCGGCTTCGGTTTTGTGCGGCAATTGCGCGCTAACCGCCTTCAGCACCAAGGGATAACCCAGCACATTGGCGTCATTCAGCGCTTGGTCCGGGGTGCTCAACACGCCGTTTGGCGTCGGTAAGCCGAAGGCCTGGAGGGCCTGTTTGGAGTCCCATTCGTTGAGCAAATGGCCTTCACCGTCCAGCGCTTGCGGACACAGCGGCACCAGCGCCGATTCGCCGAGCGCGAGCAGTGCCTGGCGATTGCGTTGATAGCCAGCGATTCGGCCCCATGCGGCCAGCCCGTCTTCCACACCTTGCAACGCCGCCACACCTTGAGCGTGCAAGCGCTCGCGAGCACTGGCCGGCAGCAGTTCGGGAAAGGCCGAAGTGACGAAACCGGTCTTGCCGTGACGGACCAACGCCTGGCAGTACAGCTCCAGCAACAGGTCACACTCTTTGCGCTCACCAGTGAACTCCGCCGGGTAATCCAGCACCAGCATCGCCGCATCGGCTTCAGTGCGCAGGGCACTGTCGAGCATGCGGTTCAAGGCCTCGCCATCGCCCCAGATTGCGGTGGTGAAATCCAGCGGATTGACCAGGTTGGCGTAGCTCGGCAGCACTTCGGCCAACTCGCTGCGCTGACTTTCATCAAGCTTGGGCAGGCTCAGGTCGTTGCGTTCGGCGTAGTCGGCAATCAGCCCGGCATCGCCGCCCGAACAGGCCAGCGCAATCAGGCTATTGCCCGCCGGCAGCTTGCCGCACGCCGCGGCCTTGAGGGTTTCGACGAAACTCACCGGACCGCTGACGCGAATCACCCCAAGCCGCGCAAACAGGCTGTCGTACAGCGCATCGGAGCCCGAGAGCGAGCTGGTGTGACTGAGGGCCAGTTCGGCACCGATCTGCGACACGCCGGTTTTCAAGGCGATGATCGGAATGCCCTTCTCCAGCGCCTTGTGCGCCGCCCGAGCGAAACCGGGAACATTTTTCAGGCCTTCCAGGTGCAAGCCAATGGCGGTGACCCGAGGCTCGTCGAGCAACACGTCCATCAATTCGGCGATACCGAGTTGCGCCTGATTGCCGACCGAAGCCATGTAGGCCACCGGCAGCGAACGGTCGCTCATCGACAGGTTGTAAGCGAAGTTGCCGCTCTGGGTCAGCACCGCAACGCCCTGCTCCACCGGTTTGCCGCCATGGGCCACCGGCCACAACGCCGAGCTGTGCAGATAATCCAGCAAGCCGTAGCAGTTAGGCCCGAGCAAAGCCATGTTGCCGGCGACCTTGAGCAGCTGTTGTTGCAATGCCTGACCTTCAGCACCGGTCTCGGCAAAACCGGAGGCGTAGCAAATCACTCCGCCCGCGCCTTTGGCGGCCAGTTCGGCGACGCAGGTCAGGGTCAGCTCACGGTTGGTCGCGACAAACACCGCGTCCGGGCCGCACGGCAGCTCGGCGATGCTGCGCACGCACGGCACGCCTTCAAGGCTTTCATGTTGCGGGTTGACCAGCCACAGTTGCCCAAGGTAGCCACCTTCAGCGCAACGCTTAAGGGCCCGAGCCATGCTGCGGCCACCGACAAACGCCAGATGGCGCGGCGCGAGCAGGCGTTTGAGGTTGTCACGAATCGTCTGGGACATGGGTATTCTCCGGGGCGATCAGCGCAACAGCGGCCGCAGCAGTTCGCGGGAAATGATGTGGCGCTGGATTTCCGAAGTGCCCTCCCAGATCCGCTCGATCCGCGCGTTACGCCAGATGCGCTCCACCGGTCCTTCATCCATCAGGCCCATGCCGCCAAAAATCTGCACTGCTTCATCAGCCGCCCGACCGAGCACCTCACTGGCGAACAGCTTGGCCATTCCGGCCTCGCCATCGGTCATCGTGCCTTGATCCATCTTCCACGCGGTGTGCAAGGTCAGCAGTTCAGCAGCGCGGATCTGCGTCGCCATGTCGGCCAACTTGAATGACACGCCCTGATAGCTGCCGATCGGCTGGCCGAACTGCTTGCGATCCGCCGCCCATTGCAGCGACACGTCGAGTGCGCGCTGAGCCTGGCCCACGCAGTTGGCGGCGACCATCACCCGCCCGGCCGTCAGCCAGGCGTTGGCGACTTCCCAACCTTTGCCGACTTCGCCAAGCACTTTGGAGGCGGGTACACGGCAGTCGTCGAAGAACATTTCGAAGGTGTGGTAACCGCGGTTGCTCACGCACTTGGGTCCGCGGCGAATGGTCATGCCCGGGGTATCGCGATCCACCAGGAACGAGGTCACGGCGTTGCGCTTGCGGCCGTTGTGTTCGTAGGTGTCGGTGACCGCGAAAACGATGGCGAAATCAGCGTGTCCGGCGTGGCTGATGAAGTGCTTGCTGCCGTTCAGCACGAAGTCATCACCATCACGTACCGCGCGGGTCTTGATCGCGTTGGCATCGGAACCGGCACCCGGCTCGGTCAGCGCGAAGCAGTCGATCTTCTCGCCCTGAATGCACGGCAACAGGTAGTCGTTGATTTGCTGGCCGGTGCAGGCCATGAGGATTTTCGACGGCCGAGCGACAAATACATGCAGCGCCCAGGAAACCTTGGACAGCTCCCGCTCGATCAGCGCCTGCGACAGGTAATCGAGACCGCCGCCACCGACTTCTTCAGGCATGTTGAAGGCATAAAAACCCGCCGCAATCGCCTTGCCGCGAATCTGTGCGGCCAGCTCCGGGGAGACTTCGTCGGAGCGATCGACCGCTTCTTCATGGGGCAACAATTCCTTGGCGACAAAGCTGCGGACCGCGTCCACCAACATTTCTTGTTCTTGGGTCAGTTGGAAATTCATGGTGTTACCTGTTGTTCGTTCACTGAATAGATGAGCGGCGTGGGCCTACTTGCCGACAAACTGCGGCGGGCGTTTTTCCATCGCCGCGCGCAAAGCTTCGGCGCCGTCTTCACTGCGACCGCAGAGCAAACCCGCCGCCAGCTCGGCTTGCAGCTGTTCTGGCAGGCTGCGCTGGGCGCCTTCGCGCATGAGTTTTTTGGTCTGGGCGAACGCAAAGGTCGGTCCAACGGCGATGCGTGCGGCTAATTCACTGGCGGCGCCAAGCAGTTGTTCGTCAGCGCAGACTTCGCTGACCAGCCCCGCCGCCAAGGCGCGATCGGCGCCCCACAACTCGTCGAGAAACAGCAGGCGTTTGGCCTGTTCGGTGCCAATCAACCGTGGCAGATGCCAGCTGGCACCGGCGTCCGGCGAATACGCCATGCTGGTGTAACCGGCCTTGAACCGCGCCGATTGCCCGGCGATGCGCAGGTCACAGCACAGCGTCAGGTCCATCCCGGCGCCGACGGCGGTGCCGTTGATCGCTGCGATGGTCGGCTTGTCCAGGCTGTACAGCCGGCTCATCAGCGCGTGGGCGGTTTCGGTCCAGCCGTAGCTTTCCAGCGCGCCACGGGCTTCGGCTTCAGCCCATTCGGCAAGATCGGCGCCGGCGCAGAAACTGCGGCCGCTGCCGGTCAATACAACGACCCGAACGGCCGGGTCGGCATTGAAGCCATCAAGCAAGGCATGAAGATTTTTCAGGGTTGGAATGTCCAGCGCATTGCGCTGAGCGGTGCGATTGAGGGTGATCCAGGCAACGCCCGCTTCGACCTGACTGAGCAGAGAAGATTGAATAGTCATGCGAGTCCTCGAATTATTGTGTTTGGCATGAGGTGATGCGACTTGAGGTCATACTAAACGACTGTTCAGCAAGACGGCAATCTGCGAGGAAATTGGCTGTAACAGCCTTAAAAATTCTTTAAATTATTGTTTTTATTGAGTTATTTTCTGATGCATAGCCGTGCGACAGCTGAGCTGTTACAACTTTGAACAACTGGCTACAGGACAATTGATGATCGTTGATGATCGTTCCCACGCTCCCGCGTGGGAATGCAGCCCGTGACGCTCCGCGTCACTGGACGCTCCGCGTCCCTAGAGGCATTCCTTTGCGGCGCATGGGAACGATCAAAACCACACCGCACGCATGTTCTTCAGACATAAAAAAACGCGACAGTCGCCTGTCGCGTTTTTTCTTGCTGCCTGCCGTTACACGGTCGGCAAGCTCGGCGCCAACACCGTTTGGCGTTTGCGCTGAATCAGGAAATACGCACCGTAGCACAGCGCCATGAACCCAAAGCCCCAATACAGCGAAGGACGCTGGGTTTCATCCATGGCCAGGAACACGAACAGCGAGCAGCACAAGGCGATGCACAGGATTGGCAGCAGCGGGAACCACGGCGCACGGTATTTCAGGTCGCTGAGCTTGCCGCCATCGCGGATATAAGCGCGGCGGAACTTGTACTGCGCCAGTGCGATAACGATCCAGGTCACGGTGCCGGACATCCCACTCACCGCCATCAGCACCATGAACAAGGTGTCGGCAGCGATGAAACTGGTCATCAGCGACACCAGCGCGAAGCACAAGGTGATGCTCAGCGCCCGCAATGGCACGCCGCGCTTGCTCAACGGCGACAGACTTTTCGGTGCCATGCCGGTCTTCGACATGGCCCACAGAATCCGGGTCGAAGCGTACAGGCCGGAGTTACCAACCGACAGAATTGCCGTGAGGATCACGAAGTTCATCAAGTCGGCAGCGTAAGGAATGCCGACCATGTCGAACACCTGCACGAACGGGCTTTCCATCAAGCCGGCCTGCTGCCACGGCACGATGGCCGACAGCACCACGATCGCCAGCACATAGAAAATCAGCACACGGAACACCACGTTGCGCACGGCGCGCGGGATGCTTTTTTCCGGTTGATCGGTTTCGCCGGCGGCTACGCCCATGATTTCGCAACCCTGGAACGCGTAGACCACAGTCATCATCACCGCGAACACCGCAGGCAAACCGTTGGGGAACAACGAGTCGCCGATCAGGTTGCTCATCATCGGTGCCGGCGCGCCGCTGGTCAGTGGAATCGCGCCGAAGATCACCAGGACGCCGACTACGATGAAGCCGAGAATCGCTGCAACCTTGATTCCGGAGAACCAGTATTCCGCTTCACCGAAAGCACGGGTCGCCAAGGCATTCAGGCCGAACAGCACGACCACGAACAGCGCCGACCAGTACCAGATCGGCACGCTGGGGAACCAGCGCACCATCAACATCCCGGCCGCGGTGAATTCCAGGCCGACGGTGGACGCCCAGCTCATCCAGTACACCCAGCCGATCATGAACCCGGTGGCCGGGCCGATGAACCTGGTGGCGTGGGTCTGGAACGAACCGGACACCGGCATCTGTACCGACAATTCACCGAGGCAGACCATCACCAGGTACATCAGGAAGCCGGCGATCAGATAAGCCAAAATCGCCCCCACCGGGCCGCCCTGATTGATCGTCACGCCGGAGCCCATGAACAGCCCGGTGCCGATCACGCCGCCCAGCGAGAGCATGAAAATGTGCCGGCTTTTCAGGGCACGGGTCAGGTGTATGCCTTTGCGTTCGATAGTTTCGCTCATGTCGGCACCTCAGTAGTCGGCGAGGTGCGCGGCGGATGACAGGACGTCATGGCGCTGGGAAGGATCAGCTTTACGGCAGTTCATTATTATTATCTCCAATAAGCTTCGAAGACCGCGCTGACGGCGGTTGCGTCGATTATTGGAAACCCGTGTAAGTTCGAGTTGAACGTGACGATCAAAGATGTAAAAAGTCGTAACATTCTTGTACGTCAGGCTTGTACGTCAGGCGTGCAGCAGGTCCGCCAGCGTCTGTTGCGAACGCTGCAATTGCTCGTGCACCTGAGGTGCCAGCGCCCGCAACGCCGACTCATCGTTGACCAGCGCCGCCTCTTCCAGTGCGCGCAGCACGTTGGCCAATGCGCGAAAGCCCAATGAGTCGCTGCTGCCGGCCAAACGGTGCGCCAGATGGGCAACTTCGGTGCAATCGTCGGCTTCGATGGCGTCCGTTAGCGCCTCCCGATGCTGAGTGATCGAGTGGCGCAACACCGCGAGCAATCCCTGAACCTTCTGTTCGCCGAGCAAGGTCCGGTGAGTGTCCAACAACAGCCAATCCATCGCCTCGTCATCCTGCTGCGGCTCGGGTATGGGCGACTGCCCGGCCAGCACCTGCCGCAGGTTTTCAAGCTTCAAGGGTTTGGCGAGAATGCCGTCCATGCCGGCATCCAGATAGCCGCGCACCAGGGCTGGTTGCACACTGGCAGTCAGGGCGAAAATCCGGCTATGACGGTTCGGCCCGGCGCTGCTGCGGATCAGTTTGCACAGCTCGACGCCGCTGATACCCGGCAGGTGCACATCGAGCAGGATCAAATCGAAGGTCTGGCTCGCGCATTGCGCCAGCGCCTGTTCGGCCTCTTCGGCGAGCCAGACTTGGTGCCCGTCGCGTTGCAGCAAGCCGCTGACCACTTCGCGGTTCAGCGCCACGTCCTCGACCACCAGAACGTTCAGCACGTGACCCGCTGCGCTGCTCGGTACCGCATCGATCATGCCGGTAGCCGGTTGCAACGTCAGCTCGAACCAGAAGCAGCTGCCCTGCCCCATCTCACTCTGAACACCGATTCGTCCGCCGAGTTGCTCCACCAGATGTTTGCTGATGGCCAGGCCGAGTCCGGTTCCGCCAAAGCGTTGCGCCACTTCTTCACTGGCCTGGGTAAAGCGTTCAAAAATCTTTGCCTGCATCGCCGGAGCAATGCCGATGCCGTTGTCGGTCACGCTCAGCCGCAGCCGTTGGCCGGTTTGCCCCGAATCTTGCGCCAGTAACGTGACTTCGACGCTGACCCGCCCGCCTTCGGTGAACTTGATCGCGTTGGCCAGCAGGTTGCTCAACACCTGACGCAAGAACTGCTCTGCAGCGTGGTGCCTGTCGGCGACCTGCGGATCGATCCGGCAATGCAGTGTCGTGTCATTGCTCAGCGCACGCGGTTCCAGCAGCGTCAGCACCTCGTCGAGCAAGTGCCGGACCGAGAAATCGACCGGTTCCGGGTGGGTTTCGCCCTCTTCCAGCCGGGCGAAATACAGCACTTCGTTGAGAATCGTCAGCAACCCTTCGCCGGCCTTGTACAGCGCATCCAGACGTTTGCCGTCGCGCTCGTCAAGACTGGCGCCACGCAGCAACTCGGCCATGCCGAGGATGCCATTGAGCGGTGTGCGCAGTTCGTGGCTCATGGTCGCCAGAAACCGCGACTTGGCGAGGTTGGCCGCTTCGGCTTCGTCCTTGGCGCGCATCAGGCTGGCCGTGCGGCGCTCGACCATTCTCAGCAGTTCATCGCGGTTATCCTGCAACGCCAGGCGATCGGTTTCGCGCCGATCAATGTCACTGAGGATCGCCCGGCGCATATCGTCCAGGGCGTGAGCCACGGTGTCGATTTCGTCTTCGTTGACGCCGCGGCTCTTGTCCAGATGCAAAGGCTCATGCCAGTCACCGGCGGCAATACGCCGGGCAAACCCGGCCATGACTTGCAGGTGCCGCGTGACCAGACGGTAAAACAGTCCCGACAGGGCCACCGCCAGCCCGCAGAGAAACACGCTCATCCACAACAGACTGGTCAAACCGGTGGCGAACAGCCGCTGATGCACCGCGCCCAGATCGGTGCTGACTTCCAATTGCCCCAGATGCCGCACAGGACCTGCCGGCGGTTGATAGTCCAGTTCAAAGCGCTCGACGCGTAACGGTCCGATCGGGTCCTGGTTGCCTTGCAGCAGATCGAAGTCCGGGCTGGTCAGACGAACCCGGGCCACATCGGAGAAGTCCACCAGGCCGCGCAGTTGCACATTCAACTGCTCCTGGTTCAGGTCCCAGAGGCTGCGCTCCAGGCTGGCCAGGTATCCGGCGCGAATCAGCTCCATGCGCGAGTCGATGTCACGCATCTCGCGGCGGTATTCGAAATACAGTTGCACGGTGCTCGCCAGCACGGTGAAGCACAGGCTGAACAACAGAATGAACAGCAGCAGGCGCCGCAACAGTCCACCGGGTCGTGCGCGAATCATTGCGTATCTGCCGGCAGGTTGATCATGTCGCGATAGGTCACTTCACTTTCGTTCAGCCAACGGTCGATTTCCCCGGCATCGACCATCCGCTTCAACTGCGCGTCGATGTCCGGCATGCGGCTGGCCAGCGGAGAACGGCGTGACACCGCAACCCGCAGATAATCCACGCTCAAGGCGTTAGGCAAGGCCACGATGTCTAGCGCCCCTGGCAGGTTTTCGACGTACAACTGCCCGGTGCGCCGTTCCGACGTGATGAAGTCGATGCGCCCGCGAATCAGCTTGCCGAAGTTCTGGCTGCTGTCGGACACCCATTCGATGTTCTGGTGTTGGGCGACCAAGCGATCGAAATCCACGCCGTAGCTTTCACCGAACAACAGCCCGCCCCGGTAATGGGCCAGGTCCTCCAGGCGTTCGAATTGCACCGGGTGCCGACGATTGGTGAACAGCGCGACCTCTTCGCGCAATACCGGCACCGTCGAAAAAACCATGCTCTGCTCACGTTGCACGGTACTGTAGGCCAGCACCACGTCGACCCGGCCTTCGGCGGCGTCCAGCAGGCAGCGTTTCCAGTTGCCCAGCACGACGATCTCGACCTCGTAGCCCAGTTGGCCGAAGAGGTTTTTCACCACGCTGGGGGCCAGGCCGCGGACCTGTTTACCGTCGCTCCAGGAGATTGGCGGGTACACCGGATAATCGCAGTAGCGAACCTTCTCCGCCGCTATCGCGCTGTTGGCCACCAATGCCAACATCAGCCAAAACAGCCGCAACATATGGCTCAGGCCGCGACGCTGGCGGTGAACAGGTAACCGGCGCCGTGGATGGTGATGATCAATTGCGGCTCGGCCGGATCGTCGTTCAACTTGCGCCGCAAGCGCCCGACCAGCACATCGATGGAGCGATCGTTAGGCACCCACTCGCGGTTGCGGATCTGGTCCATCAACTGGTCACGGCTCAAGGTGTGGCCGCTGTTGCGCAGGAACACGCTGAGCAACTGGTACTCGCCATGGGTCAGCAGGGTTTCGCTGCCCGCGTGGTCGATCAGCCGTCGGCGGTCAGTGTCCAGCGCCCAGGCGGCAAACTGCTTGACCGGCCGAGGGATCGCTGCAACCGGTTGCGGCGTTTGGGCATGACGAACCCGGCGCACCAGGTTTTTTGCCCGGGACACCAGTTCGCGTGGATTAAGGGGTTTGATCACATAGTCATCGGCGCCGCATTCAAGGCCGACGATACGGTCGATTTCATCGTTACGGCCGGTGATCAGAATGATCCCGACTTCCGAACGGACCCGCAGCTCCCGGGTCAGGGTCAGGCCGTCCTTGCCCGGCAAGCGAATATCGAGCATCACCAGATCGACCGTCTGGCTCGCCAGAAAGGTTTCGGCGAGTTCCGCCGTGGCGGCGCAATGCACCTCATAACCTTCCTGGGACAGGTAGGCGTGCAGCAGTTCGCGAATCAGCGGATCGTCATCGACGATCAGTACCCGAGGAGCCATCGCTTGGAATCCTGCGTATGCCCGAAGGCGTGTTTCTTATTAGAGTTTTTTCCTGCACCGGCGCCAGAGAGTATCCATTGCTGAACGGGCGATCAACAGTCAGTCGTCTGCAAACAAAAACGCTGACGGCCGCCGGCCTGCAAACCGTCGACCCAGGCTTCGCAAATCTGCATGCCCTGCTCCGGGGTAAAGGTCCCCGGGTTGAGTCCCGACTCCAGCCACAAGCCGTCGAGCAAGGCGCTGAGGCTGATGGCCGCAAGATCGGCATCGAAGTGTTCCCAGCCCTCCTCCTGCGCCAACTCCATCAGCACCTTGCGCAATACGCCGCGGTACTCGCCATAGGAATGATCGTGCGCCTGGTTGATTGCCTCTGCGGTCTTGACCGCGCCCCAGAACGCCAGCCAGGCGTCCAGCAGTTGCGGGTCCAATATCTCGGCGGAAAACGAGCCGCGGAAGAACGCCGACAAACGCTCGCGGGCATTCGGTGCAGCCTGTTCCATGGCCTCGCGCAGCAGGCACATGACTCGTCCGGTGATCGACATGTAGGCCTCGGCCACCAGTTCGTCCTTGCCCGAATAGTGATGGCTGATCAGCCCGACCGAAACCCCGGCCTCGGCGGAAATCTTGCGGATCGATGCGCCCTGGAAGCCATGTCGCTTGAGGCACACCAGCGTCGCCTCGATCAGATTGGCCTTGCGCAACTCCGGCTCCATGCGGGAAAAACGGGCTTCCTGACTCATGCGCGACACTCTCCTGGATCAATCGTTAGGGGCCGCGGCCGGGAAGACCGCGGGCTAAACGACTGTACAGCAAGAGCGACAAAAGTCTCCAGCGTCAGATCCGAGGTTTTCCCGCAAGGCTCGGTAGCTGCCACGGGAGCTGTCCTGCATCGCATTTCAATGTTGTGTAGATACCTATGCCCAGGAGTGGGCGCCAAAACAAGCTACTGCAAGCCATAGTAAAAAAACAAGTTGATTTTTTACTGCCGGTAAATTTCTATAGGACAATAATAACAACGCCGAAACCCCGGCCTTTCGGCTTCAGCCCGCCTGGAGTACCCGTACCATGCCGACCTCGACCCCAGCTTTTGCGCATCTGTTCGAACCCTTGCAGATTCGTGGCAAACGCCTGAAAAACCGCATCATGTCCAGCGGGCATGACACCTCGATGCCCACCGACAACCTGGTCAACGAACAACTGATCGCCTATCACAAGGCGCGCGCCGAAGGCGGTGTCGGGTTGATCGTGTTGCAAGTGGCCGGTGTGCATGACAGCGCGCGCTACACCTCGCATGTGCTGATGGCGACCGACGACGCTTGCATCGATGGCTATCGGAAACTCGCGCAAAGCTGCCACGCCCACGGCACCGTGGTGCTCTCGCAGATATTCCATCCGGGACGCGAGATCATGGAGTCCAGCGATGGTCTGCTGGCGGTCGCCTATTCGCCTTCGGCAGTACCCAACGAGCGTTTTCGGGTGATGCCGCGCGCTCTTGATCAGACGATGATCGACGAGATCGTCGCCGGTTATGGTGCCGCTGCGAGGCGCCTGTATCAGGCCGGGCTCGACGGCGTCGAAGTGGTCGCCAGCCATGGTTACCTGCCGGCGCAATTCATCAATCCACGGGTCAACCGCCGCACCGACGACTACAACGGTGACCTGCAACAGCGTCTGCGCTTTTTGCGCGAAGTGATCGCCGCCGTGCGCGCCAACACCGACGAGCAGTTCATCATCGGCTTGCGCATTTCCGCCGACGAGCGCGACCCCGAGGGGCTCACCGAAGACGAGTCGTTGCAAGCCGTCCAATCGCTGCAAACGCAGCTGGATTACGTGCACATCGTCGCTGGCACCTCGGCGTCGTTGGGTGGCGCGGTGCATATCGTGCCGCCGATGGCGATCGAAGCCGCCTACCTGGCCAAGGAAGCCGGAACCTTCAAGGCCAGCCTGAGCATTCCGTTGTTCGTCACCGGGCGCATTAACCAGCCACAGGAAGCCGAACTGATTCTGGCGCGTGGCCAGGCCGATGTGTGCGGCATGACCCGAGCACTCATTTGCGACCCACAAATGCCCAACAAGACCGACGCCGGGCGCGCCGAAGATGTGCGGGCCTGCATCGCCTGCAATCAGGCGTGTATCGGGCATTTCCACAAAGGTCTGCCGATTTCCTGTATCCAGCACCCGGAAACCGGTCGCGAGCTGCTGTTCGGCCAGCGGCAAGCGACCACCCAACGCAAACGCATCATGATTGCCGGCGGTGGTCCGGCCGGGATGAAAGCTGCGGCAGTGGCTGCGCAACGCGGGCATGAGGTGACGCTCTACGAGGCCAGCTCACAACTCGGCGGCCAAGTGCTGTTGGCGCAACTGTTGCCACGGCGCAGCGAGTTCGGCGGTGCCAGCACCAACCTCCAGCGCGAGATGGAACTGGCCGGCGTGCGCGTGGTGCGCAATACCCGCGTCGACCGGGCGTTGGTTGCGCGCGAACGGCCGGACATGGTGATCGTCGCCACCGGCGCCGAGCCCTACTGGCCGGCGTTCGAACGTGGCGGTGAGTTGCAGGTGGTGGACGCCTGGCAGGTGCTGCGCGATGAGGTGAAGATTGGCCGTTCAGTGGTGGTAGTCGACTGGCGCTGTGACTGGATCGGCCCCGGCATTGCCGAACGCCTGGTGCGCGCCGGGCATCAGGTGCAACTGGCGGTCAACGGCACCCATTGCGGGGAAAACCTGCCGCTGTACGTGCGCGATCAACTGGCTGGCGAACTGCATAAGCTGGGCATCCCGATCACACCTTATGCGCGGCTTTACGGTTGCGACGACAACACCGTCTACTTGCAACACACCGCCAGCGGCGAACCGATGCTCTTCGAAAACATCGATACGCTGGTGCTGTGTCAGGGCCATCAGCCGGTGGACACCTTGGGTTTCGAGCTGCAAGGTCTGGTGGAGTTTCGGCGGATCGGCGACTGTCTGGCTCCGCGCACCGCCGAAGAAGCGATTTATGAAGGCTTGAAAGTCGCCTGGGAGCTTTGAGGCTGTTTATACTCCGGGTCCGTATAACCCGTGGGAGCGAGCTTGCTCCCACAGGGATTGCGCTCATCAGCCCGGTTCGGAATTCACCATGAGCAACAACAGTACGACACAGCCTGCCACTGGCAGCGCCGAACCGCATTTTCTCGGCACGCGGATTCGCGGCCTGCGCAAACGTCGGGGCATGACCCTGGCGGAACTCGCGCAACTGAGTGAGTTGACGGCAGGCTACATCAGCCAGCTCGAACGCAACCTCGCCTACCCGTCGATCCCCGCGCTGTTCAACATCGCCCGAAGCCTGGGCGTGACCATCCAGTGGTTCTTCGCCAGCGAAGCCACCACCGCCCCAGAAGACCACGGTTACGTGGTGCGCAAGAACAGCCGCATGAGCGTGCATTACGAAGACGGCATCGTCGACCAATTGCTGACCCCGCAACCCAACCGTCAGCTGGAAATGCTCCATTCACGCTTCCCGCCAGGCACCTACAGCCAGCACAGCTACAGCCACGAAGGTGAAGAAGCCGGTTATCTGCTGTCGGGCACTTTCGAGTTGTGGGTCGCAGAACGTCATTTCCAGCTCAACGAAGGCGACAGCTTCAGTTTTTCCAGCCAGGAGCCCCACCGCTATGGCAACCCCGGCGACGTCGATGCAGTGGTGATATGGGTGATTACCCCGCCGACATTTTAACGGCGCAGGCGCCCATTCGGCTGAGTGGCGCAAGCGCGCTTCAAGGTGTCACTCGGTAATTCCTTGAACAGCGCCCGGTAGCTGCTGGAAAACCGCCCAAGGTGCCAGAACGACCAGTTCATCGCCACTTCGGCCACCGTGGTGTCGGTCGCGGTGCGGCTGAGCAATTCACGACGGGCGCTGTTGAGCCTGCGCAAACGCAGCCACTGGGTCGGCGCCATGCCGGTGTAGGTTTTGAACGCGTGTTGCAACTGACGCAGCGAGACTTCGGCGACCTGGGAAAGCTCCAGCAAATTGAGGTTCTCTTCCGGTGTATCCGCCGCCCATTCACCGATCCGTTTCATGATCGTTCGCTCCCCTGCCCGGCGCTGCAACGCGCCTCGGTCCAGGCAAACGCAGGCGTTGTCGAGAATAAACAGGCAGTCGTCCAGCAGCTGTTGGGTCAACGCGCCCTTGCTCGGCGGGTCGATGGTGTGCGACAGCCGGGTCAGGGTGCCGCTCAGCCAGCGGCTGAACAATGCGTTCTGCTGCGAGTTGAGCGGCGCCATGAACAGGCCTTCCAGCCGCTCTATGTTCAATCCATTGCGCTGAACGAATTCCGGGCCGAACACCACGGCCACTTCCTGATAGTTCTCCGGCGTGATCCAGATGTTGCGACTTTCGCCGTTCAGCACATACAGCGCGTTGTCACTGCGATCGAAACAGAACGCCAGCGAGCCCGGCGGCGCGCTGAAATTCTGCTCGACGCGGGTGTTCATGCACTCCTCGTAAATCTCCACGCCTTGCAGGTCCAAATAACGCACCAGGCCTGCGAAATGCCCCGGCGACATCTGCTGATAGTGCTGCACCCACCCAGGCGTCGCGCGGATCTGTTCGGCGACATCAGCGGTGTTGAAAGCCTGCACGTGCAAGGGATTTGACTCTGTCATGGAATGACCTGTACGCACTTTTTTGGTGCGCTTTGGTTCTGCTTAAAGTGGATAGATGGATCGAAACGCGTCGACCAAGATAGTCGTCAACGCGCTACAGGGGAAGTCTCTCGCCGCTTGCACGGAATGCAGAGACCGACTCTGGCGCTGACAAAACCAACCACGAGGTCTTTATGAATGCCCCTTTCGATCAGCTGTCTTCATGGCTGAAAGAACACAAGATTACCGAAGTCGAATGCGTGGTCAGTGACCTGACCGGTATCGCTCGCGGCAAGATAGCGCCCACCAACAAGTTCCTGCATGAGCGAGGCATGCGCCTGCCGGAAAGTGTGCTGTTGCAAACGGTAACCGGGGACTTTGTCGACGATGACATTTACTACGACCTGCTCGACCCTGCCGATATCGACATGGTTTGCCGGCCGGATTCTTCAGCGATTTACGTGGTGCCGTGGGCGATCGAGCCGACCGCCATCGTAATTCACGACACCTTTGACAAGCTCGGCAATCCGATCGAACTGTCGCCGCGCAACGTCTTGAAGAAAGTCCTCAAGCTCTATGCCGACAAGGGCTGGCAGCCGATTGTGGCACCGGAAATGGAGTTCTACCTGACCCAGCGCTGCGAAGATCCGGACTTGCCGCTCAAGGCGCCATTGGGTCGCTCGGGCCGCGCCGAAAGCGGTCGCCAATCGTTTTCCATCGATGCGGCCAACGAATTCGATCCGCTGTTCGAAGACGTCTACGACTGGTGCGAACTGCAAGGTCTGGACCTCGACACGCTAATCCACGAAGACGGCCCGGCGCAGATGGAAATCAACTTCCGTCACGGCGATGCGCTGGATCTGGCCGACCAGATCACCGTGTTCAAGCGCACCCTGCGCGAAGCGGCGCTCAAGCACAACGTCACCGCGACCTTCATGGCCAAGCCGATCGGCGACGAACCAGGCAGCGCCATGCACCTGCATCAGAGCGTGGTCGACATCGCCACCGGCAAGCCGATCTTCGCCGACAGCGACGGGCAGATGAGCGAGCTGTTCCTGCACCACATCGGCGGTCTGCAAAAGTACATTCCAAAACTGCTGCCGATGTTCGCGCCCAACGTCAACTCGTTCCGCCGCTTCCTGCCGGACACCTCGGCACCGGTGAACGTCGAGTGGGGCGAAGAAAACCGCACCGTCGGACTGCGCGTACCGACCTCCGGTCCCGAGGCCATGCGCGTGGAAAACCGTTTGCCGGGCGCCGATGCCAACCCGTACCTGGCCATCGCCGCCAGCCTGTTGTGCGGATACCTGGGCATGATCGAACGCATCGAATCGAGCGCACCGGTGCAGGGCCGCGCCTACGAGCGACGCAACCTGCGCCTGCCGATCACCATCGAGGATGCACTGGCGCATATGGAAGATTGCCCGACCATCGAGCGTTACCTGGGGGCCAAGTTCGTCCGCGGCTACGTCGCGGTCAAGCGCGCCGAGCACGAAAACTTCAAACGGGTGATCAGTTCCTGGGAGCGCGAGTTCCTGTTGCTGAGTGTCTGACACACCGAATGATCATCCTCACGCAGATCATTCCCACGCTCTGCGTGGGAATGCCTCAACGGACGCTCCGCGTCCGCTTCTGGGACGCGGAGCGTCCCGAGCTGCGTTCCCACGCAGAGCATGGGAACGATCAGTGCAACAAACATCGAAAACAATCATTCAAAGAGGTGTCGAAATGCGTCTATTGAAATCAGTTGTTCCCGCAGCGCTCGCGCTGTTCTGCAGCCTCGGCGCGCAAGCGCAGCCGAGCGTCAGTGTGTACAACTGGACCGACTATATCGGTACGACCACCCTCGCCGACTTCCAGGCGAAAACCGGTATCAAGGTCATCTACGACGTATTCGACTCCAATGAAACCCTGGAAGGCAAACTGCTCGCCGGGCGTACCGGGTATGACGTGGTGGTGCCTTCTAACCATTTCCTGGCGCGTCAGGTCAAAGCCGGCGCGTTCCTCAAACTGGACCGCTCGCAGCTGCCGAACTGGAAAAAACTCGACCCTAAATTGCTGGCACTGCTGGAGAAGAACGACCGGGGTAACGCGCATTCGGTACCGTACCTGTGGGGCACCAACGGCATCGGCTACAACGTCGACAAGATCAAAAAAGTGCTGGGTGTCGATCACATCGACTCCTGGGCCGTGCTGTTCGAACCGGAAAACCTGAAAAAGCTCAGCCAGTGTGGCGTGTCGATGATGGATTCGCCCGACGAAGTATTCCCGGCGGTGCTCAACTACATGGGCATGGACCCACTCAGCTCGAATGTCGAAGACTACAAAAAAGCCGAAGCCAAGCTGCTGACGCTGCGTCCGTACATCACCTATTTCCACTCCTCCAAGTACGTGTCGGACCTGGCCAACGGCGACATCTGCATCGCCTTCGGCTACTCGGGGGACGTGTTCCAGGCGGCAAACCGCGCCAAGGAAGCGAAGAACGGCGTGAACATCGCCTATGCGATTCCCAAGGAAGGCAGCAACCTGTGGTTCGACTTGCTGGCCGTGCCTGCCGACGCCGGCAACGCCAAACAAGCCCACGAATTCATCAACTACCTGCTGGAGCCAGAGGTGATCGCCAAGGTCAGCGCCACCGTCGGCTACGCCAACCCCAACCCTGCGGCCAAGCAGTTCATGGACGCGGAGCTGGTGAACAATCCAGAGGTTTACCCCTCCCAGGCGGTGCTGGACAAGCTGTATATCTCGACCACACCGACAGCGGAAATCATGCGCGTGATGACCCGCTCCTGGAGCAAAGTGAAGTCCAATAAATGAATCAGATCGCTATAAACCTGTCGGCGGAGCACGCCCGCTCCTATTACAACGCCTCCGCCAACGTGATGGTGCAACACCCGACGCTGACGTCGGATCTGCAAGCCGACGTCTGCGTGATTGGCGGCGGCTTTACCGGCGTCAACACCGCGATTGAGCTGGCCCAGCGCGGGCTCTCGGTGATTCTGCTGGAGGGGCGGCGGATCGGCTGGGGTGCCAGCGGCCGCAATGGCGGGCAGTTGATCCGCGGCATTGGCCACGACGTTTCGGGCTTTGCCCGTTACGTCGGTCAGGAAGGCGTGCGCTATCTGGAGCGCGCTGGCATCGAATCGGTCGAGGTGGTGGGCAATCGCATCCGCGAGCACGGCATCGACTGCGACCTGCGTTGGGGGTTTTGCGAACTGGCCAATACTCCCGGGCAGTTTGCCGCGTTTCAGTTGGAGCAAGAAACTCTCAGCACCCAGGGTTATGCCCATGCAACCCGCCTCGTCAGGCCCGAAGACATGCGTCAGGTTGTGAACTCCAGTGTCTACGCCGGCGGACTGGTGGACATGGGCTCCGGTCATCTGCACCCGCTGAATCTGGTGCTCGGCGAGGCTCGGGTCGCCGAGTCGCTGGGGGTGCGGATTTTCGAGCAAAGCCCGGTGCTGGAGATCATCCATGGCAGCACCGTGCAGGTTCGCTGCGCAGGCGGCACGGTGCGCGCCGGCAGTCTGGTGCTGGCCTGCAACGCGCACCTGGAGGATCTGGAACCACGGCTCAGCGGCAAGGTGCTGCCGGCGGGGAGTTACATCATCGCGACCGAGCCATTGTCAGCGCAGGCTGCCGCCGAATTGATCCCGCAGAACCTGGCGCTGTGCGACCAGAAGGTCGGACTCGACTATTACCGATTATCAGCAGACCGGCGCTTGCTGTTTGGCGGCGCCTGCCATTATTCCGGGCGCGATCCAGCGGACATCGCCGCCTACATGCGCCCGAAAATGCTCAAGGTGTTCCTGCAGCTGGCCGATGCACGCATCGACTATCAATGGGGCGGCAGGATCGGCATCACCGCCAATCGCTTCCCTCAGGTCGGGCGGTTGTCGCAGTACCCGAACGTGTTTTATGCCCAAGGCTATTCCGGACATGGCCTCAACGTCACACACTGGACCGCGCGATTGCTGGCCGAAGCGATTCATGCCGGACACAGCCACGGCCTGGACGTCTTCAGCGCAGTGCCGCACATGACCTTTCCAGGTGGCCGTGCATTGCGCACGCCGCTGCTGGCACTGGGCATGTTGTGGCATCGTTTGCGTGAGGTGCTAGGTTAATGGCCATCGCCATCGAATCGTCTGGAGCTTTGGGTAATGGCCGCGATCGAACTGCACCGCGCACAACGGGATGAAATGGACTGCATCGAAAACCTGATGCAGTTCTATATGTACGATTTCAGCGAGTGGCTGCCGCTGGAGTTTGGCGCCCATGGCTTTTTCAATATTCAGCCAAAACTCGACTACTGGCGAAAGCCTGCGACGCAGCCGTTCCTGATCAAGGTTGACGGGGAGATCGCCGGGTTCGTGACGGTTGACGACGAAGTTCGTTTCGACGACGTGCAGTACAACATCGGTTATCTCTTCGTCAGCCGCCGCTATCGAGGCCGCGGCGTTGGCAAGTTTGTAGTGTCTGCCCTGCTCCAGCAGCTTCCCGGTCAGTGGCAGATTTTTCATATCGATGCCAATCAGCCGGCCCAGGCGTTTTGGTCAAAAATCATCCCTGAGCTGACCCTGGGTCAGTTCACTCGTCATCAGCTTCCCGTCGACGGCTACCCGTGCACGTTGTTCAAGTTTCGGTTCACTGAGGCTTGAGCCGCTGCCAGCATCAAATCGGCAGGCAACGGCTGGCGAAGTCCAGTCCCTGCGTCCAGACTCAGAGCAATAGACGATCCCCGGCGCTGACGACTCGAGGCTTTGAGCATGCTGCTTTTCCTGTTACCTCAGGCTGACTACGACCCCACTGAAAGCAGTGTGCCCTGGCAGGCGTTGCATGACGCCGGAATCGAGGTGCGCTTCGCGACGCCAAAAGGCTTGCCGGCCTACGCCGATGCGCGACTGGTGGACATCGGTTTCGGGCCACTGAACTCGCTGCTGATGACCCGCAAGGAAGATCTTCAGTGTTACGCGGCCATGACCGCCGACGAGCGTTTCAAATCACCCATGGCCTACGCCGAAGTAGACCCCGAGCAGTACGAGGGGCTGGTGATTCCGGGCGGCCACGCCAAGGGCATGCGCAGTTTGCTGGAGTCCGAAGACGCCCGGCAGATTGTCCGGCACTTCTTTGATGCACAGAAACCGGTTGCGGCGGTCTGCCACGGTGTCTTGCTGCTGGCCCGCACGCTGGATGCCGACAACGTTTTTTCGGTGCTGCACGGGCGCAAGGTGACCGCGTTGCTGGCCAACACCATGGAGCTGCCAGCCTGGTGGCTTACTGCGCCGTGGCTCGGCCGCTACTACCGCACCTATTCGCAAACGGTGCAGGCCGAAGTCACCGCCGCATTGGCGAGCGTCCATGACTTCTTGCCGGGGCCAAGATTCTCGCAACGTGATTCGACAGAAAACCCGCAATACGGATTTATCGTGCATGACGGCAACCTGTTGACCGCACGTTGGCCGGGCGACTGCCACCGTTTTGCCGCGGAGCTGGTCAGCATGGTGCACCAGGCACGCAGTGTTCAGACCTCGCGCCGGGCCGACCGGACAGTCGGCATGCATTGACGGCGGCGGCGCGTCTCACACGCGCCCGCTGACCGACCACCAGCGCGGCAACAACTGCTGAACCTTGCTTTCGCCAAAGCGGTCATCGATCAGCATCACCACGCCTTGATCCTGCTGGGTACGAATCACCCGCCCGGCGGCTTGCACCACCTTCTGCACACCGGGAAACAGGTAGGTGTAGTCGTAACCGGCGCCGAAAATCGCCGCCATGCGCTGCTTCAGCTGCTCGTTGACCGGGTTCAGTTGCGCCAGTCCCAGGGTCGCGATGAACGCACCGATCAAGCGTGAGCCCGGCAAGTCGATACCTTCGCCGAACGCCCCGCCCAACACCGCAAAACCGATGCCCTGGCTGGTGGGCGTGAACTGCTCCAGAAAGCCCTGACGCCGGGCTTCGTCCATCCCGCGTGACTGTGACCACAGGTTGATCTGCGGCCAAGTCTCGGCAAACAGCTGCGCCACCTGTTGTAGATAATCAAAGCTGCTGAAGAACGCCAGGTAATTGCCGGGACGCTCAATGAACTGTCGGGCCATCAACTCGACAATCGGCGCAAGCGAGGCCTGCCGGTGCACGAAACGGGTGGAGATTTGACTGACAATCTGCACCTTGAGCTGCTCGGCGCTGAACGGCGACTCAACGTCGATCCACACCGTGGTAGCCGGCAACCCGAGCAGGTCGGCGTAATAGCGCTGCGGGCTCAAGGTCGCGGAAAACATCACGGTGCTGCGCGCCGCCGTCAGACGCGGGCGGATGAAACCGGCTGGCACCACATTGCGCAGGCACAGCTGCGAAAGGCTGCGCGTGTTGCCGAGGTCGCGCTTGCTGATGTCGAACAGGAAATGCTCATCGAACAGTTCGGCGACCCGGCTGAATTGCAGCGCTTCGAAATAGAAGCTCTGCAAAGCAGCGTCCAGCCCCTGCGGGTGATCATTGAGGTAATCGCCGATGGCGGTCGTGCAGAGCGACAGCGCTTGCAACAGTTTTTCCGGGGCCTTGGCGTAAGCCTGATAAGGGCTGATCTGGGTTTTGTGCAGCGCGTTCCATTCACGGTTGACCCGCTGCAAGCTCTTCTTCAGCACCTCGGGAGCGCTTTTGCGCAGCGTATTCAAGGCGAATTGATCGAGGCTGGCGCTGTACATCTGCCGACCGCGCTCCACCAGGTTGTGGGCCTCATCCACCAGCACCGCGACCTTCCACTGGTTAGCCTGGGCCAAACCGAACAACAACGCACTGAAGTCGAAATAGTAGTTGTAGTCGGCAACCACTACGTCAGCCCAGCGGGCCATTTCCTGGCTCAGGTAATACGGACATACCTGATGTTCCAGGGCGATCTTGCGCAGAGCCGCCTGATTGAGCAGCGTCACCTGACTCGCCGCCTCGCGGGCCGCCGGCAAGCGATCGTAAAAGCCTTTCGCCAACGGACAGGATTCGCCGTGACAGGCTTTGTCCAGGTGCTCGCAGGCTTTGTCGCGCGCAATCATCTCAAGCACTCGCAACGGTAAACCGTCGCTGTTGTCGACGATCACCTGTGCCGCATCCAGCGCCAATTTGCGTCCGGGAGTCTTGGCGGTGAGAAAGAACACCTTGTCGATCTGTTGTGGCGCCAACGCCTTGAGCATCGGGAACAACGTGCCGACCGTCTTGCCGATGCCGGTCGGAGCCTGGGCCATCAGGCAGCGACCGGTGCTGACGGCCTTGAACACCGATTCGGCGAGGTGACGTTGCCCCGGGCGGAAATCCGGGTATGCAAAGCCCAGCGCCTGCGCGGCCTGATTGCGCGCTTCGCGATGGACCATTTCCTGCTCGGCCCACTGCAAAAACAGCCCGCACTGCAGCGTGAAGAAACGCTCCAGCTCAAGCGCGCTCCAGGTTTCGACCAGGCTGGTTTCCTTTTCGCTGACGATATCGAAGTACACCAGCGCCAGCTTGATCTCGGCCAACTGCAGTTTCTGACACATCAGCCAGCCGTAGATTTTCGCCTGGGCCCAATGCAACTGACGGTGGTTGGCCGGCATCCGTTCCAGTTCGCCACGGTAGGTTTTGATTTCCTCAAGGCGGTTCTGGCCAGGATCATAACCGTCCGCCCTGCCCCTGACCGTCAACTGCCGATATTCGCCTTCAAGGGCCACTTCGTTTTGATAGGTCTCACTGCGCCGCGAGGCGACGGTGCGGTGACCGACGATGCCCTCCAGGGCTGTCGGCGACGGGGTGAAACGCAGGTCGAGATCACCGATCTTGGCGGTGAACTCACATAACGCACGCACCGCAACGCTGTAGCTCACGCCTCGTGCTCCACCCATTGCACATAACAGACAGCGATAGGCATCTGGTGCTGGTGGCAGAACTCCAGCCAGCGCAGTTGGTTGTCT
Organism: Pseudomonas sp. CVAP#3; assembly: GCF_018986375.1. Lineage (NCBI taxonomy): Bacteria > Pseudomonadati > Pseudomonadota > Gammaproteobacteria > Pseudomonadales > Pseudomonadaceae > Pseudomonas > Pseudomonas sp. CVAP#3. The sequence goes on from NZ_JAHMSC010000007.1 coordinate 298,485, forward strand.
TGCAGCCGATCGCCCGGGCCTTTGACTTCGATCATCCGGTAGGTCTTGTGCTGCGGCCAGAACTGGATCAGGTCCGGCATCCCGGCGCGATTGGCCTTGATGTCCAGCAACAGTCGATGGAACCAGTGCTTGAGGTGTTCAGCCGGCAGACAGTCCAGCGCCTGCTCAAGCAGCTCTTCGGTCAGTACGCCCCAAAACACAAAGGGTGATTGCACGCCTGATTTGGCGCGAAAACGCTGGCGGATGGTCTCGGCATAACGCCCATCGTCCAGTTCTGCCAGGCACACCTGGAACAGCCCGGCACGCCGGGAATGAAAATCCTCGCTGAGCAGGTCCACCGGCCCACGCTGGAAAGGGTGAAAAAATGCCCCGGGCAACGGTGCGAAAATCGCCGGCCAGCAGAGCAGCCCGAACAACGAATTGATCAGGCTGTTCTCGACGTAATGCACCGGTGCCGTGGGTTCATCGAGATGGGCCTGCACGTAGAACTCGACTGACAGTGCCGGGTCGATTCGCGGCAGGCTCAGGTCCAGGCGCTCAACCTCGCGCGTCTTGACCCGAGGCGCCGGCGGGCCGCCGAGTTTACGCCGCAACCGGGGCAGCACCCGTGACAGCTGTTGTTGCTCGGCGGCACTCTCTGGCGCGTGTTCGGCGTGGGTCGCCAACTCCAGGGCCAATTGAAACTCGGCGCAACGTTCCAGCACCCGAATCAAGCGCAACCTGGCGCCGGGGTACGCACATTCGCGGTAGATCGTCAGCGCTGCCGGGAAATCGGCGATGCGCTCGCAATGTTGCCCGATCTGAAACAGCAGCTTGGCGCGTCGCCGCTCAAGCCAGGGGTTGGCGGTTTGCAATGTACGGATCTGTTCGACGACTTGTTCCAGCGGCTCCCCGGCTTCAAAACGCAGCTGACAGTCGTGCAGATAGAGAAACGCCTCGACGTCGTCACGACTGCGCAAGCCTCGGGACTCGGCGCAAAACTCGACTTTCTCGTACGTAAAAATCCCAAGATCCGCCAGGACAAACTCCGACCAGTCCTGATACAGGTTGCCGAAGAACATCAGCCGCAGCCGATCGCACAGATCCATGATGGTCAGGCTCAACAACCGGTCATCCAGCGTCGGGCACCAGGTCTTGAAGGACTGCGCCTCGGTGAACTGCTCGCTCAGTGCGGCCAGCCACTCGGACTTCTTCGCTTTGGGTTGTTCGATGGCCGTGCTGAAGCACTGAAGGATTTCCGGTTTGAGCAGCACCTCGAACAGTTGCTCAATCGAAAGTGGCGCCTGTTCGTCAACCCAGCCAAGGGTCAGCAAGGGTTCTGCCGCGCGGGCGATCTCGCCAATTTCGGCGTAATGCAACTTGCCGAGGCGAAAATGCTCGCCCTTGCGCATGACCATCCTGACCAGCAGTGCCTGAGAGGCGCGCGGCAACTGGCCAAAATCAACGATGAATTGCTGCTCTTCCAGGCTGAGCACATCGGCATAGCGCTGCTCAAGCCAGGCGAGCACTTGTTGGAAGTTGTTCAGGTAATAGAACGGATCTTCGAGCGGATTGACTGTCACAAATAGAAAGCGCCATGGCGAGCAGATACTGGTTATGCGTACAGATATCAGCTGAGCCCGGTGCTGGCAAATGGAAAAAGATCAGTGGCCGGTTTTGCCAGGGACGGTCAGTTGAGGAAATTTAGTGTCTGGATGCTCTGTTCTGATCCGAAATCCACCCCTCACCCCAGCCCTCCCGAAACGTCGGACCGCCCCATGGGGGCGAGGGGGAAAGGGAGCAGATCTCCAAGCCTTTCAAAACCTGAGTTCGACTCGGACTTTCAGGTCGATGTAACTCGAAAGAACACCTCGGTCAGTCCCCTCGCCCCCTGGGGCGGTCCGACGTTTCGGGAGGGTTAGGGTGAGGGGCTTGAGTCGACTGATCGTCATCAGCCGGTTTGGTGGCTTTTTCCGCCATAAACCGAACTTTCCTGGAGTGAATGACACCAACAACGGTCGGTATCGAAATGACGCATCTGTGCGTCGAGACGATCAAAAGAATTCTGTAAGAGAGGTTTATTGATGAATATCCGCATTCTGAGCATGCCCTTGGCGATCGTAGGCTTGCTGGCATTAGGCGGTTGCGCGTCGCCAACGGTGGTGACGTTGCAGAACGGCACCCAATATTTGACCCAGGACACGCCGAAAACCAAAGGCACAGACGGTTTCATTGAGTTCAAGGACATTTCCGACGCCAAGATCAAGGTCAAGGCGGACGACGTCGCCACCATCCGCACAGGAAAATGATCGAAAGCCTCAGGGCATCTGCAATGCAGGGTCTTGCCCCGGGATACTGTTATCGCAGGAAATGACCTGCCCGCCGCGTCGCAGCAATTGCCCCCTGATCGTTTGGCAGCGCTCGTATTCCCGGGCATTTGCGTTGTCGATGCTGATATTGCCGGTCACGGGCGGTTGCTTGCCATCACCCAGGCTCAGTTTCACCCAGGGTTGTTCCGGCTGAATCTGGAAACGGCTGTTCTCGGGTTCAGGCTCGGTCTGTTCAACCTGTGCGGGTGTTGGCAGTTGATCGGCGGTCACGCCGTACCGGTTCAAAATCGAGCCATGAGGCAACTCCTCAGCTATCGCGCTCGCCGATAACATCATCAGCGCCGCTGCGACTGCCTGCCTCTTGCTGTTACTCACTGTGTTCAATCTCCTGTTTCGGTTCACCGCGCCTGGTGTCTGTGCTGCTCGAAGGTGGCGCCCTCTGGAAACGCATGACCTGCCCGGTGGTTTAATGCCATGGCAAAAAAAAACCGGGGCACACGCGCAAAATTCTAATTTACGTCTGGCTCACCGGAACATTGTGGCTATGCTTTTCAGAGTCGACGGGCGTTTTCCTGATCCCGGGGAGATGCTTTTGTCCGGTATTTGAGCCTGCCGTGTAGCGACAGGTCACCTTTTTCAATCAGAAGGAATTACTAGCGTGCAGCCCCTACAACGCCCTTTGAGCGATAAGGACTTCGCGCTTCCCCTGCCCGGCTTCAAAGTTCTGGCACTGGCCCTTGCCGTATTCGGACTCAGTGCGTGCAGCAGTATCCACGCTCACACCACCGAATACGCCGGGGCCCAGCACACAACCGCCACGTCCCCGGACTCGGTGCAAATACTGCGTACCGCGCCGACACGACCGTACACGCGGTTGGGTGAAGTGATTCTGCACACACGCACGCAGCCGGCCCCGCCCGTCAGCGAGTTCGAGCAGAGACTGCGTGAAGAAGCGGCAAAAATCGGCGGCGATGCGGTGGTGGTGATCTACGACATGACCCTACCCATTTCGGATTACGTCAGCGCTGCGCTTCCGCTGGACCGGGATCTCCACAGCGAGCAGAGACGCAAGCTCAAGGGCATCGTGATTCACTATGAATAAACGCTGAAAAGCCCGACGCGAACCGTAATGCTGTTCACTTAAGCCGATGTTTCAGGCACATCCGCAGTTGTGGCGAGGGAGCTTGCTCCCGCTGG